>CAYXIS010000162.1:0-1633 GCA_964465545.1 uncultured Bifidobacterium sp. | reverse complement strand
GGCGCCCATAAATGTTGGATTCAATCCTTGATTCTCTCAAGGTAGTTGCGTTGCCAACCAAGACAGATTTTCGTTCGGTGAGGATACGAGAAGTTGCTTTGTTTGAAGGTCCCCGCGGTTGGGGAGAGTTCTCTCCCTTTGTCGAGTATGAAGCCCGAGAATGCGTTCCGTGGTTGGTGAGCGCTGTCGAGGCTGCGACTGCGGTACCACTGGAGGTTCTACGCACTCACATTGAGGTCAATGCGACGATGCCTGCCATCAATGGAAGAGAAAATATCGCTGAAGTTCTATCGTGGTTTCCCGGGTGTAAGACCGTGAAAATCAAGGTGGGTAATGATTTGAAGGAAGATTTGGCTCGCATTGCTACAGTCTGCGATCTTCTTCCATCAGCAAAAGTAAGAGTGGATGCCAATGGTTCTTGGACCATTGGAAAGGCGACTCAAGCCATCCATGCCATCTACGACATTTGTGATCTCGAGTATGTCGAACAGCCGTGCAATTCTGCAGGTGATTTACGGGAGCTCAAGAAACGAGTGGGCATTCCCGTATTGATCGCGGGAGACGAGGTTGTCCGCAAGGCAGAAGATCCAATGTCCGTGGATTTGCATGACGTGGTTGATGTTCTCCTGCTAAAGGTCGCTCCACTTGGTGGAATCAAACGATCTTTGGAGATTGCTGCACACCACGGCAAACCTGCTGTGGTCTCAAGTGCCTTGGACTCGGCCGTCGGTATTTCGTACGGGCTGCGCCTCGCTGCCGTGTTGCCCTCGTTGAGTTACGCGTGCGGGCTTGGCACGGGTGTGCTCTTGGGCGCTGATGTTGCGGCACTTCCCATCATTGATGGGGCAATGTCGGTGTCATCAGTTGTGCCCGATCAGGCTCACCTAGAAAAGTACTCAATCTCACCAGATCGATTAGATTGGTGGCGTTCTAGAGTGCGAGACACCTGGAAGGCTGGCGCTAGGGATTGGGTAAGTCGAGAAGGGTGGAGATGGTGAATACCTCGACTCGATTAGCTCGCAACATCACTCGGCAGTTGATCGAGAATGGCGTAAGGAATGTTGTTCTCTCGCCTGGTTCGCGCAACGCACCACTTTCGATTGCTCTTTACGCCGCGGAGCAAGAAGGCTTGATTACGTTGCATGTTCGAGTTGACGAGCGAACGGGTGCTTTCTTTGCCTTAGGAATGGCCAAGGCGTCTGGACGACCAGTGGCAGTTGTATGCACGAGTGGAACGGCGGTGGCCAACTACCACCCTGCAGTTCTCGAGGCGCATCATTCGCAGGTTCCACTCCTTGTCATCACTGCTGACCGACCGGAGAGATTGCGCCAGACCGGGGCAAATCAAACAACTTTGCAGGCGAAGATCTACGGCGAGTCAGTCGCATTAGCCGAAGATATTTCCAAACCAGAACACGACCTTCGCGAGGCTTTCGAAGCACTCCTAATTGGTCCCGTGCATCTCAATGTTCAATTTGATGAGCCGTTACTGCCCGATGATGACGGGGCTTGGCTCAAGGAAGTGGCTCGGGGCGACGTTACCAAGCCAAGACAGCCAAAGTTACGCGATTTATCAGTTACCGAATCGCGGGGAGTCATAGTCGTAGGTCACGATCGTGGTGGCTTAGATGCT
>CAYXIS010000161.1:0-1773 GCA_964465545.1 uncultured Bifidobacterium sp. | reverse complement strand
CTCGCGGACTGCGCACGCAGTCGACACCTGTTCTTGCCCTCATCATCTCCGATATTGAAAACCCTTTCTTTACTTCCGTTTGTCGTGGAGTCGAAGATGTTGCGAGCAGAGCCGGATACTCGGTCATGCTCTGCAACGCCGATGGCGATCTCCAAAAAGAGACGGATTACATTTCGATGCTCTCATCGCAGAATGTCTCCGGCGTCATCATCAGTCCAGCCGCATACGAGTCCACCGACGTCACACCGTTGACTGAGCGCGGTATCAACATCCTCACCATCGACCGCGAACTTCCGATTGCCACCGATGGCGTGCAGATCAACAATAAACTCGGCTCGAAGATCGCGACGCAGCATCTGCTTTCCTCTGGCGCTCGCAGGGTGGCATGTATTACGGGTCCACGCCATGCCAGCACCGCGCGCGATCGATTAGCCGGTTACGTGGAGGCTCTTGAAGCATCGGGTCTTGAAGCCGATCAAGCCCTGCAGATCTACGCGGATTTCAAGGACGAAGGTGGCTATCACGCGGTGGGCATGCTTCTTGAGATGGAAGATCCACCGGATGCAATTTTTGTAACCAACAACCGAATGACGACGGGTGCTCTGCATGCGTTGATGGAGTACAAGATTTCTATCCCTGATGACGTAAGCCTTGTCGGCTTTGATGATCTTCCATGGGCAGACATTGTCAGCCCCGGAATCACCACTGTGCGCCAGCCAAGTTATGAGATGGGCACAGCAGCTGCGAGAAAACTGATCGAGCGGTTGGAAGGTGATGATTCTGCGCCGCAGACTATCGTCTTCGATCCGGAATTGATCGTGCGGGGAAGTTCGGTGAAAGCACGGACGGTGCGCCCGCCACTTAAACGTAAAGCCGCACAGAGCTAAACAAGATCTACCTAACGCTGCGCAAGACGGCAGTTACTTTGCCAAGAATCTCGCAGTCATCGCCATTAATCGGCGCGAAGGAATCATTGGCCGGCAACAACCAGATGTGACCGTCTTTCATGGAGAAAGTCTTCACCGTTGCCTCGCCATCGATCATGGCGGCAACGATCTCGCCCTTCTCGCAGCCTTTCTGGCTGCGGATGACAACAAAATCTCCATCGCAAATGGCGGCATCGATCATGGAATCGCCCTTGATCTTGAGCATGAAGAGCTCGCCCTGACCGACGATGGATTCGGGAAGGGGAAAGGTCTCCTCGACTGCCTGCTCGGCCAAGATGGGTCCACCGGCTGCGATCTGACCGAGGAGGGGAACCATGCGGGTGTTATCCGCGGGGGCGACTCCGGAGGGCTCACCGGGCAGCAGGACTTCGAGGGCTCGGCCGCGGGTGGGGTCGCGGCGGATGAAGCCCTTCTTCTCAAGGGCTTGGAGTTGGTACTGAACTGAGGCTGGGGAGGCAAGGCCCGCGGCGGCGCCGATTTCACGCATGCTGGGCGGGTAGCCATTGGTGACCAGGGCCGCCTTGATGGCTTGGAGGATCTTGAGCTGGCGAGTGGTCAGTCCATGCTCATCGGCTGGTCCATCAGGCAATTCGGTGATGACATCTGCAGGTTTGGTCGTTTTAGCCATGGTTTGAGGGTAGAGGAAGTTCACACAATATTCAAACATCTGTTCGAATTATTCTTGCGTTTTGTCGGTGGGGTGCGCTATAAATGACCTATCGAACAGACGTTCGAAAAGGAGTGAAGACCATGAGCACAATCGCACTGCAATATCCGTCCCTTCCTCGACTGGGCCGTCGTGGTCGGTTGGCGCGGTTCCTCGTGG
>CAYXIS010000160.1:0-1917 GCA_964465545.1 uncultured Bifidobacterium sp. | reverse complement strand
CCAAATGGGGAAAAATCGCTGAGGCGTACGGCCTAAACTTTATGAGGATCGAAGGCAGGTCCAGCCTAAAGAATGGGATCGAAAAGGCCCTGGCGAGTACATCACCAATTTTGGTTGAAGTTGTTTGCCAATACACCCAAGGCCTAATGCCTTCGGTTTCAAGTTTCAAGCAAGACGACGGCCGATTGAAATCGAATCCACTTCACATCATGTCACCGTCACTCACGCCCACTGAAAATTCCGTCGAACTGAACTAGGTACGAAGCCAAGTAATCCATCGCGCGAGGTGTTCGGATTTGGAGATGGATTCTCCAAGTCCCTCAGGTATGCGGGGATCAGATTCCGGGACATACCTCGTCGCAACGGAAGTGTCCGTGCCCAATATCTCCACTGGCTTGCCACATTCCAACCCAACCAAGTTTGCCCACTCCAATATTCTCCGGTCATCGGCCGAACCAACATGGTAATTCCCCGCTGTACCCGTGGATAATAAATAGATCAGCTGACTAACCATGTCCGATGCGTACTGGTAAGACCTAACGCTTTGGCCGTCGCCGGAGATTCTTATCGAATCTTCATGCAGTCCTGAATAGACAAAATTTCCGATTGCGTAGTGCTCCATCAATGGGATCCGCGGACCCATGAACGCAAATAGCCTGGCATTGATGCCTTTGATGACTCCGTCGCTTGTTGCGGATTCAATGAGTACCTCAGTGTCAATCTTCGCCCTCGCATATTCAATCTTTACCGTATTGGACGGGGCCAGAACCTGTCTCGGCCAATCAAGGGGGAATTTCTCCAAGGACATCGGTTGTTCTCCGTAAACCGCACCAGAACTGGTGTGTATGAAAACAGGTGCATCCCCTTGCCTCTCGGCTAGATCCAGCAGATTCCGTGCACCAAGAACACTTGAGTTGTATACATTCGAGAGGCTTCCTGCACGGGTTCCTGCCGTTGTCGGGGTGGCGGCATGAAAGATATGGGAAAAACGGCCCTGTGCACCAAATTTCTTGCTGACATCAAACTCGATGAATCGGAGGCTCGGGTCAGCATATTCACGGAACATTTCTTGAGCTTTTTCGAGATCACGGCTTATCCCGGTCACCGAAATATTGAGATCAAATTCCCGATCTAAGCTCACCAAAGACTCCAGTAGCCAAGATCCAACGAAGCCTGTTACACCCGAAATGAGAATTGAAGCGGATTCAAGATTGCCACAAAATGCCTCGTAATAGGAACATACCCTCTCGAGGTCGGCTTTGGGCAATACAGTCATAAGGGAATGCTAACCACATGGGCTTTGATTTCAATAAGCCCTTCGAACTAGTCGATTCGAATTACTCCATTGGGAATCTGGAGGTACACAGCAACAATCCCGTCATCAATAGGTACTCCCTTGAAAGCCCCTCAATGAAGTCCGGAAGTCCACCTCTCCGACCACTAGTGGCCCCACCCGGTTCTCCCTCTAAAGAGTCCGATTTTGTACAAAACACAATCAGTATTGTACGATTTGGTTATGAGCGATATCTCGATATCAGATGCCCGCGAAAATTTGAGCGCCGCCGTCAGCGATTCGCGTCGGAAGCCTGTGCGCATCCTCAAACACGGCAAGCCGGTGGCGGTACTTATCAACCCCTCGATGTTTGAGAAATTTGTTGAATCCATGGAGGAATTGGAAGATATTGCCGCTTTCGACGAGGCGGTTTCTGTTAAAACCTCTGGAATTCCGTGGCATCACGAAAGTGTTTCCGGGCGTCGTCGCACTCGATCAGGTCAGTTTTACGGCACACGCGGGTAAGGTGGTCGCGCTGGTGGGCGAGAACGGCGCGGGCAAATCCACGCTGCTCAAGGTGCTCAACGGCGATTACCAGCCGGACGCGGGCGAATATTTGATCGACGGCATTGAGCGCCACTTCC
>CAYXIS010000159.1:0-2083 GCA_964465545.1 uncultured Bifidobacterium sp. | reverse complement strand
GGAGTCGGTCCGGTATTAGACGGTAAGACATACGAGACCGGGAAAGCGTTAAACACACTACGCCCGTACAAGTCCTGTATTGATACCGGAGGACCCGGGGTCGATTCCCGGCACCTCCAATTGCTTAAAACTAGTAGCGAATGGAATCGCGTCACTAGTTGATTATTTAGTGCTTTAAAGTGCAGCCTACGTCGTTTCTACGACTTCCTCATTGAGGACATCATCTGCTGGACCATTGCTTCGTTCGCGGTGAAATCTGGACCGCGTAAGCAGGCGTTGATTCCGACGCCCCGGAAAAAGGTCCACATTTCGCGTTCTCCTCCCATGTCTTGGCATTCTCGGTGTAGCGCGGATTCGTGCGGTATTAGCTGATTCTGTGTTCCCACGGTGGCAGAACCCCCGAAGGTGACCAAGATGCTGTCGGCGGGGAGTTTCAATAGTGGCTTCAAGCACTCAGTCCCGCGGAAACTGGATGGGCATGGGTCGATGATCCGAGCGTTGCTTAGGAAGAGAAGCGGCCCGACGGGAGCGGTCCAAGTCCTAGGTCTGACTTCTTGCCACGACGCTGGCATGAGCCACGAAATGTCCCCATACGAGGACCTGACAACCGCGGTGGGTGTTGGGGGCGAGGAAAATCCGGCAGTGGATGATGGCGAAGTCTGAGTGGCGCATGCAGCGAGAAGGACCGGGGCGAGAACCAGGGCAAGAAGCCTCTTACCTATCAGGAGATTTGAGACTCGCATTCCTATCACCGTTCTGTTTGATTGGTACCGCGCAAGTTGTTCCATTGAGTCTAGGGCTCATCCTGCTATTGACAAGGTAATTGCGGTTTTTATCGAAGCAAGCCTCAATTTTTCATAATGAGAAGATACGTGTCATGAATGTTCCGTAGGTTTCTTATTGACCGTGTGAAATATTCGCCAATTCCGTGTGAATGCCCCCTGGTCTGACCCCTAGGAATCATCCAATCCACGCTAGAAGATCCTTATTCCCTAACCTCCCACTTAGCACTTCATGCGTGGTCGGTTAAATTTCTGTTCTTTGAGGGTCTCCACAGGGATCTCCAAAAAAGATCACATCAAACTGTAACGCTGGCACAGTTTTGGTCGTTCTTCTCCGTAACCCTAAAGGAGGACAAATGGAAAGAAAGAAACTACAAACCACGGCGGCCATTCTCGTATCGGTGCTTGCATGGGGATGTGCAAGCACTGGCGCTGCATCGGCAGCTCCTATTACCAAGGCCCAGGCCAATGCCGATTATGCATCCTCGCTTGCGGACGCGAAGGCGAATTTCCTTGCAGCGGTGAAGCCAAGCCGTGCCACGATGATTGATGAAGGCAAGCGTGCTGAAGCAGTGCGTCGACTAACCGTTAAGCGAGCCCTAGCCGTATTCACTTCTGTAGTTACAGATGAGAAAGCAGCCTCACTAACCGCGGAGAAGGCATACAAGGCTTCGGTTGCCAAGTCTGTTGCAAGTCCTACAAACCTCACTTTAAAAGCTACGGTGAAAGCCAACCTTGCTGCGTTGACGAAGGCGACGGCTGCGTTGTCGACGGACGTCAAAATCACAACAGCCCGAGCTGTCTTCTCCAAGGCGCGAACTACTGCGATGGATAAGTTCAAAAAAGCCCTAGAAATTAGTGCTAATGAGCGCGCAAAAACACTGGACCGGGCATCGATGAGATACAAGTCTGATAAGGCACGAGCAGTCGCAAAACTTCAGGCCGCTCTCAAAAAAGCCTCGAAGTAATCCATAGAAAATCCGAGTAAATCGCTCGGAATCCCTTGAAATTTTCCAACTAGCAAGAGAGATGAGAATTAGATGAAAACCAAATTGTTCGGATTTTCCGTATTGGCCGTAACTAGCGCGCTTGCACTGTCTGCGGTTGCATTCGGGACAAGTGCATCGGCAACAGATACTCCAAGCCCTTCCCCGATTGTTTCAACAGATGCAGGTGCAAACGACGATGCCGAAATCTTGGCACTTCTGAGCGCTCAGGCTGACGTCACTGTTAATGGACAAGAGGCTGATGCCTCAAGCGATGCCAATAAGACAGAAGATGCCCAGGAGCAGGCAGCTTTC
>CAYXIS010000158.1:0-2276 GCA_964465545.1 uncultured Bifidobacterium sp. | reverse complement strand
CTAAAAACCCGACCCTGCAATTCTTGGGGTATTTCTCGCTGAATCGCTGAAGCCCAATACGCCTCCCAAGGTCCGATCGAGATGCCAGCTATCAAATATCCAATGATGATGATCCATTTTGACGAAGGGAATGCGAGCACTAGAGGGGCTATGGCAAAAAAACCCCAGATCACGACTGCAACCAATCCTGGATGCTTGGCGCGAATTCTCATTGCGATGAGGGCTGAGACCGATCCCCCAATGCTGAACATCGCAGCAGCCGCGGCAAAGACCGTGTTCGTGTGGAATTCCCTGCGTGTAATTACAGGCAACAATACATTTTCGCTTGCGAGGACAACCATCAATTGCACGGCAGACATGGCGATGCAGGCAGCAACCCACGGCGTGTGCCAGACGGTCTTCAAACCTTCATGCAGATCTGTAATGAACGAAGGTTTGATATCCACAACGTCGCGCGGCTTCTCAACAATCTGCATGAGCAGGAATGTTCCTGCTATAAAGAAAGCCGCTGTGATTGCAAAAGTCATTCGGCCGCCTATAACGGCGACAGAAAATCCGCCGATACCGGGACCAACAACTTGGGCGATGCGAACTCCGATGGAACGAAGAACATTACCCGCCGGTAATTTCTCTGGCGGAAGAACACTCGGCAAGATCGCCCCCGACGCGGGGAAACCAAAAGCTTCCCCCGCGCCCATGGCGAAGACAAGAACAGCGAGGCCCCACGCCGGCACATTTGGCGTTGCAACAAAAATAAGAGCAACCATCAGTATCGCTCGATAAATATCGGCGCCGATCATGACTAATTTCCGTGGAAGACGATCCGCCCACACGCCGCCGACGGGTGCCAGGATCACCGACGACAAAACCCGCGATGCAAGAATGAGTCCCAGAGTCGTCGTCGTGCCACCGGCGTCAAGAACTGTGACTGCAAGGGCTATTGGAAATGCCGAAGCACCAATCGTTACGAGCAGATTAGAAATCCAAAGATTTCGATAGTCCCTGAAGGTGAATAGGTTTCCAGGCGCAAGCAAAGCCATAAGTGCCTACTCCTGACGAGACTAAGTGGTAGCCCTTAGTGTGTCGGTTTGGCCTTACGGCTGGCAAGTACCTGATCGATCAAACCGTATTCAACTGCCTCTTGGGCAGTAAGAATCTTGTCTCGCTCAATGTCTTGGGCGATCTGTTCTGGTGATCGTGTTGAGTGCCTTGCGATCAATTCTTCGAGAAGAACGCGCATACGCATCACTTCGCGCGCCTGAATTTCAATGTCCGACGCTTGTCCGCCACCCTCGCTTGAAGGCTGATGAATCAGAATGCGCGAATGCTCAAGAGCCATGCGCTTTCCTTTGCTGCCCCCCGCAAGGAGGACAGCCGCAGCGGACGCTGCCTGACCAAGACAAATAGTCATAACGTCAGGTCGGACAAATTGCATCGTGTCGTAGATGGCAGTGAGCGCCGTGAAGGAGCCTCCCGGTGAATTGATGTAGATCATGATGTCGCGATCAGGATCCATCGACTCGAGAGTCAGAAGCTGCGCCATGACGTCGTTGGCAACGGTGTCATCTATTGCCTGACCTAGGAAAATAATCCGCTCTTCAAAAAGTTTTGTGTACGGATCAAGGCGCTTGTATCCGTAGCTGGTGCGCTCCTCAATAGTCGGAAGAACATAGCGGTTGGTGATTTCATTCACGCGATCGAATTCCATTCTCATGCTGTGCCTCCTCGACCTGAAACCTGAACCGCCGAACGAACAACATGATCAACGAAGCCGTATTCCTTCGCCTCGTCAGCAGTAAACCAGCGATCGCGGTCGGAATCCGTTGTGATCGTCTCAAGAGATTGTCCGGTGTGGAATGCGATCAACTCGGCCATCTTCTTCTTGGTGAATCCGATCTGTTCTGCCTGGATCTTGATATCGGTCGCAGTTCCACCGATGCCGCTAGATGGCTGGTGCATCATGATGCGAGCATGTGGGGTCGCGTAACGCTTCCCGGCCGCGCCTGCGCAGAGCAGGAACTGACCCATCGAAGCCGCAAGGCCCATGCCGACTGTTGCAACATCATTGTTTACGTATTGCATGGTGTCGTAGATTGCCATGCCCGCAGTAACAGATCCACCGGGAGAATTGATGTATAGATAGATGTCCTTCTCTGGATCCTCCGCCGCAAGAAGAAGAATCTGCGCGCAGATAGCGTTGGCCATCGAATCCTCAACAACAGAGCCGAGGAAGATGATGCGCTCTTTCAGCAAGCGGTTGTAAACCTGATCATCGA
>CAYXIS010000157.1:0-2432 GCA_964465545.1 uncultured Bifidobacterium sp. | reverse complement strand
CTCATCAAGTTGGTTGGCCGCGGGCTCTAATGTCTTCATCACTTGCGGGACTTGAAATCGCAGGCAAGCGAGTTTTTCTCCGCTGCGATCTCAACGTTCCTCTCAAGGACGGCGTCATCACCGATGACGGACGTATTCGTGCGTCGTTGCCCACCATCAAGTTCTTGCTTGATGGTGGTGCATCGATCGTCATCGGTGCGCATCTAGGACGTCCAAAGGGAGAAGCAAAGCCCGAACTCTCTTTGGCACCAGTTGCAGCACGACTCGCTGATTTACTCGGCGTCCATGTGGAATTCGTTGGCGCGAATTCGGACGCGGCGACAAAGGCAAGGGAACTTGTTCCCGGTCAGATTCTTCTACTTGAGAACTTGCGATTTAAGGCAGCCGAAACAAGCAAGGATGAAGGAGAGCGAGCCGCGTTCGCAAAGGAGATTGCATCCCTTGTCGATGCCTATGTTGGAGATGGCTTTGGCGCAGTTCACAGAAAGCACGCATCTGTTTTTGACCTCCCTCAACTGCTACCTCACGCTGCTGGATTCCTGATTGATGCTGAGGTTCAGGTACTCAAGCAATTGACTCAGAATCCTCAAAGGCCGTATGGCGTGGTGCTCGGAGGAGCAAAAGTCTCCGACAAGATTGGTGTCATTTCGAACTTGCTCGACAAGGTAAATGTTTTGGCAATTGGTGGTGGAATGGTATTTACCTTCCTTGCTGCGCAGGGCAAGGGCATCGGAACCTCACTGGTCGAGACCGATCTCATTCCTACCGTGAAGGACTTGATCGCTCGAGCCAAGTCAAATGGAGTAGTGCTGCACTTGCCTACAGACATTGTCGTTGCCCCGAATTTCGCTGCCGATGCACCAGCAACTATCGTCAGCTCCGATGCAATTCCCGCCGATCAAATGGGATTGGATATCGGACCAGAGTCAGCAAAGGCGTTCGCCACAGCGATTGCCGGTTGCAAGACTGTTTTCTGGAATGGTCCGATGGGAGTCTTTGAGTTCCCGTCATTTGCTGCGGGCACGAAGGTGGTCGCCGAAGCACTGACAAAAGTCTCAGGAATATCGGTGGTCGGTGGCGGGGACTCGGCTGCTGCCGTAAGGTCATTGGGTTTTGCTGATTCTGATTTCGGCTACATTTCCACGGGCGGTGGCGCCTCTCTTGAATACCTTGAAGGCAAGGAACTTCCTGGCCTTCAAGCTCTTGGTCTATAAAATCTTCAATTACTAGAGGAGCAATAATGCGCAAGCCGTTAATGGCCGGAAACTGGAAGATGAACCTCAACCACCTTGAGGCCATCGCGGTCACACAGAAACTCGTTTACAGTCTTGACGATAAAGACTATGACGCCGTCGATGTCGCAGTTCTTCCACCTTTTACGGATATACGATCAGTGCAGACTCTTGTCGATGGTGATCGCCTCCGGCTTCTCTATGGTGCCCAAGATCTTTCACCAGAGTCTTCGGGTGCGTTCACTGGCGATATTTCCGGATCAATGTTGGCTAAATTAGGTTGCACTTTTGTTATCGTCGGCCATAGCGAGCGACGAACAATTCATCGCGAAGATGATGCGTTGGTCAATCGAAAGATCAAAGCAGCACTAGCAAACGAACTCACCCCGATTTTTTGCGTAGGGGAGGACTTATCAGTTAGAGAAGCTGGCACGCACGTCTCCTACGTCATCCGACAGATTCGTGCCGGCCTTGCAAACTTGAGCAAGCCGGATCTAAGGAAGATCGTCATTGCCTACGAACCCATTTGGGCAATTGGGACAGGCAAGACCGCAACCGCAGAGGATGCCCAGGAGGTCTGTAGCGCGATCCGCGGGGAAATCGAGGAGATTGGTTCGCCAGAGATTGCCCACGCGATGAGAATTCTCTATGGCGGCTCGGTGAAATCTTCCAATATCGCTGAGATCATGAAGCAACCTGATGTCGACGGAGCCCTCATAGGCGGGGCGAGCCTGGATCCTGAGGAATTGGCCAAGATCGCCCAGTTCTATAAATAGGCTGTGGGTGCGTTATCCTTCTCCTCTACTGGTTGGCGTTCTAGCAAGGACCAATAAGGGGTTTACATGAAACTGGCACTGTCCATTCTGCTCGTAGTCACGAGCGTCCTGATGGTACTTCTGGTCCTCCTTCATAAAGGAAAGGGCAGCGGTCTTTCGGATCTATTCGGAGGCGGAGTCTCCTCAAACTATGGCGGATCCTCTGTGGTCGAGCGGAACCTCGACAGAATTACCATCGTTGTCGGCGGACTTTGGTTTGCAGGCGTCGTAGCCTTGAGTTTGGCCCTCAAATAGGCTCTTCTCTGACCCGCACTGTGGATTGGCTTTGATTTCTGTAGTTGTGAAGGCGTAACAAAAAACCAAAAACAAGGAGTAAAGATGGCAGGCGGAAGCGCAATTCGGGGTAGTCGCGTCGGTGCAGGCC
>CAYXIS010000156.1:0-2590 GCA_964465545.1 uncultured Bifidobacterium sp. | reverse complement strand
CCGACCTCCTCTGGACTAAAGCGGCCACGGTATCTCCGTGACAGGAGGGTTACTTCCCCGCGCCGGATGGCGGGGGAGGCTAAGGGTAACTTGAGGCGGTGCCGAATAGAAAATCAGCCAGTCGTCCCCGTGAAATCTGAGCCTGTGGGGCCTTGAGCCAATACCTAACCAGGACCGCGATCAAATAGGCCGAAGCGGTGATTCGACCCAGGCTTGCAAGGGCGTACCCGACCTCAGGAAGGCCAAAATGGGACCCGGAGACCAGGGCCAAATGCTGCCAAATCGCCAGATGGTAGATCACCTCGGCGGCCTGCCATATCCAAAAGGCGAAGAGATGGCTCCTTTGCCTAATGGCGATTGCGGCCAAGGGGACCAACCAGAGCACATATTGGGGTGAGTAGACCTTTCCTATGCACAGCGTGGCCGCCATGAGAATAAAACTCACGTCGGCAAGGGTTGGAGTCTGCTCAATTTCCAGCAGAAAGACCATCATCGCAACAAGGACGACAAGTAGAGCAAGAATCGTGAGGTAGTTCAGATACCTAATCTGCAATCCGAGGAGGGATAGGGAATACCAGAGAGAGCCCCAGTCAGATCCACGATCAAGATTTAGCTTGTAGAAATGCCACCACCCTTGAGGAGTCGTTAGCATCACCGGCATGTTGATGGCCAACCACACCGTTGCCATAGTGAATAAGTATTTGGCAATAGTTCGAAAATCATTTCTACGCCAGAGAATAAAAACGATGGGCAGCAGAAGGAAGACAGGAAAGAATTTTGTTGCTATAGACAGCGCAAGCAGACTCGAACTCAAGGTTAACTTTCTTTGATCGAAATAGTAGATAGCTAAGAGCATTGTCACAATGCCCCAGAGATCCCAATTGATGTACAGAGCGACCACTACTCCGGGTGAGAGTGCTGAGAGATACGCGTACTCAGGTCGGATCTTCCAAACAACCAAAACGGAGAAAATAAAAAGGATTGCAATGAGGATCGAATTGAAATCAAAATAGCCTCTGAGCGAATGTGGGTCATTCGATACCAGCCATGAGGTCGCCCACATGACCGTCCCCATCACTACGGGATATTCGACGGCACTGCTTCCGCCTTTGTAGGCCCACTGATGGGAATCAAGAGATCGAGCGCTATAAAGAATTGGTATATCGGAGTAGCAAGCGTGCACATAGGAATCCGGTGCGGACCAATTCGAATTACGACAATGGTCGAACTTTGCAAACGAGAAAAGGCTCGCAAGTACGGCAAGAAGAATCAGTATTTTCGCCGCGGAACTGCCTCGAACGATCTGGTCCATGAAATCGACTCAAGGAGTTGGTGTGGTCGTTGGAGTGTCAGTTGTCGAGGGAGAAGGAGTTGTGGGAACTGGAATCGGAGTAGGAGTCATCAACGAAGAAGACATTGGAACTGGTCCAGTTCCGCCAATATGCACCGGCTTCGGGAAGGCCATCTTTGGTTGACCTGATAAGGCACCCTTCATAAATGCGGTCCACACTTTGGCAGGGAAGGTTCCTCCGGTAACTGAATTCAAGCCGCCAATTCCGTTGAGTGACTGAGAAGCGTTGTCTCTGAAGAAGGCCACAGAGGCAGCAAGTTGAGGTGTGTAACCGCTAAACCATGCCGAAGCATTTTGCTCGCTGGTTCCAGTCTTTCCTGCAGCCGGGCGTCCCAGACCCGCAGTTCCATAAGTGGCCGTTCCACTTCGGACAACTTCGCCGAGTGCATATGTCAGATCTGCCATCACATCTTTGGAAAATACTTCTTGTCCTTGAGGTTTAGCTTGGAAAAGAACACCCTTATTAGGTCCTAGAACCTCGCTGACGAGGAATGGTTTTGCGTAAATTCCTTGTGCGGCAAAGGTCGCAAACGCAGCGGCAACATCGACTACATGCGGGCTCGCCGCTCCAAGTACAACCGACGGTGTAGGCATCATCTCAACGCTCTGGGGGATTCCTGCCCGACGAGCGGCGTCGACGACTGCATTGGGTCCGACATTGATTCCGAGTGGCACAAAAACAGTGTTTACAGAGTGCGCTGTCGCCTTAAGAAGCGAGACTCTAGGGAACTGCTCATTTCCATAATTTGAAACTGGATATGGTCTGCCCGCGTCGTCGAAAACTTGCGGAGAACTCCCATCCCACATCGACGTGAGAGGAATACCCTTTTCAAGCGCAGCAATCAGTGCGAATGGTTTGAACGTCGACCCTGCCAAGGCAATTGACTGAGTCGCATCGCTTAGTTGACGCACCACATAATCTCTTCCACCGTACATGGCGATGATCTCACCGGTACCGGGTTTTATTGCCACAAGGCCGACGTGCAGGTTGCTTGGCGCCTTCTTCGGGGTCTGTTTGTTCACTGCATCCACAGCGGATTGCTGCGCCTTCTGGTCAAGTGTCGTCTTGACGACCAATCCTCCAACTAGAAGTTGCTCATCAGAGAAACCAAGCGCATTCAATTCCTTCTGAGCAAGAGCGATTATGTAACCTTTAGGGCCAGAGAGAGATCCGGAGGTCACCCGAGGACTTACTGTGGGGAACTTAACCTTCGCCGCTTCTTCTTTGGTGATCCACTT
>CAYXIS010000155.1:0-2640 GCA_964465545.1 uncultured Bifidobacterium sp. | reverse complement strand
TTCCGATTGATTTTCGGATCAATGATGGAGAAGTCGTGACCTTGTTCCTGTTGACTCGAAAGACAGATGTTCTACTCTCAGAAGTCAACGCACGAGGGCTAAATTCGATTCTCGTCGAATCTGGCCCGACACTAGGAACGGCACTGCTTCTTGATGATTTGATTGATGAGATTCATTGGTTTCAGGCACCAACTCTCCTGGGAGCGGGGAAGAAGGCGATAGGCGACCTTCACATAGAAACACTCTCAAAGCGACGAGATTTTGTCATTGCTAGGAACGAAATGTCAGGTTCGGATCTCCACACACTGCTTATCCCGAAGTCGGAGGCGCACATCTAATGTTTACAGGACTCGTGCAAGGTATAGGCACTGTTGCAAAGGTTGTTGAGCATCAAGACTCCATTGAATTGGAGCTCGAGATAGGTATCCTCGCAAAAGAGGTATCGGTCGGCGACTCTATTAGCGTCAACGGCGTCTGCCTGACCGTGACCAAAATAGATCGAGAGCTGATCTGCCTTGATGTCATGAAGCAGACTCTCTTGCTCACGAACTTGAAGGATCTTCGCGTCTCTACCCCGGTGAACTTGGAACTTGCAGTACTGCCAACACAGCGATTGGGCGGACATTTGGTGCAGGGCCATGTCGACGGTGTCGGGACGGTGGTCACACGCGAACCAGGTGAGCGATGGGAACGTTTCGTTATCGCCATTCCGCGCCCTTTGATGAAATACGTCATCCCACAAGGCTCGATAACGGTCAACGGGGTTTCATTAACGGTTGGGAGCTTGGATGACGCATTGTCTGAAGTCGAACTGTGGATCATTCCAGAGACATCGACTAAGACAACCTTTGGAGTTCTTCAAACGGGAGACAAAGTGAATATTGAAGTCGATGTGCTCGGAAAATACGTCGAACGCCTGCTTGCGAAAGGAGCAAACCCATGAGGAATCGAGCGCTATCTGCCTTCAAAGCGGGCCAATTTATCATCGTGACCGATGATGCTGATCGAGAGAACGAGGGCGACCTCATAGCACCAGCGGTCTTCATGGACGCTCAAAAGATGGGATTCATGATTCGACATACGTCGGGAGTTATTTGTGTAGCCATCGATGCAGAGCGCGCCCGCCGACTATCCCTTCCGCCCATGGTTGTGCGCAATCAAGATTCCAAGGGAACCGCTTTTACTTTATCGGTGGACTTCAAAGAAGGCGTCACGACCGGCATATCGGCACAAGAGAGAGCACGGACAGCAAATGCTCTCGCAGATGACGAGGCCACCGCTTCAAGCTTTCTTCGGCCAGGCCACGTCTTTCCACTTATCGCCAATGCGGAAGGACTTTCTGCGCGAAGGGGTCACACCGAAGCAGGCGTCGCGCTTTGTAAGTTGACGGGCTTGCCAACCGCGGCCGTGCTTTCGGAATTGGTCAATGACGACGGATCGCTGATGCGAGGAGCACAGCTTGGCAAATTTGCCGAAGCGCACGATATCCCAACGATTTCAATAGCTGAATTGGCGGAGTTGGAATACCCCAAAGAGGAAAGCACTAGTTTGGCCGAAGTTGCGGCCCAGGCAATTTTGCCAAGGAAAAAGTCAACATGGTCGATCAAAGTGGTCACCGGTATCGACGGCGATGAAAATGTCCTACTGACTCTAGGAGAGACTGAAGCGCCAAACTCCGAATACGCGCCTCTTGTGCGAGTGCACTCTGAATGCTTTACGGGCGATGTTCTTGGATCTACGAGATGCGAGTGCGGTCCGCAATTGCACAGTGCGCTTGCGCAAATCGAGGCTGAAGGCCGCGGCGTTCTTATCTACTTGCGGGGGCACGAGGGTCGCGGTATTGGCTTGATCGAGAAGATTCGTGCATACGCACTTCAAGATGAAGGGCTCGACACCGTTGATGCTAATCTGGCTTTAGGACACGAGATCGATGAGCGCAAATGGCACGATGCAGTGGAGTTACTTCAGATGTTGAGATTGAAGAAGATTCGGCTTCTCACGAACAATCCAGCGAAAGTCGCCGCGCTTGAAGAATCTGGGGTTGATGTTGAGATCATTCCGTTGATAGTGGGTCAAGGCGAGCTCAACGCGCGTTATTTGGCAAGTAAGCGAGACCGCCTCGGTCACATAATTCCGAGTGACAGCGAGTTATTTGGAAAGGAGAAGGCGAAATGAGTGGTGAGGGAGCCCCACAGATAGCAATCCCGAAATTGGGCAATGCGAGAGTTGTGATTGTGAGTTCGCAGTGGCACATGCAGATATGCCAAGCGTTGGTGGATGGGGCGCATCGGGCTTGCGAGGAAGCAGAACTCTCCGAGATCCACATTGAGTGGGTTCCCGGCTCTTTCGAACTGCCACTGGCGTGCGCCTATCTACTGGGTAATGGATACGACGCGGTGGTCGCAGTCGGTCTCGTCCTGCGAGGGGAGACGCCACATTTCGATTTCGTCTGCGAAGGAGTGACCACGGGTCTGATGGACCTGATGCTAAAGATGGAGAAACCCGTAGGTTTCGGCGTATTGATGTGCGACACCATCGAGCAAGCCCAAGCCAGATCAGGTTTACCTGGCAGCGTTGAAGACAAGGGTTTCGAAGCCGCAAATGCCGCCCTACAAATGCTCGAACTTGAGCGAAGGATCG
>CAYXIS010000154.1:0-2704 GCA_964465545.1 uncultured Bifidobacterium sp. | reverse complement strand
CGGACATATCGGATATTGCATCTAACGATTGCATAACTATTTTGTCGAAAGAAACGACATATCCTCATGGAATCTGGCCTCGAAGAAGTAGGCGGGAACGGTAGCCTTGCTCAGGTGTCGTCCAATAGTGATCTTCTCGCAACGCAAATTCGTGCTGCCCTCACCGCTTTGGTGGCCGAGGGCGCGCTAAACGGCGAGATCCCAGGCGAGATTCGCCTTGAAAGGCCGAAAAACCGCGATCACGGCGACTATGCCTCTTCTATTGCGCTCCAAATGGCCAAGGGATCCGGACGCCCTCCGCGTGAGATCGCAGAGCTCCTCAAGCAAAGCCTTGAGGCCCTGGACGAGGTCGCCTCGGTCGAGATCGCAGGTCCCGGGTTTATCAATGTCACGCTCAATCGAGCCAGCGCGGCGGGAGTAGTGCGGCAGATAATTTCGGCCGGAGAGAAATACGGTTCAAGCAGCGCTTTGAGCGGCGTGAACATTAACCTGGAATTCATCAGCGCCAACCCCACAGGCCCGTTGCACCTTGGGCATACCCGTTGGGCAGCAGTCGGTGATGCACTCGGCCGAGTACTCAGCGCGGCGGGGGCATCGGTGACCCGTGAGTTCTACATCAACGACCGCGGCAACCAGATGGATCTTTTCGGTGCCTCGGTTCGAGCCGCGGCACTGGATCGTGCGATTCCAGAGAACGGCTACCAAGGCGGGTACATCAACGACTTGGCCCAGATGATCCTCAGCGAAGATCCGGCAATCTTGTCGTTGTCAGAAGATGACCAGCTCGTCGAGTTTCGTGAACGCGGATACAAAGCCCAGCTTACGCAGCAGCAACAAGTACTTGAGAATTTCGGAACTCACTTCGACGTCTGGTTCTCAGAGCGAAGCCTCCACAACAGCGGGGCCGTCGAACACGGTCTAGAGAAGCTGCGCGGCCAAGGCCATGTCTTCGAACGAGATGGGGCGACCTGGTTGCGCACCAGTGACTTCGGCGACGACAAAGATCGCGTGCTGGTAAAAAGTGGCGGCGAACTTACATATTTTGCGTCCGACACCGCGTATTACATTAATAAACGCGAGCGCGGATTTGACGTTTGCATTTACATGTTGGGCGCAGACCATCATGGCTACGTCAATCGACTTCGAACAGTAGCGGCATGCGCAGGAGACGACCCCGAGTACAACATCCACGTGCTCATCGGCCAAATGGTGAAGATCATGGAAGGCGGGGAAGAGGTAAAACTATCCAAGCGTGCCGGAACGATCATCACACTTGAGGACTTGGTCGAAAAAGTAGGTGTCGACGCGGCTCGCTACACCTTGACTCGCTATCCAGTCGATACGCCGATGGTTCTGGACGTCGACGTGCTGAAGAAGCGAACGAATGAGAATCCTGTTTACTACGTGCAATATGCGCACGCGCGCATTTCTGGTGTCTTGCGAAATGCAAAGGAACTTAACGTTCCCCATGAATTGGCCGACTTTGATCCATCGCTGCTGACTCATGAGCGCGAGAACGAATTGCTTGGTGCGCTCGCAGAGTTCCCGAGGGTTGTACAAGGCGCGGCCGAACTTCGTGAGCCACACAGAGTCGCGCGGTATCTGGAGGAATTAGCAGGTGTTTATCATCGTTTTTACGCAGATTGCCGCGTCCTTCCCATGGGTGAGGAATCTGCCTCTGCGATCCATTCGGCGCGAGCGAATTTGTGCGCCGCAACCCGACAGGTAATTAGCAATGGATTGCAACTCCTTGGTGTGAGCGCGCCAGAGAGGATGTAACCGCGATGGCAAACGTCTGGTCCTCTGAGGTCTCCTTTGAAAACGGGCAACTCCACTTGAGTGGAATCTCGGCAAAGACTCTGGCAAGCGAATTCGGGACACCGACCTTCTTCTTGGATGAAGCAGATTTCCGGAATCGTGCTACTGCGTGGGGTCATGCACTTCAGGACACTTTTGGTGAGAATGCCGGGACCGTTTACTACGCGGCAAAGGCCTTTATCTGTGTTGAAGTAGCACGGTGGGTCGCCCAATCAGGAATCGGCCTTGATGTCTGTACAGGCGGAGAATTAGCAGTGGCCTTGGCCGCAGGTTTTCCGCCGAGCAAGATGGAGCTTCATGGCAATAACAAGTCCGTAGCCGAAATCGAAAGTGCAATCGAGAACGGCGTACGAACAATTGTTATCGATTCGCTCGTCGAGGTTGAGCGGGTGGCCGCTGCTGCGAAAGGGCGCGGAAAACGCCAACGCGTACTTCTTCGTCTGACGCCTGGTATCGAGGCCCACACCCACGAATCGATTGCGACAGCGCATGAAGATGTGAAATTTGGTTTCTCTATTGCAAGCGGAGCCGCATGGGAAGCGATCGTTGCAACCAAACGTCATCCTGAAATCGAATTGTGCGGATTCCACAGTCATATCGGATCTCAGATTCTCAGTATGGACGCCTTCGGCATTGCCGCAGATCGACTGATCGGATTGCTCGCAAGGTACAGGGATGAATTCGGTCAGGAATTGCCTGAATTGGATCTGGGCGGTGGATATGGAATCTCCTACCTTCCAGAAGAAGAGGCTCTTTCACCTGATGAAGTTCTGCCGGCTCTCTACAACGCGGTGAGTTCGGCATGTGCCCTTCGAGAACTGAAGATCCCACGCGTCTCAATCGAGCCAGGTAGGGCGATTGTGGGCCCTTCGATGTTCACCCTGTA
>CAYXIS010000153.1:0-2728 GCA_964465545.1 uncultured Bifidobacterium sp. | reverse complement strand
CCGAAAGGAACCTTACGTTGAGCTCTTCGCCATACGTACAGTTGTTAGACCTTGCCAAGCACTTTGGCAGCGTCAGAGCACTTGACGGGCTTAGCCTTGATATTGCCCAAGGCGAACTTGTCGCCCTCCTCGGCCCATCAGGCTGCGGCAAGACAACTGCGCTTCGCTCTCTAGCGGGTCTCCAGGAATTAGATCGTGGAAAGACAATTGTTGATGGCAAAGACGTAACATTCCAGAATGCCAACAAGCGCGGCATGGGAATGGTCTTCCAGGCTTACTCTCTGTTCCCGCACATGACTGCCGGGGAAAATGTTGAGTACGGGTTGCGATTGCGCGCTCACAAGGCTTCTGCCGAAAAACGCAGGCAGCGCTCAACTGAGCTCTTGGACATCGTCGGGTTGTCAAGCCACAGGAACCACTTCCCCCACCAGCTCTCGGGCGGGCAGCAGCAGCGCATTGCGCTAGCTCGCGCTCTGGCAATTTCCCCTAAGGTCTTACTACTAGACGAGCCGCTCTCGGCCCTGGATGCAAAGGTGCGCACCCAGTTGCGAGAAGAGATTCGCCGCATCCAACTAGAACTTGGCACCACAACTCTCTTTGTTACTCACGACCAAGAGGAGGCTCTCAGCATTGCCGATCGCGTTGGCGTGATGCGTAACGGTCAATTGGAGCAGATCGCGGCGCCAGCCGAATTATATGATCGTCCAAGTACCGCCTTCGTTGCCGAATTCGTTGGATTAACAAATCCAATCCGTGGCAAAGTCTCTGATGGAACAATCGCCATTCTCGGTAACGTCGTAAAGACCCTCCCAGGTTCAATCACTTCGGGAGCAGGCATCGCTTTGGTGCGCCCTGAAAGCATTCAAGTTGTGGCTGATAGTTCAGGAAATGCAAAAGTATTCTCTGCAAGTTTTCTTGGGGCATCCTGCCGTCTCATGATTACTTTGAGTGATGGAACGCGTGTAACGGCACAGATGCCAAGTTCGGAAAGCGCCGGTCTAGTTGCGGGTATATCCGTCAGCGTTTCATTGCTCGACATGCCGGTATTTGTGAAGGCGGCTGAATAACCTACAGATTGGGCTTGGTTATCTCATTAATTCAAATCGGCGCTTGCGCAACCTTCTGAAATGAACCGTTAAATTGAGGACAAGGATGAAAAGTCCGCCCAGTACTTTCGAGATTGTCGAAGACAGAACGATAGGCA
Source organism: uncultured Bifidobacterium sp. (assembly GCA_964465545.1). GTDB lineage: Bacteria > Actinomycetota > Actinomycetes > Nanopelagicales > Nanopelagicaceae > QYPT01. Next base: position 1,524 of record CAYXIS010000153.1, on the reverse strand, counting down.
CGTAACCCAATTTCGGAATCACTCGAGAGACTTTATAAGATCCGCCGTCTTTGGGCAGCACATAAGTCTTATCGATTGCCACACCGCCTGTCGATGCAGTAGTGATCGTAGATAAATCATTGCTGGTCGTAACCGAGGTGACTTGACGTGCATCAAGTCGCCAGGAGTTGCCGTCACGGACTAGAAGAACGTCATTGACCTTCAGTTGGGAAGCTGGTAACTCGGTGCAAACCATCAAGTCCCCCTTTGCAATGAGGGCGCCTGGGTGAGCAACTTTGGAGGCATAGATGGCCGTCCCAAAAGCAGAAGATAAAATGGCTGGAACTATAGCGACCATCAGTAAATAAACAACAAGGAGCGTGTTGATCCCATGCACCCAGTTCAGTTTTCGCCTTCTGCGCACGTGGACACGCTGCGCACCCTGAGGTGCGGGTGAGCCGAAATGTGAGTTCGCCGGGGTTTCGACAACGGGAGCCGGTGTCACGACTTGTGGGGTTTCCTTTGCCGCATGTCCGGTGATTTGCAGAGCCTCTTGAACCGCAAGCTGAACCACCTCTTGCAATGTGGGTTGGAGTGGCTGCGGGATTACATTTTCAACCTGTTTCACAGGTTCAGCTTTCGCCTCCGCTTGCTCAATAACAGTCTTTGGCGCCGTGGATAGATTTATGTCGGTGCGATCAACGATCACCGATCCTTCCGGCAAATAAATCACGAGCATCTGACCCTTTTTATCCGTCAGATCCGGAACGTTTTCAGAATGAGACGGCGCGGGATTAGTCATGTCTTCATCTGTCATCATTCTTCAACTCCCTTCCGGTAGGTCATTATCAGAGCAGGTTTGCGATCGCTCCTGGCGTCGTCGCAAGTTTCAGCGAAGCACCAGCTATTGGATCAAAAATCTCCACCTGATACGGGAAATTCTTGAAAGCCATGTATACGTGATTAGGAGTCGCCTTTGCATAGTAGACAACCGACCCATCGGGATTGGTGAGACTGACGCCAGTTTTCAACTTCGCTGCGGCAACAATTGTGTCGTATGCCTTCGCGTCCTTGTACGTGGCAATGACTCGATAGTTCTGATTTGTGTCACTTAAACCTTGGCCATTGGGAAGATATCGGATGTAATCTTGCCCGGCAGCGATGTGATTAAAGGCGTACTTAGCGTCGGCCATAGCACCAGCCCAGAAGATGGACCCTCCGACCTTTCGCACCTCGGCCCTCAACTGATCCTCGGAAAGTGCAATCTGTCCCGACGCGTTTGCATTCGCTGACGCCGTTGGGGTGGCAACGACACCCTCCGTCTGATTTGGCAGTGCAAAAGTCACCTTCACAGGTCTTGATGAAACTATCGCCCAAGTAAGCGCGAAGCTAAATAGTGCGCTCAATGCTGCAACGGCAAAGAGAATTGTGAAGTATTTTCGACGGGATTGATGAACGTAAAACCCAAGAAGCGGGTGATGATTATCCTCGGGCAGGAATTGATCAACCACTAAAGCGGTTTTCACATCATCTCTACGCTTCACG
>CAYXIS010000152.1:0-2752 GCA_964465545.1 uncultured Bifidobacterium sp. | reverse complement strand
AATCGAAGGAAGGAGTCTGCGTCCTGCTCGCTTGTTTATCGCCTCATTAATCGAATGTAGGTCATTCATATTGCGATGCGAGAACTCTCATACTTCGAGAAGTTCAATCTCCTTATGCTTTAGAAGATCATCAATTTTCGCTACATGCTCGGAAGTAATCTTCTCGAGTTCTTTTTCGCCGCGTGTCAGATCATCTTTTCCGATGTGACCGTCTTTCTCCAATTTTTCTATCGTCTCTTTGGCGCTACGACGGATATTGCGTAATGAGATCTTTGCGTCTTCTGCCTTTGTCCGCACAACCTTGATGTATTCCTTGCGCCGCTCCTCGGTCAGTTGGGGGAAGGCCACACGGATGACGACGCCATCATTGCCTGGATTGACTCCGAGATCAGATTCTCTAATCGCCTTTTCAATCGCTGCCATCGCGCCTTTATCGAAGGGAGAAATGAGGGCCATCCGCGCCTCAGGAACTTGAATCGAGGCCAGCTGTGACAGGGAGGTGAAAGCACCGTAGTAATCCACCATGATCTTGCTAAAAAGCGATGGGTTTGCTCGACCCGTGCGCACGCTGGAAAAATCTTCCTTCGCCACATCCACGGCCTTGTCCATCTTTGAATCGGCATCCTTGAGGGTGCCCGCAACATCACTCATTACAACTCCATCTCCCTCTAGAAATCAGGTACAAGATAATTGCTCTAATCGCGCTTATGCGACAAGAGTACCTATTACTTCACCGCGGACCGCACGGCCAATATTTCCGTTGACTTTAAGGTCAAAAACAATGATTGGCAGGCCATTTTCGCGACAGATGCTGAAGGCAGCCGCATCGGCAACTGCAAGAGACTTGGATATAACGTCGTCGTAGGAAATATTGTCGAACTTGGTGGCGCTCGGATCCTTCTTGGGATCGCTGGAGTAAACGCCATCAACACCGCTCTTCGCGAGAAGAAGGGCTTCTGCACCAATTTCTAAGGCACGCTGTGCCGAGACCGTGTCAGTTGTGAAGAAGGGCATTCCGGCTCCTGCTCCAAAAATCACAACTCGGCCCTTTTCAAGATGTCGAATGGCACGACGGGGAATATAAGGCTCCGCCACTTGACCCATCGTGATAGCAGTCTGAACACGGGTGTCGATTCCTTGCCGCTCAAGAAAATCTTGAAGGGCGAGGCAGTTCATCACTGTACCGAGCATGCCCATGTAGTCAGCACGGGCGCGATCCATACCCCTTTGTTGCAACTCGGCACCACGGAAGTAATTTCCACCGCCGACAACGATTGCAACCTGCACGCCAGCTCGCACGACATCTGCGATCTGCTTTGCCACATCTTGAACGACATCGGGATCCACACCGATGCCTTTTGCGCCACCAAATACCTCGCCAGAAAGTTTAAGGAGCACTCGCCCGTAACTACCTCTAGTACCGGGCATGAGTGCTCCTTTCGCTTATAGTCGAGATTCTAAAGGTCTTGGTTCGCTTTCGTTACTGGCCCACGCGGAAGCGTTTGAAGGCCTTCACTGCGGTGCCGGCCTCATCGAGAACCTGTTTGACCGTCTTCTTGGCATCCTTCGCAAATGCCTGCTCGATCAAACTGACTTCCTTGACGAAGCCAGTTATGCGACCCTCAATGATCTTGGAAAGAGCGGCTTCAGGCTTACCTTCATTGCGCGCTGTTTCCTCAGCAACGTGACGCTCGTTCTCAATGATTTCGGCAGGAACGTCCTCGCGGGCCACGTATGAAGGCGCAAAAGCCGCAATGTGCTGGGCAATGTCTTTGCCGACGTCAAGGGCATCCTTGGTCAACTGGACGAGAACTCCCAGTTGAGGTGGAAGATCAGGGCTCGTGCGATGGAGGTAAATGCCAACTGGTCCCTCAAGGACGGCAATACGGCGCACCTCTATCTTCTCGCCGAGAGTGGCATTTGCCTCGTCGATGACATCTTGCACTTTTCGCCCTGGTTTGATTTCTGAAGCCAAGAACGCATCGAGATCAGAGATATTCGACTCGATCAGATGCTCCAAGAGTTCGTCAGCGAGCGCCTGAAAGCGTTCGCCCTTTGACACGAAGTCAGTCTCGCAATTGAGTTCGAGCATGACACCGACGTTGTTCTGAACACGCGCAACGACGAGACCATTGGAGGTCAAGCGACCTTCGCGCTTTGTGACACCCTTCAATCCCTTGACTCGGATGATCTCAATAGCCTTGTCGTAATCACCATCTGCCTCATCTAGGGCCTTCTTGCAATCGAGCATTCCCGCGGCTGTCGCCTCGCGAAGTCTCTTTACATCTGCTGCTGTGTAATTCAATTTAAGCCTCCGTTGCGACAGCAGTCTCGTTGACTACTGGTATTTCTGCTGCTACTTCTGCAGATGCCTCTACTGGGGTTTCTGCTGATCCAGCAAGTACTTCCTTCTCCCAATCTGCCAAAGGTTCTCCTGCTGCGACCGACTCTGCATCCGGCTTAGCTTCTTCTTTCACATTTGCCGCACGTGCTTGAAGACCGGCAGCAATCGCATCGGTGATGACGCGGGTGAGAAGACCAATTGAGCGAATTGCGTCGTCGTTTCCTGGAATCTTGAAATCAACTTCATCCGGATCACAGTTGGTGTCGAGGATTGCAATAACAGGAATTCCAAGCTTCTTCGCCTCAGCGACAGCAAGGTGTTCCTTCTTGGTGTCGACTACCCAAATTGCGCTTGGCAACTTGGTCATGTTTCGAATTCCGTTGAGGTTCTTGTTCAACTTCTCGCGCT
>CAYXIS010000151.1:0-2769 GCA_964465545.1 uncultured Bifidobacterium sp. | reverse complement strand
GCGCGTTGTTCGGGTTCCGGGTGTTTCATTTGGGACTTCCTACAGGCTTGGTTTTCAACGATCACGACTACGTCGACGGGGCGCGTGACTACCTATCCCACGGCGTAGACGTGTCGGGAAATGCCCCTGAATTCATCGTCCATCCACCAGTTGGCAAATGGTGCATAGCGGTGGGAATCAAACTTTTCGGCAACCACGAATTCGGCTGGAGAATTAGCGTCGCCGTTGCTGGCGCCCTGACCATCTATCTTGTTGGAAGAATTGCGCAACGCCTCTTCATCACACCGTGGCTGAGCACTCTCGCCTCACTGCTGATGGCCCTCGATGGATTGAACCTCGTCCACTCACGCACCGCTTTGCTTGATCTCTTTCTCACGCTTTTCATCCTCCTGGCAGTCATGTCTTGGCTCAAAGGCCATTACTGGCGGACGGGAATCTGGTTCGGCCTTGCTTGTGGAACCAAATGGAGCGCCATCTATTTCCTCGTCGCATTCGCACTGCTCACTGTTTACCGAGACAGAGGACGAATACAGCCTTTCCGCAAATTACTGGGCATCAGATTCGCGCAGTTCTTTGTTGTTCCTGTCATCACCTATGTCGCGACATGGATCGGGTGGTTCAGAAGCCCGCTCGGGTGGGACAGGCATTGGGCAGATGATCGCTCGACATCATTTGGATTCATTCCATCGCCACTACGGTCTCTCTGGCACTACCACGCAGAAATTCTGAACTTTCACCGATCCCTCACTCAACATCATTCCTACCAAGCCAATCCGTGGAGTTGGATGGTCATGGGCAGGCCGACATCCTTCTATTACGGAACGCCGGCTGCGTGCGGCGGATCCAAAAACTGTTCGCAAGAAGTTCTCGCTTTAGGGACGCCGCTGCTTTGGTGGCTGGGAACCCTTGCCCTGGCCGTTGTTCTCGGTTTCTGGTTGAGAAGCCTTGTGACGGACAAGAGACCCGATTTCGTAACCGGTTTCATCTTGCTCGGCGTCGCTGCTGGCTATCTACCATGGTTCTTCTTTCAGCGCCGAACAGTCTTCACCTTCTACGCCATTGTCTTCGAACCGTTCGTGATTCTGGCACTCGTCTATTGCGCGAAAAAATTCTTGGGAGTGCCACCATGGCCGAAAGAAAAGAAAGTGCTCGTCGGGGTCCTCGTCTTACTGATCGCCGCGAACTTCCTCTACTTCCTGCCGCTATTCAACGGATCAGTTCTCCCGTACAACCAGTGGCATTACAGAATGTGGCTTCCTTCCTGGATTTAGGATGCTGACAGCGCACGCACCATCTTGTCCATGCACTGATTAAGGCCCATCTCTGCGAATTGTCCCATCTGCGAATCTGCACTCGGCATTTCGAATTCGGTGATCGTCATTTCGGTCTTTCCGTCGCCCAGATCTTTGAACGTGACTACGGTACGAGTCTCAAGTGGAAAGTCCGACGGCATCCCGATGGCGGCTGGATCAATAACTTTTCCATTCTCATCGGTCAAATCTTGGACATACTCAATCAACTCCATCGGCACGATCTTGCTATAGCGCCATGTGCTGTAGGAATCTTGGCCGCCAAATGCCTCGGGGGCACGCATGCACACTAGCGATGTACCACCTTCGCGAAAATCAATTTTCGCTAGAGGGGAGGTGAAATGATCTGGACCCCACCACTGCATCACCAACTCTGGATCCACCCAGCAATTCCAAACACTTTCTACGGGCGCATCAAATACCCGAGTAACTACGAGATCTCTCTTTCCTTGTACACCCACGCTATCTTCCCTTCCTCTGGTTTTTCTTCTTCTCGTTCGCAAGCACCTTCTCCAGCGCATCAAATCGCTTGTTCCACAGTCGAGTCATCTTCTGACTCCATTGATCGATTTCTTCAATTCCTTGGGGGTCAATCCTGTAGAGCCGCTGCTGTCCGCGGATCTCAACTTCTACCAACTTAGCCTCGCGGAGAACTTTCAGATGTTGTGAAATAGCCGGAGGACTCGCCTCAAACTGCGCATAAATCGCTGTCGCAGAAAGCTGTCCTTTGCTTGCGAGCATTTCAATGATTTCACGCCGCGTTGGAGCAGCAAGGGCTTCAAATACATCCATGCGGAGATATTAAATGAGTGCCTTAATTAAGTCAAGACTTAATTAACTTTTCCTCCCAATCACGTGCAACCACTTCCCCTGCTCTGCGTGTGAGAAGGCGAGAATTTCAAACGAAAGGCCGATCATGATGTCTCGGACTTCGGGCTCGGAGTGATATCTGAAATATCTGGGCGCATCCATTTTCTCAAGGGTGATTTCCTCCCCCTCGCCGGCTTTCAATGAGAAGGCAACAACGCCGCCTTGCCTCAACATCAGGGCGATATTCTTCAAAGCGTTTTCGAAGACGTCTTGCGGTGCATGAAGAAGGGATGCGTTTGCGAAGACCCCATCGAAACCGCCAATCCACTCGGGATCTGGATCATTTCGAAAGTCATACTCCGAGGTTTTGAAACCTTGCTCTGAGAGTCGCTTTAGAGCCTCTGGGATGACGTCAGTACAGAAAACTGTGAATCCCTTATCAGCGAGATATCGGGCGTCACGACCTGAGGCGGAGCCGATTTCAAATATCGAGCCCAAGTCCGGCAAGAAGGAAGCGAACGAGTCGAGAAGTTCCTTGAACTCCCCGCGTGGTTCAGTACCAGTACGCGCAACATATCTGTCGAAGTTGTTCCGATAAGTCTCAATTGTCTCATCGGACGAATTTTTCACGTGGAGCTGAGGGGAATCG
>CAYXIS010000150.1:0-2854 GCA_964465545.1 uncultured Bifidobacterium sp. | reverse complement strand
TTGACCGCAGCAGTTCGGGCGCTAATTGTCGCCTTGCTTGGGTCGAGCACAAACGGCGTAACACCGTTGAGTTGGAGGCTGTCCCCGCCGGCATTCACAATCGCATCTACCACGACGCCAGCTGTACCAGCATTGCGGATGATGACCACGAAACTCTGCGTTGCGCGGTATCCGGTGAGAACTTGTCCTTTGTCCTGCGTGTAGTTGTACTCGGGGTAGATGTTCACACTCTGTGTGGCGATGTCTTTAGCAGCGACCCCGTTGGTGAGAAACGACGCCCGCACTGCGGCAGCGGATGTGGCAACCGAGGTCATTGCCTCCTTCGTGGTCGCGGCGACTACCGACACCGCGGCGTTGATTCGCACGGCATCAGGGGTCACTTTCACGGTACCGTCGGCTGAAATGGTGATGTAGCGACTTGTCGAAGCTGCCTGGCCTGCCGGAGCGAGAACCACGCCTCCAACGACTGCCGCGATTACCGAAATAATTCCAATTCTCTTAGCCACATTTGTTTTCATAACTCGATTCTCGTAGTAACAGGCGGAAAAAGCGAGAAATGTTTCTGTGTATTGTCTAGGAAAGCACTCAAAATTCGGCGGGTGGTACTTGATATGGTGGCCCCATGGCTCATGTTGCGGTTACCGGCGGCGCTGGATTTATAGGCTCGAATCTCGTTTCCGCATTGGCAGAGAAGGGGCATTCGATCACGGTCGTGGATGATCTCTCGACCGGAATGCGTTCAAATATCGATTCCGATGTCTGCGATTTCCATCATCTCTCAATCGTTGATGGCTCCGCCTTGAAGAGGGCTCTCAAGGGGTCGGAGGTGATTTTCCACCTCGGCGCTCGCGGTTCGGTTCCCCGCTCTTTGAAGAATCCGGTTGCCACCCATGATGTAAACGCCACTGGGACGTTGAATGTGCTCGAGGCGGCGCGCGAAAGTGGTGCGCATGTTTTCTTCAGCTCGTCGTCCTCCGTTTACGGGCGAAACGGAGTATTGCCAAAAGACGAGTCAATGTGGCTGGGACCGATGACGCCGTATGCAGCGAGCAAGTTGGCGGCTGAAGCATACGTGCAGGCCTACGGAACCGCATATGAGGTACCTGTAACCTTGTTGCGTTTCTTTAATGTCTTCGGGCCACGACAGCGTCCTGATCACGAATATGCCGCGGTGCTTCCCAAGTGGATTTGGAAGGCAATGCATAACGAGCCGATTGAAGTTTTCGGCGATGGCTCTCAGACGCGCGATTTCACCTATGTCAAGACAGTCTTGGATGTTTGTCTTGATGGTATGAATCGAAAAGTCACTCACGACGGAGCAATCAACCTAGCTTACGGAAATCGGATTTCGCTCAATACGACGATCGATCTACTGAGGAAGCACTTCCCCGGGCTTCAAGTGAAGTTCCTTGCCACTCGCGCTGGCGACGTGAAGGACTCGCAGAATTCGCCAGGGTTGCTCAAGAAAATGTTCCCCGATGTCGTTCCTACAGATTTTGAGACCGCACTTTCAGAGACAGTTGATTGGCTCAAGGAATTTGGCGAGACTGTCGCCCACGGCCCGACGGTTTCCGACTAGTTCGTTATGTGCGGAATCGCGGGAGGCGTCGGATCGTCAGCACCTAACAAAGGTCAATTGATTCGCATACTGGACTCCATCGATCATCGTGGCCCAGATGAACGCGGGATGTACTTGGATCCAGGTGTAGCGCTGGGTATTTGTCGTTTGGCAATCATTGATGTTGGAACGGGCCAGCAACCAGTATCGGATGAAGCAGAATCGATACAACTGGTATTCAACGGTGAGATCTACAACTTCCTTGAGCTTCGGCAATTGCTGATCTCAAAGGGCCACAGGTTTCGGTCTAGGGGCGACTCAGAAGTGCTGGTGCATCTCTACCAGGAATTCGGGCTTGATTTTGTCCAGAAGATAAGCGGAATGTTTGCGATCGCGATTTGGGACTCAAGGGATAAGTCGCTAGTCCTTATCCGAGATCGGATGGGAAAGAAGCCACTCTGGTATGCAAGGACGAAGGATGGCTCCCTGTACTTTGCCTCGGAAACAAAGGCGCTGAAGGCAGCGGGTGTCGCTCGTACTTTGCGTCCTGAGTCTATTTCAGAGGTAATGACATTTGGATATGTCAATGCTCCGCAGTCTGCGTTCAACGAAATCGAACAGATTCCTCCTGCAACGATGGGTGTGTGGAGGGCGGGAGATTGGACCACTTCTCAGTACTGGTCACCTGACTTTTCTCAAGAAGAAAAAATTTCGTTTCCAGACGCCCTTGAGCACACTAAGACTCTGATCAAGGCCGCCGTTGAACGCAGATTGATTTCGGAGAGACCACTTGGTTCATTTCTCAGTGGCGGCTATGACTCGACAGTTGTCACTGCCTACATGACCCAACTCAGCCCAGGCAGGGTCAAAACGTTTTCGATAGGTTTTGAGGATCCCCGCTATGACGAATCTGCCCATGCGCGAGCTATCGCAAAATACCTAGGCACCGAACATGTGGAAGAGAAATTATCACCGGACCCCGCACTACTATTGCAGGAACTTGCGGCAAGTCTGGATCAACCATTTGCAGATTCCTCGATAATTCCGACCTTCATGTTGGCCAGATTTGCCCGCCACGAGGTCGTCGTCGCTCTCGGAGGCGACGGAGGCGACGAAGTCTTCGGGGGATATGACCGCTACTCTGCCGTCCCCATGATGCAGAATTTCAACATTGCGGTTAAGGCACTATCACCGCTCGCGAAGGGTGCACTGCAATCGGGGAGAATTTCGCATCGAAAAATAAAGCGCATTCTCTCGCAAATGAACTCGCATCCAACTCTTGCTGCCAGGTATCGG
>CAYXIS010000149.1:0-3042 GCA_964465545.1 uncultured Bifidobacterium sp. | reverse complement strand
GCCCCGTGCTTTCATGGAAGATTGAGAATCTAATGGCCACATTGCTCGAATTGACTGTTGAAACCGTTGCCCGAGAAGTCGAAAAGTATTCTTTGTCGAAGTTGTATGTCGCAGGCGGCGGATCAGCAAATCCAGTCATGATGAAGCGTATGCAGGAACGCTTGACGAATTGCGAAGTCTTCTCAATTGCCAAACTTGGCATCGATCCAAGGGCGAAAGAATCGGTCACTTTTGCTCTGATCGGGTTTCTCACCCTTCATGGTCTCCCTGGTCAAATTCCAAGTTGCACGGGTGCAAGTGGTGGAAGACTACTGGGCTCCCTCACTCCAGGAACTGGTCCGCTCAAAATTCCGCCTTCTTCAGCAATTGCACCAACAAGAATTAAAGTAGCGAAGTAATCTGATCATGAAGCATTTCAATCTCCAAGCTTTGCCAACGGGTATCCATGCGCTCTCGGCCGGTCGGCTTAAAGCCCATCTTTTTATAGAGTCCAAGAGCCCCAAGGTTAGCCTTGAATACCCAGAGTGAAATTTCCTTAGAACCACGCTCAGATAATTTGCTAAGCGCGGCGGTAAGTAAAGCTCTTCCGAAGCCTTTACCTGCACACTCCGGCTCGATGTACAGTGAAAACAAGTGTCCACGATTTGCGAAATCGGGATCGCGACCGATCCGCGCCATTCCAATTGGATTCTCACCGATACACGCAACTAATGTTTCGCGATCTGAATTTGGAGTCAAGGCAGGAAGCCACAGATTTGTTGCATTTTCAAGGGTCATTGCACTGCGGACGTCTTCGTTGAGCAAATCGCGATATGACTCCTGCCAGCAAGCGCGAAAAATTCTCACAATTGCATCGATGTCATCTGCTGTGCCTGGCCGTACTGTCATCGTCACGAAATCAATCCTAGCAAGGCAGGTGAATTGATGAGCTCGATTTCTAAACTAGCTTGTCACGTAACACCCCGTTCCTTAAGGGAGCCTTTTCGAACAGCTCTCCGATCCGTCACCAACTTTGACGTCATCGAGTTTCATATTGGAACTGACGATGGCCTGTGGGCAATAGGTGAGGCAGTGGAAACACCAGTGATTACTGGTGATACGCAGAAGATGATCCAGGACGACCTTCTCGGCCCGATAAGGGAAGTGCTTGAAGGAATTCCATTTTCTTCACCGTTGGAACTTGTTGAGCAAGTTGCCGGGACCTCGGCTGTGTCGAGTGCGAAAGCTGCGGCGGATATGGCTCTTTACTTTCTTGAAGCAGTCATGCGAAGGACTACGCTCGATGAGTTGCTGGGGAACACTCGTTCATCGATCGCAACGGATGTGACAATACCGGTCGCAGATCGAGGAGAAATCGAACATCTTTTAGCCGCTCGGTTGAATGACGGTTTTAGTTCAGTCAAAGTCAAACTAGCGATGGAACCCGTTGGGGATTCGATTCAAAAACTGGTGTTGATCAATCACCTTGCGAATGGAAAGTGTGGAATCCGGATCGATCCCAATCAAGCCTGGACAGTTGCACACACACTAAGTTTCTTGGAGAAAGTTGACGGCACCGGCATTTCCATTGATTATCTAGAACAGCCCACTCCCGCCGATAACAAGAAAGCTTTGGCTGAAATTAGGCGGAATACGGAAATTCTGATTATGGCCGACGAATCCTGTTTTAATATGGAAGATCTCCTTCAATTAATTGAATATGAGGCAGCAGATCTCGTTAATTTGAAGCTTCTCAAGTCAGGCGGGATAACTCCTACCCTAAAGATGGCAGGTGTGGCGCAAGAAGCTGGGCTAGGCGTGCGCATAGGAAGCATGATGGAAGGCGATGCGGGAGTGTTCGCGTCTGCTTGTTTGGCCAGTGTCGTTGCTCCCAAGGAAGTCCATGATTTAGATGCTTCGTGGTGGGCGAAAGATTCCAGAATTAAGTACAGGGCAGGGGAGGTTATCCTGCGATGAATGAGTTAATAGAGGGCACGCTTGCCCAGGTACCCGGATTTGTCCACGGACTGTCCGTAGGAGGCCAGCGAGAGATTGCCGCATTTGGCAATCGACAAGTTTTCGGAGTGGATTCGCCCTTACCCATGGATCCACGGACATTTTTTGACCTTGGCTCGATAACCAAAATCCTCGCGACTACAGCAGGGATCATGCGCTTAGTTGAAAATGGTGTTCTTTCACTTGACGACCAAGCTTCGAAGTTCTTGTCTGAGTGGGTAGGAACAGAAAAGGATGAGATAACGGTTAGGGATCTACTCCTGCATCGAAGTGGTTTGTGGGAGTGGCGACCGCTATACATTCACGACCGAGATCCATCGAATGCGATGCAGAGGGTGAGTGAAATACCTCTGAGGTACTCCGTAGATGCTGGACGTCATTACTCAGATTTGGGATTTATTTCGCTTGGACAAATATTGGTAAGAATTATGGGAGAGGAATTGAAGGCGGGCATCGGCGACCTCGTTTTGGGGCCCCTTCAGTTGGGCAACACGACTTTTGCCAACCCAATTTCTCTTACCTCTGTTGCGGCCACCTCCTTCGGTGATTCTATAGAGAAAGAAATGGTCCTATCGAAGGTTCCGTTTCCAGTTCCAGAAGACGTAAACGACTTCGGACATTGGCGTGAACACGTTCTTGTCGGGGAGGCAAACGACGGAAATGCGTTTCACGTTTTTAACGGCATCGCAGGCCACGCCGGTCTGTTTTCGAGTGCAGATGACCTGTTAGCTTTTGGTGAGATCATGAACTCGAGTTTTAGAGGTGAGGGACCCTACTCACAAAGAGTGGCGCAAGAGTTTCTCGCTACCGGCCCCGATCTTGGTCAACAGCTCGGATTTAGAAGTTGGAATCACACATATCGAGGTTGTACCACTGAATTCTTTGGCCATACCGGCTTTCCAGGGATTGCTCTGGGGTTCTCTTCATCCCACGATTGCGTTGTCGCATTGATGACCAATCGACTGCATGTGCATGGAATTCCAGTATCGACGGAGCTTTTGTGGCAACCCTTTTTAGATTCGACCCACCAGAAACTTCATTCTGCGT
>CAYXIS010000148.1:0-3084 GCA_964465545.1 uncultured Bifidobacterium sp. | reverse complement strand
CATCCCATGTTCCATTTGTACCCAAAACCAAGTCCACCTGAATCGGTACTTCGCGATACTCCACCCCACGCGGTGGATTCTTCTGCGATCATCATGATCCCAGGGAAATTTCTATAGGCAGTCGACGTCGCCTCCTTGAGAAGCGCAACTGCTTCGAGATTTTCGCGTCCTCCGAACTTGTTTGGAAGCCACTGGCCCTCCTTTCGCGAATAGTCCAGATACAACATGGAGGCCACTGCATCCACGCGCAGACCGTCCACGTGAAACTCGTCAAGCCAGAAAAGTGCATTTGCAACAAGGAAATTTCTTACTTCGTTTCGGCCGAAGTTGAAGATCAGGGTTCCCCAGTCGGGGTGCTCTCCAAGCCGAGGGTCATCATGTTCGTATAAAGCGGTGCCATCGAACCTGGCCAGTGCCCACTCATCCTTTGGAAAATGCGCTGGAACCCAATCAAGAATCACGCCGATGTTGGCTTTGTGCAGTTCATCGACGAGGTACCTGAACTCGTCAGGTGAACCAAATCGCGACGTGGGGGCGAAGAAAGATGTGACCTGGTAGCCCCAAGATGGTCCATACGGGTGCTCCATGACAGGCAGGAACTCCACGTGCGTGAACCCTTGTTCGGTTACATATGAGATCAATTCACCGGCAAGTTCGCGGTAGCTAAGCCCGGCCTTCCATGATGCAAGATGAATCTCGTAGATGGAGACCGGAGCCTTCCATGACTCAAAGGCAAACCTTTTGTCGAGCCACTGCTGATCACTCCAGGTGAATGTGGATTCGAAGACCACGGAGGCGGTAAGTGGTGGGACCTCCGCTTGTTGGGCAAGGGGGTCGGCATGATCTACCCATCGCCCATCCTTTTGGTGAATAGCGTATTTGTATCTAATCCCCGCATTCATATGCGGAATGAAAATCTCCCATATGCCGCTATTGCCTATCGGCGACATCTTGTGGGAGTTCCGATCCCAGAAATTTGCATCGCTGATGAGGTTCACGGCCTGTGCATTTGGCGCCCACACTGCGAAAGATGTGCCGAGCAGTGTTCCCGATTCATCACGCATAACGTGGGCACCCAGAACTTCCCAGAGTCTCTCGTGCCTGCCTTCCCCAATAAGGTAGAGATCGAGTTCTCCGAGAGAGGTCATGTATCGCTTAATCCACGTTCACGTATGCGATGTGAGCTACTTTGCCGGCTGGTCCACTTGGGTCCAAGTGAATGAACGTATCTTGACGCCATTCGAAAACCGAATTGTCTAGCAAGTCGTGGGCGACAAACCTGTCCGAGATAAGGCCTAAGGCGTTCATGTCCCAATGCACGGTTGTTTCCTGTGCGTTTGTGGGGTCAAGATTGAGAACCACAAGAATAAGATCTGACCCTTCGCGCTTGGAGTAAGCAATGATGGCATCTGAGCCCGTGTTATGGAATACCAAGTTTCGAAGGCGCTGCAATGAGGGGTGCTCTCGTCGAATCTGATTGAGTTTTGTGATGAATGGCGCCAGAGTCTGGCCGTTTTCTGCCGCCCCCTCCCAGTCACGAATGCGTATCTGATACTTCTCGGAATCCAGATATTCCTCTCCCCCCTCGTGAAGGGGCAGATGTTCAAAAAGCTCATACCCCGCGTACATGCCCCATGAGGGAGAGAGTGTTGAGGCGAGAACGGCACGAAGTGCGAACATTGACGGGTCTCCACTCTGCAAATGAAATGGCAAGATATCGGGAGTATTGACCCAGAAATTGGGGCGGAAGAAGGCGCTTGTACTGTGCGAGACTTCATTTCCGTAGGAGATGAGATCCTGTTTGCTCGTTCGCCACGTGAAGTACGTGTATGACTGGTGGAATCCCGCTTTACCCAATGCATGCATCATTGCTGGCCTGGTGAATGCTTCAGCGAGGAAGACGACGTTCGGGAATTCTCGAAATATTACCGATAGGACTTCCTGCCAAAATGCAAGTGGCTTGGTGTGGGGGTTGTCGACTCGGAAAATGGTTACGCCTTTTGAGATCCAGAAACGAAGGATTCGCAGCACTTCGCTGATTATCCCGTCGGGATCTTGATCGAAATTTATGGGGTAGATGTCTTGGTATTTCTTCGGTGGATTCTCGGCATATGCAATGGTGCCATCTGGTCGATGGTTGAACCATTGTGGATGGGCTTTCACCCATGGGTGATCAGGAGAGACTTGGAGTGCGAAATCCATTGCAATCTCTAGGCCCACATCCTTTGCTTTGCTGACGAAATTCTCAAAATCCTCCATGGTGCCAAGTTCCGGATTTATCGCGTCATGGCCGCCGTCCTTGCTTCCGATTGCCCAAGGAACACCAGGATCAGTCGTTGTGGCATTGAGCGAATTATTGGCGCCTTTGCGATAGGTCTGGCCAATTGGGTGAATGGGGGGGAGGTATAGAACGTCAAACCCCATCTCTGCAATATCGGCAATACGCCTGGATGCGGTGGCAAAGGTTCCACTCGATGAGTTCGTTGCGCCTTCACTTCGAGGGAAGAACTCATACCATGACCCAATGAGCGCACGATCTCGATCTGCACGGATTGGGTAAGCCTCAGATCTTGTGATGAGGTGCCGCAATGGCTTGGTATCGAAATACTGGCGTATTTCTTCCTCGGAGGCGATCGAAAAACGGTTTGCAGGCGCAAGTTTCGTGTTCTTCAAAGCATCTAGCGCCGGGGATAGTAGGCCAGATGATGAACTGTCTTCTTTGATCTTTTCTTGAAATAGCAGCGCACCAATTTCACAGCAGAGTTCTGGATCTATGTTGGCACTGATCTTTATTTCGGAATCATGATGCCATGTGAGAAAGGGATCATCAAACGCCTCGATATAAAAAGTGAAGTCCCCGATGGCTGGGGGAGTTAGATTGGCTTCGTATCTATCTGTGCCCGGCCAGATTTCCCGCATCCGTGCTCGTTGTATTTCTCGACCCTGGGAATCAAGAAGAACACTTTGGACTCCAAGTCCACCATGTCCTTCACGAAAAACTGTTGCTTCAATAGTGATTTCTTCATTCGCTATCGCTTTGACAGGAACAAACTCTCCCCCGAACGCAACAACGGGGGAGATATC
>CAYXIS010000147.1:0-3190 GCA_964465545.1 uncultured Bifidobacterium sp. | reverse complement strand
GGGGATGAGTGTCACGGAGGATCACCATCAGACCTCCTCTATCACCAATGGATGGGTCATTCCGGGCGTGAAAGAATAAAGGGGATAGCTGATTGGATGGATTGCCAACTTCTGAGGTCGTAATGAAACTCACCGCTTCTTCTTTAGCTTTTCGAAATGCGGTGGCTCATTTGAATGCGCCACCGAAGGTTGTGGACGGTGCTCAAGGTATTTATCAACATCTCGCGATGTGGGCGAGAGTCATGAAAGAACTAGGGTAGTAATAACAACCCGATTGGATCGGTTAGTTCTCTTTGACTAATTGATGAGGATGGCATTGCGACTAAGTACAGTTAGCCAGCCGCAGACATGGCGAGTCAATAATGTCATCCGGTATTTCGTAAACCAGCGGCGATTCCGTTGATAGTGAGCAGTAATGCACGGCGAAGGAGTGGATCAGAAGTGGTCTCCCCGGAACGAACCCGCTCCAATAAATTCACTTGGAGAAGATGTAGCGGCGCGAGATAGGCATCGCGAACGCCCAAAGTTCTGGCCAACAATGGTTGATCGCCTAGGAGTTCGGTTTTGCCCGTCAATTTCAGAATCTCGGCTTTCGTCAGTTCGAATTCAGCAGTAATTGTGTCCAAGAAGTGGTGAAGTGGTTCTGGCGTAAGGCGCGAAACGTAGCGTCGTGCTGTCTCCAAATCTGTCTTTGTCAGAGTCATCTCTACGTTGCTGATGAAGGTTCGGAAGAAGTGCCACTCCTTCAACATTTGAGCGAGTACTTCACTCTTTCCAGATTCGCGAGCGGCCTTCAAGCCGCTTCCAACGCCGAACCAACCTGGAACGATTTGCCGCGATTGAGTCCAACCGAAGACCCATGGGATGGCGCGAAGACCTTCAAGTCCAATGCTGGCATCTGGACGACGGGAAGGACGGGAGCCGAGGAATAGATCGCCGAGTTGTTCTACGGGAGTCGATGCGTAAAAATATGCAGGTAGATCTGGATGGTCAATCAAAGTCCGATATTGCGTGAATGAACTTTCACTGACGAGATCCATGCATTCGTCCCATTTCATCAGGTCTTCTGGACGTTGACGGGGACCTCGGTTGAGAACGGTCGCTTCAAGTGCCGCCGCGAGTGAAAGCTCGATGTTCTCGCGGGCCAGCGCTGGAAGAGAATATTTATCGCTAATAACTTCACCTTGTTCGGTCATCTTGATCTGTCCGTCGATGGACCCCCAAGGAAGAGCGATAAGTGCGTCGTACGTTGGCCCTCCGCCACGACCAACAGAACCGCCTCGGCCGTGGAAAAGGCGCAACTTAACGCCATATTTCATGGCGACGTTGCGAAGTCTTCGCTGTGCGCGGTGAATCTCCCACTGGCTTGTGGCGATTCCAGCATCTTTGTTGGAATCGGAATATCCCAACATGACTTCTTGTACATTGCCGCGAAGTTCAACGAGTTTTCGATAGGTGGGCTGGCTCAAGAGCGATTCGAGAATGACATCTGCTGAACGCAATTCGGCAACGGTTTCGAGAAGAGGGGCAAAACCGATGAGGGCTTTGCCTTTTGCGATGTTGATGAGTCCGGCTTCTTTAGCTAGAACAACAGCGGCGAGAAGATCATCGCCGTTCTTGGTCATCGAAACGATATAGGTCTCAATGGATTCTGGACCGAATCGGTCAATGAGATCGCCGATTGCTTTGAACGTATCTAGTGTCTTTTTTCCTTGGGCATCCAAACCATCGGCAAGGTAGTAGTAAGGGTGATCGAGTTCTGTGGCCAGTACTTGCAGTCGTTGTTCTGGTGATAGATCTTTGTAGTTTGGGACTCCGAGAAGTTGGGCAAGCGCGTGGTGGTGAGCGTTTGCATGTTCGCGAATATCCATCGTGGCGTGGGTCAATCCGAAGGCAGCAACAGCGCGGATTGTTCGCTCGAGAAGGCCGGTAGCGATGAGCTCGCCACGGTGTGCGAATAAGGAATCGCGCATGACTGTCAGGTCAGCAAGAAGTTCGTGCGTGTCCTTGTAGTCGCGATGCGGAACGTGGTCTGCGCCTTTTGCGTGGCGGGCACGAGTGAGGTTGAGGCGATGAACAATCGCGGTGGCTTTGAGGCGGTAAGGCTCTTCTGCGTTGAGACGTCGGTAGCGCGCTTCAATTTCTGGAAGGTTGGCGATGTCTTGCGCTACCGAATCTTCTAATTCCTTTGATGCACCTGCAATGCGGGTCGAAACGGAGAGGACTTGTCGAATCTCATCCATTGCGGCAAGAGTTACGCGAATAGAGTGGCCAACTTGAAGGACCATGGTTTCGCGCGTGACATCGGGTGTGACATTGGGGTTGCCGTCGCGGTCTCCGCCGATCCAGGTGCCGAATGAAAGTGGCCTTGCTGTTGGTGAGACTGCGACGCCGACTCGTCTTAATTCGCGTGCGAATTCATCAAGCACCTCAGGGACAGTGAATTTGAAAAGATCATCAAGGTAGTAGAGCGCGTTCATCGCCTCATCAAGTGGTTCTGGTTGGCCCAGACGTAGCTCGTCGGTCTGCCAGAGGAGATCCACGGTTTCACCAAGGCGACGAGACTGCACTGCAGATGGTTCCTGATCTAAGAGATCAGCAACTTTTCCGAGCTTGTTGAGAACAGAGCGGCGTGCGGCCTCGGTTGGGTGCGCGGTGAAAACTGGGCGGACGGAGAAGTCTGCAAGCCAGTGCGCAATATTTTCAATTGTTATTTCATGACCGGCAACTGGATGATCTTTCGCGTCAATAATCTTGTCGACGGCGCGGGAGAGCCACGAACCAGAGACTTCACGCTCTTGCTCCAAGATGCGCGAGCGGTGAACTTGCTCTGCGATGTTTGCTAGGTGAAAGTAGGTGCTGAAGGCGCGAACGAGCTGCACTGATTCATCGACACTGACATTTGCGAGAAGTTCTTCGCCGCCACCTTCGCGAACAGATTTGCGGACGGATTCAACGAGATCTAAAAGCGCGGGTCCTTCTTGGCGTACAAGGGTCTGCCCGAGCAGATCGCCGAGTTTGCGCACATCAGCGCGGAGTTCAGCGTCGTCGTTAGCTGCATCGTGGCCAGACATGGACTAATCCTCTCAGGAGTTTCTGCTCTAGAATGGCGATGCCCCCTCCCGATTTGGGAGATGGGGCTTATTGGCATTTGAAGGTGAGGTCGCAACGATGCGGGGATTGCTGCCTG
>CAYXIS010000146.1:0-3227 GCA_964465545.1 uncultured Bifidobacterium sp. | reverse complement strand
CATCAATTGTTAGCAACATTTAGATCTCCGCCTTAAGGTCGAGTCCGATATCCAACACAGGCGCAGAGTGAGTTAGCGCGCCAACCGCCAAGTAATCTACGCCCGTCTGCGCGTACGCCTTTGCATTTTCAAGTGAGAGCCCGCCGGATGCCTCTAATTTACAGCGACTGGCGACGATAGCAACTGCCTGGCGACATTCATCAACGCTCATGTTGTCCAGCAGTATGAGGTCAGGCCTGTGAGAAAGGATCTCCTTCAGCTGAATAAGGGAATCAACTTCCACCTCAATTTCAATCTGCGGATACAGTGCGCGCACCCGTTCAAAGGCTTTGCCGACACTGCCCACGGCTTCAACGTGATTGTCCTTAATCAGGGCAGATTCACTCAATGACATTCGGTGGTTGGAACCTCCGCCCATACGCACGGCGTACTTCTCCAAAACTCGCAATCCTGGAGTTGTTTTGCGAGTGTCCCGTATTGTCGTGTCGTACTCACTTACTTCGTCCACCCATCTTCGTGTGAGGGTTGCAATGCCGCTGAGGTGGCTAAGGAAATTGAGTGACGTACGTTCGGCAAGCAGCAGCGCTCTCGTATTTCCTCGGGCAGACAACACGACCGTGCCAACCTCGACGTTGTGAGCACATAAGACTCCGGATTCAACGGCGGTGACGCCCACAAGCTCCAAGGCGACTTTTGCCACCTCGATCCCTGCAATCACTCCATTTACGCGAACACGGTACTCGGCCGTCGACATATGATCTGCCGGAATTGTTGCTACGGAAGTTACGTCCTCGCCGCCTTGTAGATCTTCTTGGAATGCGCGCTTAACAAGGTCAACAGTGTGTTCTGGATCTAAAGAAGCATTCATCAGAGCCTGACGAGTACTAGATGAAATCTCTTCGAACTTCATGACTTGATTACCTCCTCAAAACCAGAACTCCAATTACCATCAAGATCCATCCGCTGAAGAATATGTTTTTCCCAAGCAGACAAGGATTCCGGGAAGTCTTCTCGCCAGTGTGATCCACGCGTCTCCTCGCGCAACAAAGCAGAGCGCACAATTGCGGTGGCAAGATGAAAAAGGTTTGTCGTTTCCCAAGCCTCAACGCACGGTTGTGCACTGAACTCCTTTCCAATCTCCTCAAGATCCCTACCGGCCTTGAGAAGTGAAACACGCGAACGCAAAACGCCTGCCCCCGCGCTCATGCTTGTCTGAAGTCTCTTTCGGATATTCGGATCCAGCAAAATGGTACGTTGAGGAGACTCGAGGGGTTCTGAGAATTCAGGAAGGTTCGCCGCGATATCAGCGGCGATTCGCGCACTGAACACCAATCCTTCAAGCAGTGAATTAGAGGCCAGACGATTTGCTCCGTGTACGCCGGTACAAGCCGTTTCTCCGCATGCATACAAACCTGGGATGCTGGAGCGTCCGTTCATGTCAACTCGCACGCCGCCTGATGCATAGTGAGAAGCGGGCGCAACTGGAATCAATTGCCTTAGCGGGTCTATCCCATGGGCTAAACAGGAGGCATAGATAGTAGGGAAACGATCAGCGAATCCTTCGATATTTCGCACATCCAACCAGACATGATGGGCGCCCGTTTTCTCCATGTGACGCATAATCGCCTTTGCGACAACGTCGCGTGGCGCAAGTTCGGCCATTGGATGTTGGCCAACCATGAATCTCACACCCTCGTCATCGACCAAATGCCCACCCTCACCACGCACAGCTTCGCTAATGAGAGGCTGTTGTCCCTGCGAGGCATCGCCCAACCACATTACTGTCGGATGGAATTGAATGAATTCAACATCTGCAACATCGGCGCCTGCACGAAGTGCAAGAGCGACACCATCGCCCGTAGACACCGAAGGATTGGTAGTTTGCGAAAAAACTTGACCTAGGCCACCCGTGGCCAGAACCGTTGCTCGAGCAATAGCGCGTCCAACTCCATCGCGCGTTCCTGCACCAATGACATGCAGGGTCACTCCGCAAACTTTTCCATTCGAATCTTTAAGCGCATCAAGCACAAGTGCATGTTCAAGAACCTCAATCTGCGGATCATTCCTCACGGCAGCAAGCAACGCCCGCGAAACTTCCGCACCGGTGGCGTCTCCCCCGGCATGAAGAATGCGATTTCGGTGGTGTCCGCCTTCGCGAGTTAAAGAAATCTCGCCGCTGGCTTCCTTATCAAACACTGCGCCTCGTGCAATAAGTTTACGTACCGCTTCGGGTCCCTCTGACACAAGGACTTTGACCGCAGGTTCATCACACAGGCCCGCCCCAGCAACGAGTGTGTCCTTCTCATGCTGGTCGGGTGTATCTCCCGGTCCCAGCGCCGCGGCGATTCCACCCTGTGCCCATTTGGTAGAACCTGCGTCCACCCGCGCCTTAGTAACCAATAGAACTGAAAGACCGAAACTTCTGATTTGAAGTGCAGTTGTCAGTCCAGCAACCCCTGAGCCAACGACGATCACATCCGCGCGCGCAGTCCAACCCGGGCTTGGTGCAAGCAGTTTCATCGCGCTGTCCCAACCATGGACATATTGTCGATCAATCGCACTCCATTTACCCAACCGGCGATCAATGCTCGTTTTTTCTGCGTTGAATCGGTCGCCCGGGAGAAGTCCGTTTCATCGATAATTTCTGCATATTCACATTTGAATCCAGGTTCGGCTGCAAGGGTTGTCTCTAATTCTTGCCGCATCAAGTCGATGGATCCCATCCGAGAAGCATTAGTCAAAGCACGAAAAATGACCAGCGCGATTTGAAGATCATCGGGGCTCAAACGGGCATTTCGCGATGAAATAGCCAAGCCAGTGGCTTCGCGAACGGTTGGAACGGCCACGATCTGGATGCCAAGGTCAAAATCCTTCACCATCTTCCGGATTAGGAATAGCTGCTGAAAATCCTTCTCACCGAAAAGCGCCCATGACGGTTGGACAAGATCAAATAGTCGTTTGACAACCGTCAGCATCCCTTCGAAATGTCCTTTGCGCATCGCACCTTCGTAGAGGCCTCCAATGGGTCCAGGATCGAGTTTTGCAATGGAACCTGGATATATCTCCTCATAAGTAGGTACCCAGAGGATTCGAGCACCAGACTCTTTGGCGGTTTGGATATCGGATTCTGGGGTACGTGGATATTTCTCCAAATCCGCCACGTCATCAAATTGAAGGGGATTGACGAAGATGCTCACCAAGACTGACTCTGAAAATTGCCTTGCTCG
>CAYXIS010000145.1:0-3282 GCA_964465545.1 uncultured Bifidobacterium sp. | reverse complement strand
AGACCAATCCTGCGCCATAACCGATCAGTAACGCCAATCCGCCATGCAACTCGGGGTGGTCTGCGAGCAAGGCGCTCATCGCAATGGGGACCGAGGCCGCAGATGTATTGCCCGAAGTCCGAATGTCTTGGGCGATAACCACGCTTTCCGGCAACTTCATCTCACGGGCCATCGACTCGATGATTCGAACATTGGCTTGGTGGGGGATGAAGGCATTGAGTTGGTCAGGGGTGACACCTGCGGCTTCGAGGGCTCGCGTGCCAGCCTTACTCATAGAGAACACGGCCCAGCGAAAAACTGTCTGGCCTTGCTGTGAAATATTTGGCCAGACTCCTTCAGGTGCGCCGTGCCTGAATGCATTCCATGACGGCTCCATCAAGATGGCATCGCGTGAGTCAGCATCCGACCCCCAGATCGTCGGTCCAATACCGGGTTCGTCAGATGGTCCTATCACCACGGCACCTGCGCCATCGGCAAAGATGAAAGCGGTTGCGCGGTCATATGGGTCAGTGAAATCTGAAAGTTTCTCCACGCCAACGACGAGAACATGTTTTGACGATCCAGCGCGCACGAAATCATTTGCCATCCCTACTCCGTAGCAGAAACCGGCGCACGCAGCATTGATGTCGAACGCAGCTGCTTTGGGATTGCCTAGGCGGGCAATGAGGGCAGTCGCCGCACTTGGCGCTTGGAACGGATAGGTAATCGTGGCCAAAATGACTGTATCGATATCCTCCATGGAAATCTTTGCTCGTGAAAGTGCCTGCTTGCATGCGGCCTCTGCCATGTCGAGAACACTCTCGTCGGCGTCGGCGAAGCGGCGAGTTTCAATTCCTGTGCGCTGGCGAATCCATTCATCGGTCGAGTCGATTTTCTCGATCACCTCTGAGTTCGGTACCACGCGCGAAGGTTGATAGGCGCCAACGCTAAGGATGCGGCTATTGGTACCCGTACGAGTCTTGATCATGTATTGGCCACACTTTCACTATGACGAGAAATGAGATCCTTCGCAGCCGCGAGGTCATCTGGTGATTTGAGCGCGAGCGTTTCGATGTCAGGTAATGCTCGCTTGATCAATCCTACGAGCGTTCCTGCGGGTGGCAACTCGAGTACGGCGGTTACTCCAAGATCGCCCAATGTCTGCATGCAAAGATCCCAGCGAACGGGGTTGGCAATCTGATTGACGATCCGTTCTAGAACTGCCCGACCGAAGAAGACTTGCTCTCCATCTCTATTGGAGATGATCACCGTGGATGGGTCATGAACGACAAGTCGCTGCGCAAATTCGTTTAAAGGTTCTACCGCGGGTTGCATGAAGGGGGTGTGGAAAGCTCCCGCGACTGCAAGAGATCTCACTCGTGCACCGGTTGGGGGATTTTCGCCGAGTTTGGCTAAGGCATCAAGTTCTCCCGCAGCGACAATCTGTCCCGATCCGTTGTCGTTGGCGGCAACTAGGCCAAGGGAGGCAATTACTGCAAGTACATTGTCGCGCTCTCCGCCTAAGACTGCCGACATTCCCGTTGGTGTTTGCGCGGCGGCCACTGCCATGGCAAGTCCGCGCTCGCGAACTAGTGTCATTGCATCGTGGTCGCTCAAGATACCGGCTAATCCAGCCGCTGTTATTTCGCCAACTGAATGGCCCGCGGTGACAGAGAAATTCACATGACCCAGTGCTTTCATACCAAGCAGTCCGGCACCGACGATGAGGGGTTGTGCATTTGCAGTTGCGCGAATTTCTTCGGCACCCGCTTGCGTTCCAAGATGAACGAGGTTGAGTCCAATGGCATCTGACCACAACTCAAGGTGTTCCCGGAGGCGCTTGTCTTCCAGCCACGGATTGAGAAAGCCAGGGGTTTGTGAACCTTGCCCTGGGGCGATGATTGCAAGCACGGGCTAGATTTTAGGGGCTTACAGACTGTACTTACGAGTATGAGCGTGATTTATCGCGGTGCTGCGCGTGAAACGAGCCAGACTTGAACGCAGTGTGGAGCCACTTTGACTTTTGACAGTGGTGTCGACATCACCGGCTCGTATGTTGCTGTTACTTGTGAGGCGTCAAAGATGCAGCGGGCGGACTCACCCCAAGTTTGATCAGGGAGTGTGAATGCTGTTTCATGCCTTGACGAATTCAGAAGGATCAACAGTCCGTGCTTTGTCGTCGCCTCGACAAAGACAGTCAAACTCCTCTTCTCGCCATCGGCCCAGTGGGAATCCGTCATTTCGCGGCCACCAAGGCTGAACCATGCGATGTCTTTCCGTTGCGTGCCGTGGTCGAGTTCGCCTGTAAAAAACTCCGAGGCAACATCCATCAAGTAGGTCGAACGAATTTGCGAAAGGGCAGTGACTGCATCGAGCATGTCCGTCTCCTCTTCACTTAATTCCCAATTCAGATCTACCCCTAGATCATCTTCACCGACGAGGGGTTGCGTGTAGGCGTTGTTCGATCCATTCTGCGTGCGGCTCACCTCATCTCCCATTGACAACATGGGAACGCCCGAGGAGAGCAACAAAGTCGCAAGCAGTGATTTTTTCAAGTAGCGCCGAATGGTGGCTATGCCTAGATCATCTGTGGGTCCCTCGACGCCGACGTTCCATGACCTGTTATCGGTTCCACCGTCTCGATTCTCCTCACCATTGGGTTCATTTCTCTTCTCTTGATAGGTGACGAGGTCGTTGAGGGTGAAGCCATCGTGAGCGGTGATGAAGTTCAAGGAAGAGGTGGGACCTCGGAAGTAGAAGATGTCGCTGGATCCACCGATGCATGAGGCAAGATCCCCGACGCCTTCGCCGTAACCGCGCGCTAAGTCTCCAAGCCAGAACTGCCTTGCTGCGTCGCGGTACCTGTCATTCCATTCTCGCCACGGGTATGGAAAATCGCCGAGGCTGTACCTGGTCACATCCCACGGTTCTGAGATGAGTTTGAGATCTCGAAGAACCGGATCTGCGGTGATTGCAGAAAAGAGCGAGGAGTCAGATGCAGAATGATTCCTGTACAAAGCCGTTGCCAGATCGAACCGGAATCCGTCCACTCCGACCACCTGGCTCCACCAGCGCAGCGAGTCGACTATGTGGCGCACGGAGTGTGGAGTCCCTGCATTGATTGTGTTTCCGCATCCGGTGACATCGACGTATTCGGAATGGGTCAGGTGGCGGTACCACGCCTTGTTGTCGATGCCGCGGAAGGAAATCGTTGGTCCGGCAATTCCTCCTTCACCTGTGTGGTTATAAACCACATCCAAGATCACTTCGATCCCGGCAGCGTGGAGGTTTTTCACCATATCT
>CAYXIS010000144.1:0-3284 GCA_964465545.1 uncultured Bifidobacterium sp. | reverse complement strand
GACAACTTCATAATCTGTCTTCAATGTCTTCGCCCAGTGAACCGGGCCCAGTCCGATGAAGAGCAGTGATGCTGTCAGGCCGAGACCCATGTAGAGCTGCTGTTCGTTTTGCGAGCCCATCAATGGGATAAATACAAAGCGATCAGAGTGGATCCAGATGTATGAATAGATGAAAAGAACAGTGCCTAGGGCGGAAATGGAAAAGAGGATGGCAATCTGACGCTCAGCTCTCTTTGCCGCTGCCGGATCGGTATCTGCCTTCCGATGAACATGCTCCGGCAAACCCGGATCTGATAGGCGCGGGGCTTTATCTGACATTTTTTCTATCTCGCTTTCGTCGCCAACCAGACTGCAATGCCGATCAGCAGTCCGAGTCCTAGTATCCATGCCAAAAGTCCTTCAGTAACCGGTCCAACGCGGCCCATTGAAGCACCGCCCAAACTTGGTTCATTCTGTGCTGCTTTGATCCACTTGATGATTGAAAGCTTCTCGCTTGGAGTGACTATCTTGTCCGAGAAGACTGGCATCGATTGTGGGCCGGTGATCATGGCTTCGTAGATCTGTTCAGGGGTTGAGTTCATCAGCGTCGGCGCGAATTTGCCCCTCGTCAGAGCTCCACCTTGCCCCGCAAAGTTATGGCACATCGCGCAGTTTGTGCGGAAGAGTTCGCCGCCCTGTGCCGTGCTTCCATCGCGTTCGTAATAAGTGACTTCTTGATTTGGAATCGCAGGCCCAGGCGCCAAAGCAGCGACATAAGCGGCAAGGGCTGCTACCTCGTCTGGGTTGTAGGCGGGCTTCTTGCGAACTGCTTGCACGCCAAGATCGGCCATGGGCATACGACCTGTTCCAACTTGGAAATCTACCGCGGCCGCGCCAACTCCAATGAGTGAGGGCGCAACTTTGCCACCTTCAGCACTAAGGCCGTGACAGGAAGAACATCCTTTGAGAAACAACTGCCTTCCTTCATCAATTGCTGCAGTGCGGGACATCGCGTTTCCGGCCGAGCGCGTCGTGGCACTTGCAACGGAGAATGTTGTTCCGATCATGAGGAGCGCAAATACCAAAAGGATCGGCCCGGCAAAACGATGTCTTCGGTAACGCGAAAGGCGCTTCACGATGTGATCTCCATTAATTGAATCCATTTCTTAAATAGTTACTTGATCAGGTAAATAGCTGAGAAAAGTGCAATCCATACAACGTCAACGAAGTGCCAGTAATAGGAAACCACGATGGCGGTGGTTGCCTGTTGGTGGGTGAAACCACGTGCTTTGTTGACGCGGATCATGACGATCAAGAAGGCAATAAGTCCGCCAGTCACGTGAAGACCATGGAAGCCGGTCGTGATGAAGAAGACCGAACCGTACGCGCGTGAAGAAAGACTTAGCCCATCTTGAACGAGAGACGCGTACTCAAAGACCTGACCACCGATGAAGAATGCGCCCATAAGAAATGTGAGTGTGAACCACTCGCGCATACCCCAGACAGAGACCTTCCAGAGTGGACCCTTGCGTTTGAGTTGAAAACGCTCGGCGGCGAATACTCCAAACTGACACGTAACCGATGAGAGAACGAGCACAGTGGTGTTGATTGCCGCGAAGGGTACGTTCAGCATCTTCGTTGACTCCAGCCAGACTGCAGGTCCTTGAACGGCGCGCGTTGTGAAGTACATCGCAAAGAGCGCGGCAAAGAACATGAGTTCGCTCGAGAGCCAGACAATCGTTCCAACAGCTACAAGGTTGGGACGATTAATTTTCGGGGTAACGACAGTGGCGCTAGACATGGAGGTGATTATTCCTGAATTGTCGGGATTTGCTTAACCAAGGGCCTTCGAGGCGGGGCGATTCGCTCCCGTCTGAAGGGTGAGACAGGTCACTCAGCCTCGATTTGCCCAAGTCGGAAGGCTCATGATCGCCCTCTGGCAGATTAGACTTCCCGACATGGCACACACGCTGACACGCAAATCAATAGTGATCTACTCAGACGACTCGGCCATTCGGGCGGTCATGAAGGACGCTTTGGGTAAGCGGACTGGTGAGGACGTGCCCGAACATGACATCCATGAATTCGCGACAGGCGATGCGCTTCGCGCTTATATGGACGCAAAATCAGCTGATTTGGTTATTTTGGACGCCGAAGCGACCCCGGAGGGGGGAATGAGTGTTTCCCGCCAACTCAAAGACGAAGTATTTGAGTGCCCTCCCATCCTCCTGGTCACCGCACGGCCTGACGATGCCTGGCTTGCGACCTGGTCCCGGGCCGATGCCTTCGTGCTCCACCCCATCGACCCATTCCTTTTCGCGGACAAGGCGGCACAATTGCTGCGTCAAAATACATTGGTGCAATGACCCAGGACCTGTCATGGCCTGCAAATCTGGAAGCACTAGCAAAGGGTCAGGATCTAACTACTGACCAAGCGCACTGGGCGATGCGGGAGATCCTGGAAAACCGGGCCGACACCGAGCAAATCAAGTCATTTCTCCTCGCCCTTAAAGCCAAGGGGGAGAGCGCCCATGAAGTGAGTGCGCTGGTGGATGAGATGTACCGCCACAGCGCCCCCATTTCGATTGCCGAGCGGGCTGTAGACACGGTGGGCACTGGTGGCGACGTCGCACATACGATCAACATATCTACTACATCGGCAATTATCGCCGCCGCCGCCGGAGCTCGCGTGGTCAAGCATGGCAATCGCGCTGCCACCTCACTTTCAGGTGCTGCAGATCTGTTGGAAGCCCTCGGCGTTGCGATAAACCTTGACGGTCCCAAGGTCGAGAAATCTGTGCGAGAACTAGGAATTGGTTTCTGTTTTGCCCCGATGTTCCATCCCGCAATGAGATTTGCCGGACCTGCGCGTAAGGAATTGGGAGTACCCACAGTTTTCAATATCTTGGGGCCTCTTGCCAATCCTGCAAAGCCCAAGGCCGCAGCCATCGGAGTCGCCAGTGACCGCATGCATCTGGTCACTGCAGAGGTGTTGGCCGGTCGAGGCGTTGACGGTTTTGTATTTCGAGGTGATGACGGACTCGATGAAATCACTCTCACTACATCGACTACCCTCATGACAATTGGCGGCGGCAAGATCGAGAGATCCACAATTGATCCTCGAGATTTCGGAATCGCCCATTCGCCTTTGTCGGCCATAAAAGGCGGAGATGCCCAAGAAAACGCGCGGATAACAAGAGCGATATTTGCCGGAGAGCGCGGTGCCTATCGCGATGCAGTTGTCTTGAACGCAGTAGCTGCGATTGCCGCATTCCGTGGTGAGCAGGAGAGAACCCCGATCGAAA
>CAYXIS010000143.1:0-3318 GCA_964465545.1 uncultured Bifidobacterium sp. | reverse complement strand
CTTTGCGCTGATCGCATCTAGAACCTTGAGCCCCTCTGCGACAACCTCTATTCCGATTCCGTCTCCTGGGATAACCGCAAGATTAAATGTCTTTTTTGTCATCTTCTTATGCACCCAACGTTACGGAGCGGACAAGATTTGCACCTGTCTCTTTGGCTAGAGAATCAAGAACAGCGGGTACGACAGGGGAATCGACGGTGATAGCCATCAGTGCTTCCCCACCTTCGTGGTTTCGCGCAACCTGCATGCCGCCGATATTGATGGAGGATTTGCCGAGGATATTTCCCACGGTACCAACAACTCCGGGTCGATCGGCGTAGCGCATAAAGATCATGTTCTCAGAAGGAACGACATCAAGATCGTATGAGTCGATAGCAACAATCTTCTGCACCTGCCGGATCCCCATCAATGTTCCGCTGACCGTGATTTTCACGCCACGAGATAGCGCCGCATTAAGAGTGACAATGTTTCGATGATCTGGAGAAACCTCATCTGCAGTAACGACTGTCGCCAATCCTCGTTCTTGTGCAAGTCCGGGAGCATTTACGTACGTGACATCTTCGGCGCCCAGACCAAGAAGCGCCCCCTTGAGTGCGCTGATCGCCAAGACGGAACAATCGTGTTGTGCAATTTCGCCGTGTACGGCTACTTCGATGCTGACAGGAACCTCCCCTGCCAAACCGATCAGCACTCCTGCAAGTTTTTCAACCAGAGAAAGCGCAGGACGGACGTCTTCATGAATGATGCCACCCTTAACATTCACTGCATCTGGAACGAGTTCGCCAGCGAGTGCTTTCCGAACTGAAACTGCAACAGCAATGCCTGCTCGCTCCTGTGCCTCATCGGTTGAGGCACCAAGGTGAGGCGTGGCAACAACCTGATCAAGGCCAAAGAGAGGCGAGTCTGTGCAAGGCTCGGTTGAGAAGACATCAAGGCCAGCACCTGCAACGCGTCCCTCAGTGATCGCGTTGAAGAGAGCTAACTCGTCGAGAACTCCGCCACGGGCTGCGTTGATGATGCGCACAGTCGGCTTAACCTTTTTGAGAGCCTCGACGCCGATGAGGTTGGCGGTCTCTTTGGTTTTCGGCAAGTGAATCGTGATGAAATCGCTGATGCCCAGAAGCTCGTCAAGATCCACAAGCCGCACGCCTAATTGCGCTGCACGAGCAGGCTGCAAGTAAGGGTCATAAGCAACCACCTTCATGCCAAAGCCCTGCATACGTGCCGCTACCAACTGGCCGATCCGTCCGAATCCGACGATTCCAAGTGTCTTCTCAAATAGTTCGACACCGGTGAACTTGGCGCGCGCCCATTTTCCGTTGCGCAGTGCGGCATGTGCCGGTGAAATGTGACGAGCAGAAGCGAGAAGTAGCGCGATGGCAAGTTCCGCTGCGCTGACGATGTTGGAGGTCGGCGCATTAACAACCATGACTCCAGCAGCCGTCGCTGCAGGTATCTCAACGTTATCAAGACCGACACCAGCGCGGGCGATAACCTTCAAACCCTTAGCTGCACCGATTGCTTCTGCATCCATCTTTGTAGCAGAGCGAATCAGTACCGCATCGACACCATTCCCAAGAGCTTCCAGAAGTTCCGCGCGGTTTGCTCCATCGCAATGACGCACTTCAAAATCCGGACCCAACGCCTCGAGGGTTGCTGGGCTCAACTCTTCCGAAATTAGTACGACAGGTTTAGCCACGTGCAGCACTGCCTTCTGTGTAGTCATCCTTGGTGTTCTTGACCCATGACATCAACTTGCGAAGCTCCCGACCAACTGCCTCGATTGGATGCGCTGCGCCCTTGGCACGAAGCGCCTTGAACTCCGGAGCGCCGGCATCTTGATCATCAATAAAGCGCTTGGCGAATGCACCGCTTTGAATGTCAGCCAAGACCGCCTTCATGTTCTCTTTAACATGAGGATCAATGACTCGAGGGCCAGAAACATAATCTCCGTATTCAGCAGTGTCAGATACGGACCAGCGCTGCTTTGCAATTCCGCCTTCGTACATCAAGTCCACAATGAGTTTGAGTTCGTGCAAGCACTCGAAGTAGGCAACTTCTGGCTGGTAGCCGGCCTCAACAAGTGTCTCGAATCCGTACATCACCAATTGTGAAGCGCCGCCACAAAGGACCGCTTGTTCGCCGAATAGATCGGTCTCGGTCTCTTCAGTGAAGGTGGTGAGGATTCCGCCTGCGCGAAGTCCGCCGATGGCCTTTGCGTAGGAAAGGGTCAACGGCCAAGCTTTGCCGGTTGAATCCTGCTCAACGGCCACAATGACGGGGACTCCACGTCCTGCGGAGAATTCTCGGCGCACGAGGTGGCCTGGGCCCTTTGGTGCGACCATGCAGACATCAACGTTGGCCGGCGGCTTGATGTAGCCGTAACGAATATTGAATCCGTGACCGAAGAAAATTGCGTCACCATCTTTGAGGTTGGGAAGAATTGACTCAGCGTAGATATGACGCTGCACGGGATCCGGTGCGAGGATCATGATGACGGTGGCTTCTTTGACAGCGTCGGCGACAGAGACGACTCGAAGCCCCTCGGCCTCTGCCTTCTCGCGTGACTTCGAGCCATCGGCAAGACCGACGCGAACATCTACCCCGCTGTCACGAAGGTTAAGCGCGTGGGCATGACCCTGCGAGCCATAACCAATGACGGCGACCTTTCGACCTTGAATTACGGACAGGTCAGCGTCTTCGTCGTGATACATCGTTGTCACGGTGTTCTCCCTTTTCTATTACTTTGGTTTTCTTAATTCTGATAATCAGCTTGGGTGCTGATTTCATGAAACGTCGAGATTCCCTGCGCACTAAGCGTACGGTCTGAAAGTGCTGCCGTTCCACGCTCGAGTGCTACCAACCCCGACTGGACCAATTCCTTGATCCCGTAGGGCGTCAGTGCTTTAAGGAGTGCCTCAATATGAACGCTCTCGGCCGTGCACTGGATTGTGAGTGCCTGCTCGTCCTCGTCGACGACCTTGGCATCGTATCGAGCAACGATCGCCAAGACCTCATCCATCTTGTCTGCCGCTACTTTGACAAGAAGCAACTCGCGATGGACGGTTGAGTCCGCCGGCATCTCCGAAACAGCAATGACGTTCACCAATTTGTAGACCTGCGCCATCACTTGGTCGAGTACGTGCCCTTCGAGATTGAGGACGATTGTCATCCGCGAAAGATCAGGATTTTCTGTTGGACCGACTGCCAATGAGTCGATGTTGTAGGCGCGACGCGAGAAAAGCGATGCAACGCGTGCCAGGACACCGGGGCTGTTTTCAACGAGAACTGCGAGCGTATGTTTACTCATCACAACTC
>CAYXIS010000142.1:0-3428 GCA_964465545.1 uncultured Bifidobacterium sp. | reverse complement strand
CTTCACCCGGAGCACCCCGCCGCGATGGAGGGTTGCCGTCCAGTTAGCCGGGGCTTGTACCTGGAACTCGTGACCTGTCTGCGAATTCTAGACTAAGGGCAGATAAAGAGAAAAACGAGTGAATTGCGCTCTTGTCGTCACTGTGCCTCAAAGATTCCCGCACACACCTTCGGGTGGAGATCCCTGCGCATCGCGCCAAAGGATTCTGGAGGCCATCCCGCGCTGAAAACCCGCCTGAGAAGTGCCGCCAAGGAATACGAAGGATCATCGGCAAGGGCTCGGTCCAAGCATCGCTGGGCAAGGGCTCCTTCACCTTTCTCATAAGACAGCGCCGCCAGCAGCGATGCAACTGGTGCGACGAATCCCGACGGTGCGATGCGGATGAGGTAGTGCCACATGGTCCAATAGATCTCAATGCTCTCCACATCGTGGGAGCCAAGGGCGAAATCGCGCACTTGAATATCGCTCAGGGCGCCAAGGACCTCGCCAGACAATCTTTGATCCCCTGCAATATCTCGTCCCAAGGAACCGGCGATGAATCGCGACGCCAAGTCCAACACCGCCAACGCGCCACTTCGTTGCGCCATTTGGAGATGATCGCCCTCGAGTTGATCGGTTTGGGGGTCAATCCGACAACGTTCAACGTGAGAGACGAAGTCCGTTTCACTTGCCAGAGGAAGAGATGCAATTGAATCGGCCATGCCTTCACGATTGCCATAAGGCATCGGACGCCCATCAGCGACTTGTTCGACAGCAACACGGGATGAGGAGATTTCAGGAAGTTCGTTTCCATCATTTGGACAGCACTCGTGATCGCCACAGAGTACCGACCGCCAACGCCCGTTGATGATCAGCAAAGACTCGCGGATTGGAATTTCTGCACGAGTAAGTGCAATCGAGATGTTTTCAAGGATCTCTGCCCCGTCACATCGATCATCGGGCACATAGGCGACGACGAGTGCTCCATCGGCTCCTTCTCGAACTAAGTGGTAAACCAGCGCATCGAAGGCTTCCGTCGAGTCCACGGCTTCGATGCTTGGGTAGTCGACTCGCATCGCCATTCCGACGCAGTCTGCTTTCAAGGAGACAATGACCAACGAGTCAGTCGGGTGATATCCGATGAGAAATGGAATTGCGGCTATGAGGTCATGCGGTGAAGTAAGTGTTGTCATAACAGCAAAGAGTTCAGGTCGCCGCCCACATTATTGAGGGACAACGAACAACTTGTGGAAAATTGCCACCTGTTTGCGTAGTCACTTGGTCAAGCGAGTTGGAGCATTGGCGACCGCGACTGTGGTTACCGACACCTTGCGTATCTGGCCAGTTATCGCGCGTGCAACGCCATTATTTGTCCATATACCTCCCCATGTCGCCAGCATCACGACCGCATATGTGCCCGCCTTTTTATACGAGTGAGCGATGACCTGATTCGGATAGGCAGCCCCGGGCGACGTTGTTGCATAGAAGGATCCGTCTCCGAAACTCCACAGGAACGACGGTCTCATCGCGACGTCCACGACTTCGCCGATAATCGCCACTTTCGTTCTGAATATGCCAGGCAGATCACACCAGTAGATGACAGGGATATTCACAATCGCATTTGATGACGGTTCGTGCGAGATATTTCCCGTTGGGATTAATTTGAAGAGCTTTTCGCTGAGCGAGAGCCTTGGCGCAACTTTGCGCGCGGCCTTAGGTGCAACTGTCTTTCGCGAAGTGATCGTCTTTGGTCTGACATATGTTGCAGCAACGGTCGGCTTCGGCGCCAACACTCTCGGTTTTGGTTTGGGTCGAGTTTTGGGAATCGCTTTACGCGAACTATGCGATATCGGCCCGCTTCCCTTGTGCGCCTCAATTACAATCTGGCCGTTCTCAATGTACACATCAACACATGTTCTCGTGGCACACTGTCCGGCCTGGGCGTAGTCAGTGTGCGCTAATGCAGGAAGTAGAAGAATTGGACAGATGAGGGCCACCGCAATGAAGGTTCTCTGTAATCTCACATTCAACATTTACGTAACAGTAAAAGTCTTCCACCTCACATAGGTGGGCGGCACTTTGAGTTGTGGAAAGAGGAAGGCGCTAGGCATAAAGTGGGCTCATGGCGCATCGCGATGGGGACGGCTGGGTTCAATGTCGCTGCGGCGGAAAGCATTGGGGCCTTCACGGTGCCGCAGGCATTCTTCTCATCCGCGATCGCACGATCTTGCTGCAACATCGTGCTCCGTGGGTGCATAACGGGGATACGTGGGGAATTCCCGGCGGTGCCCGCGACTCTCACGAGACCGTGATCGAGGCCGCCCTTCGCGAAGCGGTTGAAGAGACCGGGATCGATCCAGACCTCGTCGCCATTCATCGCACCCATCACGACGATCACGGCGACTGGCGCTACGACACAGTAATTGCCAGCGCGAGTCCACTATTGGTTCCGCACGAGATGAATGACGAATCCCAAGAGTTGCGATGGGTTGCGTGGGAGGACATCGACTCGATGCAACTGCACCCAAGTTTCGCCAAGACGTGGCCCGCCGTGCACACGATGTTGGAGCGAGATTTCTAGTCTTTTGAAGCCTCAGTAAATGATGCATGTAGTCTCCTAAGAGACTCCTTCACTGTTTTTTCATCGGATGTTCGCCACAAGGGTGGCATCGAGTTCAATAACACTGACCCGTATCGTTTGGTCACAATTCGTGAATCCAAGATCGCGACAACTCCCCTGTCCTCGACAGAGCGGATGAGACGGCCCGTTCCTTGAGCAAGCATGAGGGCTGCGCGGGGCATTGATACCTTCATGAAACCACTGCCCCCGGACGCATCGACCTCTGCAGATCGCGCAGACATGACTGGGTCGTCGGGTCGGGGAAATGGAATTCGGTCGATCGCAACAAGTATGCAGGAGGAACCAGGTACGTCCACGCCCTGCCAGAGGCTGATTGTTCCAAGGAGAATCGATGTCTCATCTTTTGCGAAGCGCTCGACCAAGGGGCCTACCGCATCCCCGCGTTTTTGCGTGATGATCTTTATCGGCAACTCGGCCAGCACTTTTCGAAGATGTGCGTCCGCCGCCTCTACTCCGCGCCATGAAGAGAACAGTGCCAGGGTACGCCCGCCTGCGGCATCTATCAGTTCGCCGAGTTCAGTCAACGCCTCGGTACTTGGCCCATCACGACCCGGTTCGGGAAGGTGCTTTGGCAGATAGAGCATGCCCTGGTTTGCGAAATCAAATGGAGAGCCGACATCCAGCATCTGCACGTTGCTGGGATCGACATCCCCCTCTTCTACCTCCGTATTTTCTTCAACAGCGTCATCAATAACGAAGCCGATGTTGCGCGCCATGGCATCAAACCCCTTGCCCACCGTCAGGGTCGCCGATGTTGCCATCAC
Source organism: uncultured Bifidobacterium sp. (assembly GCA_964465545.1). GTDB lineage: Bacteria > Actinomycetota > Actinomycetes > Nanopelagicales > Nanopelagicaceae > QYPT01. Next base: position 44 of record CAYXIS010000142.1, on the reverse strand, counting down.
GGGCTTCTTAGTGAGCAGTGTATTGCCCAGAACCGGAGCAACAC
>CAYXIS010000141.1:0-3447 GCA_964465545.1 uncultured Bifidobacterium sp. | reverse complement strand
TGATGACTATGACGACTCTCAGGGAGCGTGCAGAAGTGCAAGATATCAAGGAAGTTACTACCCACCGGATCTTGGTGGTCGATGACGAATCGAGCATCAGTGATTTGATTTCAACGAGCCTGCGCTTTGTGGGCTTTGACGTGCGAACTGCCGCCAATGGTGCCCAGGCACTCCAGGTCGCGCAGGACTTCCAACCACATGCCATCGTTCTCGATGTCATGTTGCCAGACCTTGATGGCTTTGAAGTCTGCCGCCAGCTTCGCGGTGAGGGTCACAATGTCGGGGTCCTGTTTCTAACTGCCAAGGACGGCATGGAAGACAAGGTCGCCGGTCTGACCATCGGTGGCGATGATTACATGACCAAACCTTTTAGTCTGGAAGAACTTGTCGCCCGCCTCCGCGCACTTTTGCGTCGCACGGGAGCCATCGAGACCATGCCAGATGACGAGAAGATTCGCTTCGCCGACCTTGAGTTGGACGAAGCCACACACGAGGTCCGACGAGCGGGTGAACTCATTGATCTTTCCCCTACTGAGTTCCTTCTTCTTCGCTACCTACTGATTAACGCCGACCGAGTCGTCTCGAAATCTCAGATTCTCGACCACGTCTGGCAGTATGACTTCCGCGGAGATGCAGGAATTGTTGAAACATATATCTCCTACCTCCGCAAGAAGATCGACATCTTTGAACCACCACTGATCCACACCGTTCGTGGAGTTGGCTATCGCTTGCGTATGCCACCCAAGTAGTGCCCCTAAACTTCTCCGACCATGGTCTCACCACTTCGCAAAGTCTCCAATCCGCTTAGCCTTTGGAGCCTTCGTAACCGTTTGATCGTCGGTGTCGTAGTGTTGTCTGCTCTTGGCTTCATTGCATCAGATTTCGTGGCTCGCAATTCGCTTCATTCTTTTATGATGGCTCAAGTCGACACACAACTAAAAAGTGTCGCCGGTGGTTCAGTGCTTCGTCTTGATCGCGCTGGCATTGCACCTGATGATGAGGCAGTTCTACCCTCTAGCGGCGACGATGATTCAAACACGACTCTGAGTTCGAAGAGCAAGGCAAAAGCTACGCTCAGCCCGCTTCGTCAGGTTCCAACAACTATGTCGGTGACTCTGCTCGATCCAGCGGGGAAGGTTCTCGGAGTTATCGGCGGGGATCTAAATACTCAAGCAATTAGCAACTTCGTCGCAGGCTTCACCCCAGCAATGGTCATTAGCCACAAGAATCAGCCATTCACCATCGAAGCCCCCGGATCAGAATTTCGAGTACTTGCCCGCATACTTCCTTCATCGCTCGGAAGCGTGGTCGTCGCACAGTCTTTGGACAACATCGATCAGACGGTCCACAGGCTCCAAATCCTCTTTATTTTCATCGGAATAATCGCCTTGCTTCTTATAGCCCTTGCTTCGCGCAAGATGATCGACATCGGGTTGCGTCCACTTGAAGCCGTGGAAGTGACCGCAGAATCCATCGCGGGTGGCAACCTCTCCGCTCGTCTTCCCACGGCCAAACCAGATACGGAAGTCGGACGCCTTGTTGGCTCGCTGAACAAGATGTTGGCTCGCATTGAAGAGTCCTTTGCAGCACGGACTGCTAGCGAGAACCGCTTGCGACGATTTGTCGCCGACGCCTCTCATGAATTGCGAACGCCTCTCACCGCCATTAGAGGGTTTGCGGAATTACACCGACAAGGTGCGGTAAAGGGCGAAGAGGCGACGAAGGAATTGATCGGGCGAATCGAGAAAGAGTCACTGCGCATGGGCTCGCTTGTGGAGGATCTCCTATTACTTGCCCGACTGGATCAGGCCCGAGAGATGTCGACTGATCCTGTAAATATCTCCTCCGCCGTCAATGAAGCAGTCGAATCAGCGCGCGCTGCAGGACCACATTATCCGATTACTGTGACTACGCCCGATGACGACATCTACGTCCTTGGCGATGCTTATCGAATTCATCAAGTGATCGCTAACCTTCTCGCTAACGCTCGCACGCACACGCCGGAGGGCACTCCAATTACCGTGACTCTTTCACAAACAGAAGATGGCACAACAGTCTCAGTCTCGGACAAAGGTCCCGGTCTGAGTGAGGCCGATCAAGAACGAATCTTCGAACGCTTCTACCGCGCCGACCCCTCACGCGTACGAACAAATGGAGATGGCAGCGGATTGGGTCTGTCGATTGTGGATGCTGTGATGCGCGCACACGGAGGCAGGGTTAGTGTCACCTCAACCCTCGGCGATGGCGCCACCTTCACGCTCTTCTTCCCTGCTAATTAAGTAGCAGGTCCTAAGCTCTCCATAGCGCGAAGGGCCGCAATTCGCTCTTCGATCGGCGGGTGGGTCGCAAACAGACGTGACACGGCCTTGGCATCAAGTGGGGATTCAATCCAGATGTGAGCAACCGCCGTCGATCGTTGATGCACGACAGTAGAGTCAGCAGCCAGTACCTCGAGGGCCGAACGCAGTCCAGCAGGATTCCTCGTAAAGGCAACAGCAGTTGCATCGGCCAATGCTTCGCGACGACGAGATATCGCCGATTTCAGCAGCAACGCCGCAATCGGAGCCAATATCAAGACGATAAGAGACACCACCAAGGCAAGCGGGTTGGCGTTGTTGTCACGGCTGTCGCGGCGCCCCCCGCCAAACCACATCATTCTGGTCAAGATATCCGTAATCATCGCGATCGCCCCTGCCGTGGTGGCAGCCACTGCTGCGACCAATGTGTCCCGATTGCCTACGTGAGACATCTCGTGCGCGACGACACCTTGTAGTTGATCGCGATCCATCACATCAAGGATTCCTGTAGTGAATGCGATAACCGCATGCTCAGGGTTTCGCCCAGTAGCAAATGCATTCGGCGCAGTGTCTTGAACGATTGCAACCTTGGGCATCGGTAGCCCACTTGCAATAGTTACCTCTTGAATCAAGTTGAAGAGATTTGGATTGTCACTTTGTTGAATCTCGCGAGCGCCGGTCATTCGGAGAACAATCGAGTCAGAGGTGAAATACGAGCCCCAAACAGAGATCAATGCGATCCCTACTGCTATGGGAACGATCGCTGTGGTGCTCTGGCCGAAATATGTAAGGGCCGCGTACACGACAAGTCCGACCAGCAACCCCATGCTTGCAAGTAGTAAATATGTCTTTCGCTGATTGGCACTCTGTGCCGCGCGAAAAGATACTCCCGCCATATGTGCGCTTTAGAACTTAACCGTGGGAGCTTGACGCGACTGCGGATCTTCCACTTCGTAGAACTCACGCAAGCCCACCTTGGCCAAGCCAGCAAAAAGAGACGTGGGGATGGTTTTCACGGCTGCGTTTAGTGCCCGCACATTGTCGTTGTAGTACTGGCGGGGAGAGGAAACTTTGGGCTCGGTAGTAGACAACTCTGCCTGAAGTGCTAGAAAGTTGGAGGACGCCTTCAGGTCTGGATAGGCCTCGGCAA
>CAYXIS010000140.1:0-3450 GCA_964465545.1 uncultured Bifidobacterium sp. | reverse complement strand
GATTGCCCTGTCTGCGATAAGGGCGGGGAATGCCCATTGCAGAATCCAGCGATGAGCACAGGCCGACCAGAGACTAGATTCGAAGGAACGAAGCGAACCTTTGAAAAGCCGATCAACATTTCTTCGCAAGTTCTTCTTGATCGCGAGCGCTGCATTCTCTGTGCCCGATGCACGCGCTTTTCTGATCAGATCGCAGCCGACCCGTTCATCACTCTCAACGAGCGCGGTGCGTTGCAGCAGGTCGGCATCTACGAGAATCAGCCTTTTGAGTCTTATTTCTCGGGCAATACCGTGCAGATCTGTCCGGTAGGCGCGTTGACTGGTGCTTCATACAGATTCCGCGCCCGTCCATTTGATCTCGTTTCGACTCCATCAGCGTGTGAACACTGCGCGTCAGGTTGCTCACTGCGAACTGATGTTCGCCGCGGTAAGACATTGCGTCGCCTGGCAGGGGATGACCCCGAGGTCAACGAAGAGTGGAACTGCGATAAGGGCCGTTGGGCATTCAAATACGTGACAGCCCCTGATCGCCTAACGCAACCCATGGTTCGCGACGCATCGGGTGAGTTGCAGGTTGCTTCATGGCCGGAGGCAATTGCGGCGGCCGCAAATGGACTCCGTGGAAAGCGAGCAGGCGTTCTTGTCGGAGGACGCGTGACCGTGGAAGATGCATACGGTTACAGCAAGTTCGCGCGCGTGGCTCTTGGAACAAATGACATTGATTTCCGTGCACGTCTCACCAGCGACGAAGAGCGTGATTTCCTGGCAGCAAAGATTGTCGGATCTAAAGTCTCGAATGCGGACATTGATCGCGCTGATGCCATTTTGCTGGTTGGATTTGAGACCGAAGAGGAATCCCCTATCGTTTTCTTGCGCGTTCATAAGCAAGCCCGAAAGCGCGGGTTGAAGGTCACTGCAATTGCGAGCAAACTCTCCATTGGCAACGAGAAGCTCAAGGCGAATTTCGTCTGCGTTGCACCCGGTGCTGAAGCAGAGGCAATTGCCAAACAGGAGCTCACGGCCAATTCCGTGATTCTTGTTGGTGAACGTGCTAGCGAAAGCGCAGGGGCACTCTCTGCTGTAGCCGCGCTCTCAGATCGCACGGGGGCAAAAGTTGCTTGGATTCCGCGTCGCGCAGGTGAGCGTGGTGCACTCGAGGCTGGAGCTATAGGCAATCTCTTGCCTGGCGGCCGCCTTGTAACAGATGCAGCCGCTCGCGCAGATGTCGCCACCGTGTGGGGCGTCGAACGAGTTCCAAGTGACATTGGCTTAAATAGTGAGGAAATTTTCGCTGCGGTTGGCGCCGATCAGATCCACGCTCTCGTTGTTGGAGGCGTTGATCCCCACGATGCAGGCAGCATCCACGCGGCAATCGCGGCTCTCAAGAGCGCATTCGTGGTCAGCCTTGAAATTCGCACCAGTGAGGTCACAAAGATTGCCGACGTTGTGCTTCCAGTTGCTGCCGTTCCTGAAAAATCTGGTTCATTCGTGAACTGGGAAGGTCGCGCTCGCACGTTCGAGGTCGCGGTTCCAGATTCACTGAATCGATCGGAAGTGCGCATCCTGACAATGATCTCGGAAGAACTCGGTCGTTCGATCGCATTGCCAACGGTTAAGTCTTCGGCAAAGGAATTGGCTTCCTTTGGCGATTGGGATGGTGCAAGATCAACATTCGCATCGGTCCCATCAGCAAAGGCTCCTCAGATCGGCCCGAATCAAGCGCTCCTCACATCCTGGCGGCGGTTGCTCGATGAGAGTTCGCTGCAAGAGGGCGAAGACAATCTGGCAGGCACTGCACGCAAGAGCGTGGTGGTCATCTCACCGAAGCGCGCGACAGCCCTTGGGGTGGTTGACGGAGACGCGGTACGTGTTTCCAATGAACATGGAGCAGTGGTGCTGCCGGTTCTTGTGGAAGCAATACACGATGATGCAGTTTGGCTGCCACGCAATTCACGTGGCTCACATCTGCTTGCCACTTTCGGAGTCGCAAGCGGATCACTCGTAACGGTGGTGAAGGACTAATGACAACTGCAGAGATTCTCGGCTTTGACCCAGGTTGGTTGATCCTTGTTAAGGGCGTGCTCGTTTTCGCAATCTGCGTACTTGCAACGCTTCTGGCTATTTGGGCCGAGCGCCGAATAGTTGCGCGCATGCAGATGCGCCTCGGACCAAACCGTGTTGGCAAGTTTGGCTTGCTTCAGAGTCTTTCCGACGGCGTGAAATTGGCGCTCAAAGAGGACCTTATTCCTGCTGCTGCCGACAAGATCGTCTTCATTGTGGCGCCAATCATCAGCGCAACCACATGTTTCATGTCATTTGCGGTGATTCCAATGAGCGGTCCGGTCTCGCTTTTCGGTCATAAAACGGCGATGCAGTTGACAGATATTCCAGTCGGCGTCCTTTATGTTCTAGCCATTGCATCCGTGGGCGTCTACGGCATCATCCTTGCTGGGTGGTCATCGGGATCGACCTATCCACTCCTCGGCGGTTTGCGCTCAAGCGCGCAGGTGATTTCCTATGAAGTCGCAATGGGACTTTCCCTCGTCGCGGTCTTTATCTATTCCGGGTCCATGTCAACGTCCGAGATTGTCGCCGCGCAGCAAAAGTGGTGGTACTCCGTGGTTCTCTTCCCGTCCTTTGTCATCTATGCGATCTCAATGGTCGGCGAGACGAATAGAGCCCCGTTTGACTTGGCTGAAGCCGAAGGCGAATTAGTCGGTGGTTTCCATACCGAGTACTCGTCTTTGAAGTTCGCGCTCTTCTTCCTTGCTGAATATGTGAACATTGTCGCGGTGTCTGCATTGGCGACGACGCTATTCCTTGGCGGCTACCATGCGCTTCCTGGCCTGACCTTCACGGAGAATTGGCTTGGCGGGTGGTTCACGCTTGTCTGGTTCTTAGCCAAGGTCATGTTCTTCTTCTTTATCTTTGTGTGGCTACGTGGAACTCTGCCTAGGCTTCGCTACGACCAGTTCATGAAATTTGGTTGGAAGGTGCTGATCCCAGCCAGTCTCTTCTGGATCTTGATTGTGGCCACGATGCGAGTTATGTCATTGCGCGGCACATCCCGTGCTGGCGTCCTTGGCTTCGCTGTAGGAATCGTGTTGATCGTCTTGCTGGGAAGTTTCCTCTACGACTCTTCCAAGAAACGTGGCGAGCCAGAATCTGACATTGAAATACCGGCCCCCACTTTCCCTGTTCCAGAAATACCAATTCAAAATGGAGCAGTCTCACAATCGGAGGTCACGCGTGGCTGAGAACCATGAGGTAGAGCGCACATACCGCGACCTTGGACTAGAGGCCGTGTCATCCGAGCCTGTCAGCGATGAGGGCCCGCGCAGTTTTGGCAAGCAGATGCTGGGCTTCTGGATCACATTCAAGACGATGTTCAAGAAGGTGAACACTGTCGAGTATCCGGATGTAAAAGAGCCCACGGCCCCGCGTTTTCAC
>CAYXIS010000139.1:0-3457 GCA_964465545.1 uncultured Bifidobacterium sp. | reverse complement strand
CTTCAAGGCGGAACTAGACGCTGGCGGAGTTTGCGGCTGCGAGACTATCAGCCTTGACTTCGAAATCTCAGCAATTCGTAGCGGAGACGCTGCTTAAGCGCTAGTCGCTTAGTACGTAGAAAGAGGATCGGGCCATTTGCTCGGTCCTCTCTTTTATTCTAGAAGATTCGCAGTCTTTTGCTGTGCCTATGGCAAAAAGATGCAACATTGTTGTTCAAGGAAAGTCTGGGTGTCTCGTAGTTGCTAGATTTGAAGTGCTATTTCCCGAATCCTATTTTGCATGAAAATTGGAGAGAAGTTGTTCCATTCCCATTAGCCCTGCATCCAATCCAATTTGAACCACCCAATCGTCAATTTGAGCCTCTCTGTCGCCGCTGTCGAGTAGATCAAGCGAAGGATCGGCGACAATGCTCGCCCCGTGGGACGAGGTTCCGTCTTGCACCGGCGTAAGTCCGTATGGATTAAGCAGGTCTTCGACGCTAGGCCCTGTAACAAAATGAAGGTTTGCTGGCTGTGGCACAAGATCCAGGTCTACCTCCGCAATTACGGACAGAGTCTGAACGACCAACGGATCAATCAGTGCTCCGACCATCCCTTCCACTAATTCATAGAGAACGGGAACATCCATTTCCCAATACGGTTCCTCCAAGGTCGGAATGCGGGTCTTCATCCATTCCCTCGCTCTTATAACCACGTCCAATATAAGTTGGAGTGATGTGGATGGTTCCCCATACATTCCCATGAGTTGAACTCTCACCTGACATTCGATGGGAAAATGACCATCGGTAGTTGGATTTCCAGCTTGCCAGGCCAAATTCGCCTGGCGCGCGCGATTGTGTCCACGTCGATGAAAAAGTTGTGAATTGCTAATTCCCAGTTCCAGCATGAATTTCTTTAATGTCGTGTCGATTGGCGATTTGTTCAACTTGTCCGTGAGTGACTCGACGTTTCCTTCAGCAAGAGGCCGCCAACGTGCTTTTTCGCCAATTGGCAGGACCAAGCCAGTTCGGAGAACGAGGTCCGCGGCTGGATTGCCATAGGGATCTTGGGGCAAATAAGGTGCTGGAATTAAATATCCCATTCGTCGATGGAATTGCGGGTTTTCGACGAACAATTCTGCGAGTCGACTTCGGTCTGCGACTGCATTTCTGGCCTGCAAACGGATCGGCGCCGCGCCTTTTATTAGGGTAGGCCGTGAAACTTGTGAAGGATCGATTCTGACCACAAGAATGTACGAATCACTCGCATCCAGAAGTGGCACTTCAATGATTTCCGGTACCCATGGGGGTTCCAGAGTGTCATAACAGGAGTTCACGATCTGGACCAGTGTAGATCCTGGGACTCCTATGAGTCGATCGGGTCGGTTTTCGTCGCAAATGCCGACTAAAATTATGCCACCGTAACTATTGGCCATGGCCGCCACCGTGGTTACGAGTTCCGGGGTATGCCTTTCTTTGTACTCCAGGGTGAGGCTCTCCGAAAGATCCTGTGACATCAACTCTCGTATCCGATCAATTGTCACATCATTTGCCGAACAAGCGAACAGAGAGTCGATCGACGTCATTGCGCAAGAGTATTCCCCGCGTTCTCCACAATCTAGCCTTTAGAAATGCAAGAATGGAACCTCGAGTCGTGTAATGGCTTTCCCTGTGGGCAAGTGATGCATATCGACAATTCTGATCCATAAGGGAGGTCTAGTTGCATATGCAAAGCACAGATGGGACGTTAATGCTTTGGAGTCCTTGGGAATGTCTCCCTGACAGAATAGGTAGATCAGAGTTTGGCTCCTCGATAGTTGGACGTTGATATGGAGCCCGCGGCAAAGCCTTTCTTTCGCGCCTCATTTCTGGCTTTTGAACACGCGCTTGAACACATTGCTGCTGAGGGTCCTGCTGATGGTACCCAAGTTATTTTGTCACTTGATCTCGGGGTGGACATGTTGCTTAAAGCGGTACTTTCGAATCGGGGAATCTCCATATTTAAATCCGGGGGAAGGCTTACTCTGGGCCCCCTTGACTCGTTGAAATTGTGCGGGTCCTATAAATATTCCTCCTGGATAGAAATTCTGCGAGAGAAAAGAAATCATCTTCAACATTTAACTGGTTACACCGATGCAAATTCGATGAGAGATGAATTCGAAGCGACTATGCTTTTTGTGGAGGAGGTCCTTCAGGCAGATTTTGGACAAGAACTTCCGAGCAATCTTCGAGTGACGCACGTTGAAGCGCAGGTAGTACCGTCCCCTACCGCCAAGATTCTTTTTGAGGTTGAGCAATTGCAGCGTGACGTGAACGCAAGCGATTCGGGTGTGATCACTTGGTCGCAGAGTGATCCTGCCACGGATTCCTTGGTGGTTTTTGTCAAGATCGGCGAAAACGAGCCAAAGAGATTGTCGCCGCTAGACGAGTTCGAATACATGCCCAAAGTTTTCGGTGACAAAGTTGTGTGCCATCGTCAAATGGGTGGGGTCATTCTGTACAACCTTACGAATGGTAGTCGGGAGATTATTAGCGAGTCAGGTCTTCCGACCGCTATAAATGATGGATGGATTGTTGGTCAAGGGTTTGATGATGAGGCTGGCTTCGGGGGAGGTATCTGGATCTACGACTTTGCCAAAGCTGATTGGCAGCGAGTTAGCGACGGTGGTGACAGCGCGAGGCTCACGGACAAGTTTATTGTCTGGCAAGAATTGGTAGATGGTGCCCTCGCAATTAAGTATCGTGAACTACAAGGTGAAGAAATTGGGTTCATTACCAACAGCGGTACTCAACCCAGTCCATATGGAGATCTTGTGGCATGGATCGACTGGCGGAGGGCTGATGCTCGGCTGCATGTGACTCGGTTCGACGGAACAGAGGTCTACTCGGTCGGATCGGCAATCTTTCCTTATTTATGGAAAAACTACGTAAGTTACTTGGTTTCTGAAAATGATTCATACACATTGGTTGTTGACGATATATACACCGGCTCCAGCGTTCTATCGTTGCCGTGGGTGGGATTTCCAATGGGCGACGGATCGTGCCTGGCGCAAGGGGAAGTCTTCTTTGAATCTAAAGCAGGTCGAGGCGTCCACGCCATTTGGCATGAATCACTCTTTTCGCCAGAATAAATGACATTTCTTGGGTTTCTACCAGTTTGCCTGACATCGTAAGTGTGAGAACTCTCTTTTTCAACTTCCCTGTAACCTAAGCCCATGACAACCGATAACACCCGCGATTTCGTCCACGAGGGCTACGACGTTGCCTATGTTCAAGAGAAGTGGCTTCCGGTCTGGGACAAGTTGGAGCCGTTCAAGTCGGGCCGCCCAGATGACGCCCGCCCCAAGAAGTACGTCCTGGACATGTTCCCGTACCCGTCGGGGGATCTTCACATGGGCCATGCGGAGGCATACGCCCTGGGCGATGTGATTGCCCGTTACTGGGTTCAGCGAGGTTTCAATGTCATGCACCCGATGGGG
>CAYXIS010000138.1:0-3460 GCA_964465545.1 uncultured Bifidobacterium sp. | reverse complement strand
CGCCCATCGCACATAAAGATCCATCAGTCATCACTTCGCACAGGTCGAGAAGCAGTTTCTTGTTGCCTTCCACGTCTTGACCGTTGATGATCTTTTCGATCGTCTCCACTCCGCGTACTGAGCCTACTCGGCACGGTGTGCACTTGCCGCACGACTCGATAGCGCAGAACTCCATGGCGAACTTCGCCTGTTGGGCCAGATCCACGCTCTCATCAAAGACGACTACCCCGCCATGACCCAGCATGCCACCGGCGGCAAGGAGTGACTCGTAGTCCATTGATATACCCATCGATGCAACCGGCAAATAGGCCCCAAGCGGTCCACCGATCTGAACGGCCCTCACCGGTCGCCCAGTTAGTGTCCCAGCACCAAAATCATTTACCAATGTATCGAGTGTGACACCGAATGCCGTTTCAACAATCCCACCTCGCGCAATGTTGCCTGCGAGTTGGAAGACCTGTGTTCCAACGGATCGACCGACGCCTTTCGACTGGTAGGTCTGCGCACCATCGGCAAGAATCGCAGGCACTGTAGCCAACGTCAGCACGTTGTTGATCACAGTCGGCTTGCCGAACAAACCGTTGATTGCGGGAAGCGGGGGCTTGGAGCGAACGACACCTCGCTTGCCTTCAATGCTTTCAAGCATCGCGGTCTCCTCGCCGCAGACGTACGAGCCGCCACCAATGCGCGTGCGAATATCGAATTCAACACCACTGCCTAGCACGCTCTTGCCCAACCAGCCGAATTCTCTTGCGGTCTCAATCGCGCGGTTTAGCGCTTCGTAGGCACTTGGATATTCAGATCGAACATATATGACGCCTTCAGTTGCACCCACAGCAATCGCCGCAATGGTCATTCCTTCAAGTAGCGTAAAAGGGTCACCTTCCATCAACATGCGATCTGCAAAAGTTCCGCTATCTCCTTCATCCGCATTGCAGCAGATGTACTTGCGATCAGCAGGGGTCCCCATAACGGTGCGCCATTTGATACCCGCTGGAAAACCAGCGCCGCCACGACCACGAAGGCCGGATTGGGTCACCTCCGTAACAATTTCCTCCTGCCCCATCGCAAGGGCTCTTCGAAGACCGACTAAGCCACCCCACTCTTGGAAGTCGGCAATAGAGAGTGGATCGACGATACCCACCCGAGCGAAAGTCACGCGGTCTTGCCTGGCCAACCATGCAATGTCATCCGATTTTCCCAATGCAAGGCGATGATCGCCTCCGAGATGAAAACCCGAATCGAATAGAGAATCCACATCTGAAGGTGTCACCGGTCCGTATGCGATGCGCCCTTCGGAGGTAGCGACCTCTACTAAAGGCTCCAACCAGAGTGCACCGCGCGAGCCATTGCGAATGATGGAGGCACTGATCCCGCGTTTCACCAACTCGGCTTCAATGGCCAGTGCGACTAAGTCTGCGCCGATTGAACGGGCTGCAGAGTCCTTCGGCACGTAGATCGTCGTAGTCACAAGGTCACCCGAGCAGATGCATCTTTCAAGCCTTGGGCGCTTGCGCGACCCACGAGTTCGCCGTTGAGCATCGCCGACGGCCCGAGCGCGCAATTACCTAGGCAATAGACGGACTTGAGTTCGACATCTTCACCTGCTTCATCCAAGTGTGTGTTGAAGGTCTTTTCAAGATCCCTCACAAGGTCCGCGGATCCAACAGCTTGGCATGCTTCTGCCACGCAGATACGAAGAGTCGTAGACGCGGGCGCGGTAGTACGGAGATCGTGGTAGTAAGTAAACACGCCATGAACATCGGCGCGGGACACATTGCACGCTTTGGCAACAAGCTCGATGTCTTCCTCGTGCACGTACCCGAATTCATTCTGAAGTGCTTGAAGGGATATCAAAACGGGTCCCGGTTTGTCACACGTCGAAGCCAAGACGGCAGATGCCGCATCAACAGACCAGGGGGAAAATGTCATTAGAACAACCCCACCACTTTCCCGTCTACATAGTCAATACGCTCACTCGATGGCACCTTTGGCAATCCCGGCATTGTCATGATCTCTCCGCAGACCATGACAATGAACTCCGCGCCGGCCGACAATCGAACCTCACGAATATTGATGGAGTGTCCCGTCGGTGCGCCACGTAGAGCTGCATCGGTAGAAAAGGAGTACTGCGTCTTTGCCACGCAGATTGGGAACTCGCCGTATCCGCTCTCCTGTAACTCCTTAATCTTGGTTCGAACCTTTGAATCAGCCGTGACTTCACGTGCTCCATAAATGCGCTTAGCTACTGCGTTAACCTTGTCCCATAAAGGTGCTTCGTCTGGATACACGAATGTAACCGTGCTTGGGGAATCACATAGTTCTACCACCGCCTCGGCGAGATCCGTCGCGCCCTTGCCGCCATCTGCCCAATGAGTTGCCAGGACAATGCGCACGCCCAAACCTTCCACTCGATTACGTAGAAGTGCAACTTCGGCGTCAGAATCACTCGTGAAGTGATTGATCGAGACAACTACGGGCATGCCGTACACATCGCGAATGTTGGATACGTGTTTTTCTAGGTTAACAATCCCCGCCTCTAGTGCCTCAAGGTTCTCCTCGGTGATAGTTTTCAAGTCTGCGCCTCCGTGATACTTCAAGGCGCGGATCGTCGCGACGAGCACACATGCCGAGGGGCGAAGCCCGGACTTCCTGCACTTTATATCTATGAATTTCTCAGCGCCCAGATCCGCTCCGAACCCTGCTTCAGTTACAACATAATCTGCGAGCTTCATCGCTGATGTAGTCGCAACCACTGAGTTGCAGCCATGTGCAATATTGGCGAAAGGGCCGCCGTGCACAAAAGCAGGAGTGTTCTCAAGGGTTTGGACTAAGTTGGGTTGGAAGGCGTCCTTCAATATAACCGTCATCGCACCTTGTGCGTTGAGGTCACTTGCAAGAACGGGTCTCTTATCCTTTGTGTAGGCAACAACGATCTTGCCGATGCGGGTCTTGAGATCCTCAATCGTGGTCGCCAGACAGAAGATTGCCATGATTTCTGAGGCAACCACAATGTCGAATCCGTCTTCGCGTGGAAAGCCATTCCCGACTCCACCAAGGGAGACAACAATGTCGCGAAGGGCACGGTCATTCATGTCGACAACGCGCTTCCATGTCACACGACGCACATCGATATTAAGCGAATTTCCATGATGGATGTGATTATCAAGAAGGGCAGCCAAGAGATTGTTAGCCAACGCAATCGCGCCGAAATCGCCCGTGAAGTGAAGGTTTATGTCCTCCATCGGCACGACCTGCGCGTAGCCTCCGCCAGCGGCGCCGCCCTTCATTCCAAAAACTGGTCCTAGGGATGGTTCGCGTAAACAGATCATCGCGTCTTTGCCGAAGAAACGAAGGGCGTCCCCAAGCCCCCCGGTTGTTGTTGTTTTTCCTTCTCCTGCGGGCCTTGGACTGATTCGGTTGACAAGAATTGGTTTGTTCTTGGTTCGCTTGTGTAGTG
>CAYXIS010000137.1:0-3485 GCA_964465545.1 uncultured Bifidobacterium sp. | reverse complement strand
CGGTGATCGTGTTACCTGAGCGAGTACCAGTTAGAGTCGGAATTTTCTCGTTGTTTGTACTACCCGTGAGCGCACCGTTTGCGCTCTCAACTAGCGTCACCGTCCTTGTGATGACTTTGGCTTCGCAGCCAGTAATACCTGAAGGGGGAGTCAGGTTCGGGAAATTGATATTCCCGGCAAAGGTCCCAGAGGCGCTCGCTGAAAACGTTGCCGTGATCGACGTATCAGCATTGATGGTCAACGAGCAACTGCTTGTTCCCGTACATGCGCCTGACCACCCCGAAAAGATTGATCCTGATGAAGGAGTTGCGCTAAGTGTCACTTGTGTACCGGTTTTGTAGCTACCTTGGCATGTAGATCCGCAATTGATCGCGCCTGTATTTGCAGTAACGGTCCCTTGTCCATCCCCATTCTTCGACACTGTCAAAGTGTTAACCGGTGCGGAGCTCCCGCTCTTCGTTAGGTTGAAAGTATATGGAGCTTCTTTCAGTAGTTCGTATGTGGAGAGGTTGTAGCAGATCGCAATTAATGTGCCACGGAGCGTTGATCCAGACCATTCCCATACAAATGGCCCACGCGCTCCCCAACGGGTGGTTTGGAGAGTCACGGTTATCGAACTGCCTACCCTCGTCCCGGAGATTTGAGTGCCGTTATCCGCACTGCCGGTAATAGCACCGCCGGCGCCCTCTTGGAGGGTGATGGTGCGATACATGACCTGCGCTCCGCACGTATTACTTATAGTGGTCACCGAGACATCTGGCCAGTTGACATTTCCGCTGTATATTCCAGCGGCGCTATTGGAGGTCGGAGTATTAGTTCCTGCCCCTTGAGCCACCTTGAGGTTCGTTGATTTGCAGATCGTGTTGCGTATCTTAGAGATCGCCCCCTTCTTTCCACCCGTCACGCAGATGCTCAATGGATATGTGCCGACAGGGGCGGTACCAGCGACCACTCCGAGGATTTTTCCCGATGATGCATTGAACCTGAGGTTTGATGGAAGGGCTCCCGTGAATCTCCATTTGTATGGTCTTCCAGTTCCGCCGGTCACTCTCGCTGCAACGGAATAGTTGTACGACTTGCCTTGTGTTGCTTGCGGCAACTGAGAGGGGATGTTGAGGTCGATCGGCTTGTACGCTGCCGCCCAAGAACTCAATGTGCTTGTGACGAGGATGCCGCATGTTGCAAGGATTGTTAACGTAGTCAGCTTCGCGGAAAGGCTTCGTTTCATTTCAATCCACCGCTTTCTGTGCTTGGAGTCTGTTGAACGCTCCGCGGGTGATAAAAGGCCGTAGGAGCGAAGACTTTCGACAATATTGCCGCCGCATGTCAATGAAATTACGCCCATCAATATGGGTGGGCAAGAAAAATGATGAGTGGTCGTTCTCCAACTCCGTGGAAGTCGCCTAAATCTCCGTATCATTGGCTGGGTGAGGACTACTTGTTCATGAACGAAATGGTTATCGTGTGGCTCGTTGTTCCGCTGTTACTGACCTTGCTCTGCTACGGCTTCGGCCTGGCGTTTTCTCTCATCGCCCGTCGACCCGCGAATTTCACGTTAACAATGATCCTCGGCTTCTTGCTGATGGCCATCTTTGGCAGCCTCACGACAATCAGCACATCTACCGCTCCTTATACGGCGATCGTCTTTGGATTCATCAGCATGGCGGGGTTGGTGGCGAGCATAGTTTGGTTTAGATCGTATATACGTTTTGACGCCTTGCCGTCTATTGCCGGACTCTTAACATACTTAGCCTTCAGTCTGCCCACAGTTGCATACGGGCATCCGAGTTGGGCTGGTTGGATAAAGTTAGATGATAACTCTTCCTTTCTTGCGGTCACAGATCGGCTGATGAACGTTGGCCGAACCGTCCCCATTCCGGTTTCTTCGACATTTGATCGACTGATTCAGACTTTCTTTGCATCCGACTCGAGCGGACATTTCAGTTACCCAGTTGGAACCTTTATCCCGTTCGGAGTTGTCTCAAAACTGACTGGGGTTGAGAAGGCTTGGTTCTATCAGCCATATCTGACTTTCTCGGCGGCGTTAGTCGCAATGATGTTCGTGTTGATGCTAAGGACTCGAGTTTCCAACCGAGTTCTCGTTGTCATTATGTCTTCGATTTCTGCAATGGCGTCCACGATTTATTCATATGTCATGTGGGGTGGCGTCAAGGAAATTGTCATTATCATTCCTCTCACCCTATTGGCGTTCGCCTTATTCGATGCTCTCGGAAATAAGGCTTCTAAGGAATACTTCTACTACGCTCTTATCGCGTTCTTGGGAATTCTCGTCGTGGGTGGAACTGCCGGTTTCGGATACGCGGCCCCGATACTTTTCATAGCCGGTCTCACAGTTTTGTGGCGAAGAAATCGCCGATACTTTCATTACGCTTTGGGAGCCTCAGGAGTGGTGGCAGGAGCGTTGATCCTGATGCTCAAAGCCGGAAACAAATCAATTACGAACCTTTTCATCCCAATTATCGGGGATAAAGGAAATCTCGTGAAATCCCTAAATATCGGGCAAATCGTTGGCATCTGGCCCGCTCAGGATTTCAGACTAGATCCCGTTTACAAGCCCCTTACTTTTTTGCTTATAGCAATCGCTTTGGTGCTTGCGATCGCTGGGATTTATTTCTCCATAATCAAAAATGAATGGATTATTCCTTCGTTGGTAGCAAGTTGCGTCGCAGTTGTCGCCACATCCTATTTTTGGGGTGGGATCTGGCTTACCGGCAAGGCGATAGCAGTGGCGTCCCCCGTCTTTCTCCTTGCGGCATCTATTGGCGTATATGAGTTGTGGGTCGAAGTTGCCAAAGATAGATGGGCGAGATTCGCCGCCTACAGACTCCGACTCGCAGTTGTTTTACTTGCCGTGCTGACAGGTGCCGGCGTTGTCGTTTCGGATATATACACTTATAAGAACGTCTGGTTGGCTCCCTATGCGCAGCAAGACGAACTTCGAAGCATTGGCGAGATGTTCGCAGGACAAGGGCCCGCCTTGATGACGGAGTACTCCGTTTATGGCTCGCGCTATTTCTTGAGAAAAATCGAAGCCGAAGCGGTCAGCGAACTGCGTGTTCATCTGATTCCGACGCGGGACGGAAATCAAGTTCCGCGCGGTTTCGCTGCAGATATCGACCTATTCGATCCCGCCACGATTGATTATTACAACCTCCTAGTCCTTCGTAAATCACCGAATGGAAGCCGACCTCCTTTGGATTACAACATGGCTTGGTCAGGAGAGCACTACCAAGTCTGGAAGAGAGTTCCCGGGGTAAACGTTCGCAAAACCCTTCCTTTGGGAAGCATCTTCTATCCGGGCGCTGTTCCGACATGTAGTGCCGTGACAAATTTCCTCGAAGACAGAACTAAAAGCGAGAAAATCTATATGGCCGTGCGCAACCCCGTCTATTTAGTTGATTTTACGGCTGGAGAACTTCCGCAAAACTGGCAGACGATGGCCACGTACACGGGCCGATTTCATC
>CAYXIS010000136.1:0-3516 GCA_964465545.1 uncultured Bifidobacterium sp. | reverse complement strand
TGGCGGCCTATAACAAGAAATTGGGCATGTTCGAGCTCACTGGTCTGCCACCTGCTCCACGTGGAGTTCCGCAGATCGAGGTTACATTTGACATCGACGCCAACGGAATCGTTCACGTATCTGCGAAAGATCTCGGCACTGGCAAAGAGCAGAGCATGACCATCACAGGTGGCTCCGCACTTTCAAAGGACGAGATTGACCGAATGATGAAGGACGCCGACGCCCACGCTGAAGAAGATCGTAAGCGTAGAGAAGAAGCTGAAATTCGAAACACGGGCGATTCGCTTATGTACCAGACTGAGAAGTTCTTGGCAGAAAATGGCGACAAACTTAACGAGGGAGAAGCCGCTGTCAAGAAGGCGGAAACAGAGGCGGCACTTGCCGAACTCAAGACCGCACTTGGTGGAGCAAACTTCGAGATGATCAAGGCGGCGACAGAGAAAGTTTCTACTCTGAGCCAAGCACTCGGTTCTGCTTTGTACGCAGCCAACGCTGCAGCCTCACAGCCATCTGAAGGTCAGTCAACCGAAGAGGGCGTTGAAGACGCAGAGATAGTCGAAGAATAGAAATGAACGAGAATAACGAATCCCTCGCGGATGAAGTTATCGGAGATCTGCAGAGTGAGGCGGTCGAGGGAGATCTCGCCGTCCTCACCGCGGATCTGCAAAGACTCCAAGCCGAGTACATCAACTATCGAAAACGCGTCGAGCGTGATCGTGCCGTTGCGCACGAGTTAGCGGTCAGCGCAGTACTTACCGAGCTTCTCCCAATCCTTGACGATATAGACCGCGCCAAGGAGCACGGGGAATTAACGGGCGGCTTCAAGGCAGTTGCTGACAGCTTGGTCAATGTGACGTCGAGAATTGGTCTGCAGTCATTCGGCGATGCGGGCAGTTCTTTCGATCCACAGATCCACGAGGCTCTTATGCATTCCACTTCATCTGAAGTTACCGAGCCAACAGCGACTGCAATATTGCAGCCTGGTTACAAATACAAAGAACGAATTCTGCGACCTGCACGAGTAGCAGTAGCGGATCCGGAGTAGAAAGTGGCCGCCAAGGATCTGTATGAGAAGGATTTCTACAAGATCCTGGGCGTGTCCAAGGGCGCCACAAACAAGGAGATAAAGAAGAAATATCGCGAATTAGCGCACAAACTCCACCCTGATAAGAACACCGGTAACAAGAAGCTCGAAGAAGAGTTCAAGGCAGTCTCCGAGGCTTACGAAATTCTCTCCGACGACAAGTCCCGTGCTGAATATGACGAAGCGCGCTCACTCTTTGAACGCGGCGGTTTCCGCCAACCTCAAGGTGGTTTCGGAGGCGGTCAGGGCGGAAGCCGCGATTACGCTGACTTTTTCGGTGGCGGTGACACCCAGGATATCTTCGCCAATCTCTTCGGCGGTGGGCGTCGGGCACCGCGCAAAGGGCAGGACTTGCAGACTGAGTCCACCATTACCTTCCGCGAATCTATTTTCGGGACGAATCTTGATCTTCGTCTTTCTAGTGACGGTGGCGCTCCGACGAATATCACTGTGCGAGTGCCAGCCGGAGTGAAGAACGGCGGAAAGATCCGCATCCGCGGAAAAGGCGCGCCAGGGGAGGCAGGTCCTGGCGATCTCTTCATTCATTTAAATGTGAAGCCTCACCCTGTCTTCACTCATAAGGGTGAGAACCTCTTGATGACTCTCCCAGTGACTTTTGCTGAAGCAGCATTAGGCGCAGATATCAAAGTTCCAACGCTAAGTGGCGAAGAAGTTACCGTTCGACTTGCTCCTGGCACATCGAATGGCCGAGTACTCCGAATCAAAGGCCACGGAGTGAAGGGTCCTAACGGAGTAGGAGACCTTCTCGTCAGCGTGGAGGTTCAAGTACCGCAACGCCTCAGCTCCAAAGCCCAGAAGGCGTTGCAAGAGTTTGCCGAAGAAACTGCTGAGGAAGATGTTCGCGCAGAGTTCAAAGCGAGGGCAAAATCATGAGCAATGAAACGACTCCGATAAATCCCGAACACGACGATGACGCAGCGGTCTATGTCATCTCGATTGCTTCGCAACTTTCCGGATTACATCCGCAGACTCTTCGCCAATACGACCGACTGGGTTTGGTTTCTCCAGGCCGAGCAAGCGGGCGTGGTCGTCGGTATTCGCTAAGAGATATTGCCTTGCTGCGAAATGTTCAGCGGCTCATCGGTGAGGGCATCAACCATGCAGGAATAAAAAGAATCATTGAGCTTGAGTCGGCGGTGGCCAATATGGCGTTGGAGGTGGCGAAATTGCGCGTAGAAATGGATGCGCTTCTCGAGTCGAATCCGCCAAGGTCTCTGGCTAAGCGGCAGGCAACGCCAGTGGTCGTTTACAAGCAGGATTAGTCGGTTAAACCTAGAAGGTATGCTCGCACCATGAGTTCACGCGAGAAATTGAAAGATCAGATCGTCAAGAAAGCCGTCGTTCACGGCAAGGTCGTTCTCTCATCTGGCAAGGAAGCAGATTATTACGTTGACTTGCGTCGTGTGACCCTTGATGCTGAGGCGGCGCCCCTCGTTGGTGAAGTTATGCTCGATCTCCTTAAGGATTGGGATTTCGACGCCGTTGGCGGACTCACCCTGGGCGCAGATCCTGTTGCGACCGCGATGATGCATGTTGCGGCACAACGCGGAAAGAGAATTGACTCGTTTGTCGTTCGCAAAGCAGAGAAGGCGCATGGATTGCAGCGACGCATCGAGGGGCCTGATGTCAAAGGCCGCCGCGTTGTCGCAGTTGAAGACACATCAACTACTGGTGGATCAGTTTTGACCGCGGTAGAGGCACTTCGCGAAGCGGGAGCAATTGTTGTGGGGGTTGCAGTCATTGTTGAACGCGGTGCAAAGCAGGCAATACTTGATGCAGGCTTGGAGTATCGAAGCGCTTACACGCTTGGCGATCTAGGCATATAGACATGACACTGCCCCAGCGCGCGCTTGGTCCTTGGGAAGTCTCTGCGATGGGTCTTGGATGCATGCCGCTGTCGCAGGATCGACCGGAAATTCTGAACGATCCTGAAGGCGCGGTTGCATTGATCCATGCAGCACTTGATTCTGGTGTGACCCTAATTGATACTGCAGATATTTACGCCCCAAGTTGGGATACTTTCGGCCATAACGAGCGACTTGTCGGGGCTGCATTTAACTCGTGGAGCGGGTCAGCCGAAGCAAAAAGCAAAGTGGTCATCGCAACCAAAGGCGGGATAACCCGCGGACCGAAGGAGAGTTGGGGATTGAATTCCTCTCTCGACTATTTGCTCCGCGCGGTTGAAGCATCCGCGTTGCGTTTGGGTCTTGATCACATCAAGTTGTGGCAGCACCATCGTTTAGATCCCACAATGGAGTTTGAAGACCAGTTTGAGAATGTTCTGGCGCTCCTTGAGCGAGGGATCGTTGAGCGCATAGGGGTGAGCAATTACAACGCAGAGCAACTGCGTCGTGCTATCAAGATGGGCGGCACGCCCGAACAAGGCGGGATCATCTCGGTGCAGAATCAAT
>CAYXIS010000135.1:0-3527 GCA_964465545.1 uncultured Bifidobacterium sp. | reverse complement strand
TTCATTTGATCTGCTGAAGACGAGCAATATTCCCTCTCCAGTCGGAGAGCACATGCTCGCTACGGATGGTTCAAATGTCTGGTGGACGATGGTGTACCCGTCATCGAAGAAACCCCACGGATGGGGATATCGAATCATGGTTCGCGATATTGGTGCGCACAAACCTTTGAAAATAGCCGTTGATAAAGCAAAGTCGCCCGTCGCAATTGCGCGCGAGCTCATCTACGTGCGATCGAAAGACGTCGACCCGAGTATGGCGTCGAATCGCTATGAGTTTCGATTGCTCAAGAATGGCGTCGATACGCTGATCACCCCAGGTTCGTTAGCCAAGGACGAGTACCTCTCTTCTTCATGCGCGTCCGACACTCTCCTTGCTTGGACCGTGGGATCAGTAAGTTATCAACCGTTGAATCCGAATTATGTTGTGCCCGATGGACATCTATATGTCATCAAGTTGGCGACCAAAGTTCAACAGGTGGTCACCCTGAGCGATTCTGCGACGGGTATGAGCCTTGGTTGCGGTACCAACTTTGTAGCCTGGGGAGATGGAACCGGTGCAGGCGATGGTGGGCAGTACGTCATGAATGTGCCAAGTGGAAAGATCTGGAAAGTGGGTTCGGCCCCAGGGCTCAGTGAGGTCCTTGTTGCCGGCAATTATCTCGCCTGGACATTACCGATTCCCTCGGGAGGGACCGCACCAACGCGGGTGGTGAAATGGCACGGGGTCTGAGTCGAGCGAAGGCGACCAGATTTGTGTATTTGTATTACAGAAGTTGGCAATAACCCAACTTCTGTAATACACTTCATCAATGGCTAGGCCCATTGCTTCCCTCAAGCGCGGCGTTATACAACCTCGCGACGCTGCCGCGTTGTACGTGCAGCCGCGGGCCGAATTCTTGCGCCTGGAAGCTGTCGGGGTGCTTCTCAAGGTGGCACATGGCTACTACGCACTGATTCCTGAAGCATCACGCGGTGGGCATTGGCGGCCGGAGATCGAAGCACTCGCATTAGGAATTGGGCAGGCAGATTATGGGGTCAACGGAGTCGCACTGATGCACCTGTCTGCTGCCCGCCTTCAGGGTGCTATTCCTCGTGCGATAGCTGTTGCAGTTCTTGCTGTGCCAAAACAACGTCCCACACTTGAGACACCTTTTGGACGCATTGTTTTTGTGAAACGAGATGTTGCCCGTTTGAAGCGCATTAAGGTCAAGACAGAACTTGCGACAGGTTGGTGTACTAGCAACGAACAAACGGCGGTTGATCTCGCAAGACGACCCGACTTGGTTCAAGGGATGGCACATGTTGCCCGAGAGGCGGCCTGCACCCTGTTTGCTCTTAGCGACAAAGAACAATTGAATTATCTCGTCAAGGATCAGCGAATGGGTCCGGCGCTGCATCGACTTGAGAGTTGGATGAAGGATGCTTGATCTCCGCGAAAGTCAGGACGTTCAAGAGTTATTTGGCGCTAAAGAATCGCAAGTGAGTCGAGATCATGCAATAAGTCATGTACTTGCCGGACTTCAGCAAATCAACACCGAATTTGTCTTCTTCGGTGGTACCGCGCTCTCTCGGACATTTTTAACGACAGGACGATTGTCAGAAGATATTGACCTTTACTCACCAGATCGGCGTGCACTTTGTCAGGAGTTGGATGACCTTCCAAAGTTAGTAAAGGAAGAATTCCCGCGGGCCGTTTGGAATATCATGCCATCGCAAACGGTTGATCCGCGGAGTTCCTTACTTATCTGCGAAGCATCGATTCAGATTAAAGTTCAAGTTGTTGATTCTCGCTCGCGCGGGTGGCAATCCATCCCGACAAAACCGGTTTCTATTCATCAACGTTATTCGGACGTGCAGAATACTGAACTCGTAGTTCCGACCTTTGATGGTTTTGTCGCGATGAAGGTTTCCGCGTGGTTCGATCGCCATACCGCTCGCGATCTCTTCGACCTAGATGCACTATCCCGAATGGGAGAGGTATCTGAACAGTCAAGAGATTTAATAGAGGATCTGTTTGGGCATCAGATCTCGGAGGAGCTGTTGGTTCGGAGAATCTCAGGCGATTGGCAGTTTGAATTAGCGCATCAGACTCGTCTGGAAAGGACAGAGGAGGAGTGCATGACTCAAGTGGCAAATTGGTGGTCGAGAGGCGCCAAACAAATTTCTTAAGGCTTGCGGCCGAAGACGTTTGAGAATGTCCCTTTTATCTTCACCCGACCAGACTCTGGATCGGTGAATTTCTCCAGGTATTCGTCCATGGCAATCCGCACGATATTTTCACCTGAATAGTCGATCGCCATGATGGCAGGACCAGCACTGACCATTCCCCTAAAGGCGTCTTCCTTGTTGCGAAACATTGCCACGACCTCGCTCACTTCGCGCCTAATGTCTTTCACCCCAAGTTCATCGAATTTCTTCTCGGCCACGCCATGCTCTTTGAACTTCGCAGGCAGTTTGGGTCCACCAGGGGGTGAGTAATTGCCCAGCAGCTGGAAATACTCACCGAAGTCCCCGAAGTCGCTCCAAAATGACATCGCCAAGGTGCCTTCTGGGCGAAGGACTCTGATGGCTTCGGGGAAGGCGCTCTCCCCGCCGAATTGCAGTCCGTTGAAACTCGTGACAACTTCGAAGGTCTCATCCTCGAAGGGCAGCTCCTCCATGGGCGAGCGGACAAAGTGGCCCCGTTGCGTTCTTTCTCGGGCGACACTCAGCAGTTCCCCTGAAGCATCCAGTCCCACGGCATCGGCTCCCATGGCGGCCGCTTGCGCCACGGCCAGTCCGGACCCGCAGGCAATATCGAGCAGCGTGGTCCCAGGTCCGACGCCGGTGCGGGATAAAACGAGGGAGATTGCGTTGGATCCGAGACTTTCCTGATAGATGGCCCAATCCCAAGCCCTTGCGCCCCAACTCTTGCCTGACGCTTGCCAATCCATCCCAACCTCCGACTCGTCTGAAAATCCTATGGGAGCGGCCCATCAGCGTCAGTAGGTCAGAAAGGGGACATAATTTGTGTTCTTTGTGGGCAAACCCCTGACAAGGTGGGCCGGGGTATGGTAAAAGCCACGGTTGGACATACGGGACCGTCTCCCGATATCCTTGCCGCTCGCACAAAAACCTTGAGGTCAATGCATATAGCGGCTGAGACCTTTGTCCGTGCGTCACCAAATTCTGTTCGGAAGGACACCTCTTGGCCGCGTCAAAAAAATCATCTGTTGCCCCACGCCGTATTTCATTTGCGAAGATCCGCGAACCTCTCGAAGTCCCAAACCTACTCGCACTCCAAATTGAGAGTGTTGACTGGTTGCTGGGCAACGACATCTGGCGCCAGCGTCTCGCAGTAGCCGAAACCACCCACCGTGGTGAGCTCCCACAGCAATCCGGATTGGAAGAAATCTTCGAGGAGATTTCACCGATCGAGGATTTCCAAGGATCGATGTCACTTTCATTCCGTGACCACCGTTTCGAGCCACCCAAGTACTCAATCGAAGATTGCAAAGAGCGCGATATGACTTACTCGCAGCCGCTCT
>CAYXIS010000134.1:0-3531 GCA_964465545.1 uncultured Bifidobacterium sp. | reverse complement strand
TATTCAATTGTCATGGTTTTAACTGGCTGCGGAATTACTCCCGCACGCTAATTGTAGAAGATGATTGTCCGATCGCGTAATTAGTTAAGTTGAGGATGGGGCATTTGTGCCCATATTTGCTGGGAATATGCGCAGAACTAGCGAGCGCCAGACTTTCCAGAGCGACGGCGAGAAACTTCACGCTCAGCTTCTCTGCCCATTTCGCGCTCCAAAAGGGCCGCGCGCTTGTCGTGCGTCTTCTTTCCCCGGGCAACTGCAAGCTCGACCTTGGCCTTGCCATCCTTGAAATAGAGGGAAAGAGGAATCAGGGTCAGACCGCCCTCTTTCATCGTGGCCGTGAGGCGATCCAATTCGGTGCGATGGACCAGAAGTTTTCGATCCCGCCTTGGGGGGTGATTCGTCCAGGTTCCTTCCGTGTATTCAGGAATGTGCACGCCACTGAGCCACAGTTCACCGTCATGAACCATCGCGAATCCATCAATCAATGATGCTCGACCGAGGCGCAAGGACTTCACCTCCGTGCCGGTGAGCACTATGCCGCACTCGTAAACGTCTTCGATGGAGTAATCGTGGCGCGCTTTTTTGTTCTGCGCGATGAGTTTGCGCCCGACCTCCTTAACCATGGGAGATCAGACCTTGAGGTAACGACGAAGTGTAATAACCGAAGCAAGAATGGATACGACAAGACCAGTTGCAAGGAGGTAGGCCGATGCAACCCACACCTCTCCCCAGCCGAAGAACTTTGTGAAGGTAAGAAGTGGAGCTACCCGAGTTTGTATTACCTGTTTCAACGCTGCGAGCAATCCAGTTGCAATCGCCCAACCAAAAATAGCGGAGATGATTCCTTCCATCAAAAATGGAAGTTGGATGGAAAGTGACGTGGCACCGACAAGTTTCATCACGCCAGTCTCTCGGCGACGGTTGAACGCGGCAATACGAAGAGTATTGCTGATGAGAAGAGCAGCAGTTAGTACAGATGCAAGCCCCACGAGTAGTGCCCCGTTGCGGAGAACTGCGAGCAATCTGAAGAACTTCTCCAAAATAGCGCGCTGATCCTGCACGACATCAACGCCGGGTCGACCGGAGAATGCGCTGACGACAACCTGGTACTGCGTTGGATCCTTCAGTTTCACACGGAATGATTCGGGCAGCTGATCGACGGTCACGTTCTGCGCGATGGCAGAATCCTTAAATCTCTCCTCAAAGCGTTGGAATGCTTCTGATTGGGACTCGTAATAGACATTTTGGACAACGGGTAACGCCTGAAGATCTTGCTGGATCTGCAACCGCTGTGCCGGAGTGACTACCCCACCAGAACACGACGGGGACTCTGACAATGATCCGCAGAGATAGACCGAGACTTCGATCTTGTTGTACCAATAGTCCTTCATGGCACTCACTTGCGAGTTGGAGAGCAGACCGATGCCAAGGAGCGAGAGTGAAATCGCGACCGTGATGACGACGGCGAAGGTCATGGTGAGGTTACGGCGTAGCCCAATTCGGACTTCGCTTAGTAGAAACCGTGCGCGCATTGATCTTCTCCCTTAACCGGTGTATCCATAGACGCCGCGAACTTGATCACGAATGACATGCCCCGCATCGAGTTCGATAACTCTCTTACGCATCTGGTCGACAATCCCGGAATCGTGGGTGGCCATCACTACCGTGGTGCCTTCACGATTGATCCGGTCGAGCAATTTCATGATGCCCACCGAGGTGGCAGGGTCGAGGTTGCCGGTTGGTTCATCAGCGATCAGGATGGCCGGTCGGCTGACATAGGCGCGGGCGATGGCAACGCGC
The DNA here is from genome assembly GCA_964465545.1 of uncultured Bifidobacterium sp. GTDB lineage: Bacteria > Actinomycetota > Actinomycetes > Nanopelagicales > Nanopelagicaceae > QYPT01. The sequence continues at coordinate 1,731 of CAYXIS010000134.1, read as the reverse complement.
TGCTGCTCACCGCCTGAAATCTCGCTGGGGCGCCGATCGCCCTTGTCCTCCAAGCCAACTAGCTCGAGTACCTCGGGAACCTCGCGGGCGATCTCCTTTTTGGAATAACCAAGGACATGGAGGGTGAAGGCTACGTTCTCGAAGATGGTCTTGTTTGGCAGCAGGCGGAAATCCTGGAAGACCGTTCCGACCTGACGGCGAAGTTCTGGGACCTTGTGGGTGGCTAGGGTGTTCAGGTTCTTGCCCGCAACGTGGATCGTGCCAGTGGTTGGGCGCTCCTCGCGAAGAACAAGGCGAAGGAAGGTCGACTTGCCCGACCCGGAGAGACCGACGAGAAAGACAAACTCGCCCTTGACCACTTCGAGATTGACGCTGTCTAGGGCAGCCTTCTCTTGGCCAGGGTAAAGCTTGCTTACATTCTCAAAACGAATCACAAAGACTCCAAAAAGGTCGACATCGATCTACGGCCCTAGTTTAGGCAAAGGCCTCGCCCCAATTGCCGCAAAAGCCTCAATTTTCACCCAGAATCTGCGCGGATCTCCTCGATTTATCAAGGCTCTACCTCATATTGAGAGATATTGAGAGAAATCTGCGCCTCTGACGTGAAATGAAATCTGCGCCTCTAACGTGAACGGCTCTAGCCCTCGCCTGCTGCCGAACTTCTTCTCCAGCGAATTCCCGCTTCGATGAAATCGTCAATCTCGCCGTTGAGGACTGCTGCCGTATTTCCGGTCTCATGGTTGGTGCGAAGATCTTTCACCATTTGGTAGGGATGCAAAACATAGGAGCGCATCTGGTTTCCCCATGATCCGGAGTTGTCGCCCTTGAGTGCGTTCATCTTCGCCTGCTCTTCGTGACGTCGGCGTTCCAACAATTTTGATTGCAACACGGCCATCGCGGTTGCGCGGTTTTGAATCTGCGAGCGCTCGTTCTGACAGGAGACAACAATCCCAGTCGGAATATGTGTAATGCGCACTGCGGAGTCCGTTGTGTTGACGCCCTGTCCGCCGGGACCCGAGGATCGATACACATCAACGCGAATTTCCTTCTCGTCGATTTCGATGTGATCACTCTGTTCAACGACGGGAACTACCTCGACTCCCGCAAAGGAGGTATGTCGGCGACTCTGACTGTCGAACGGCGAGATACGTACAAGACGATGGGTCCCCTGCTCAACCGATAGCGTCCCGTATGCATAAGGGGCAGTCACGCGGAACGTCGTGGACTTGATTCCCGCTTCCTCGGCATAGGAGGTTTCCAAGACATCTACCTGGTAATTGTGGCGCTCGCAGTAGCGCAGATACATGCGCATCAACGTCTCTGCCCAATCGGCTGCCTCGACACCCCCGGCTTCCGAGCGAATTGTTATCAGGGCATCGCGGTCGTCGTACTCGCCGTTGAGAAGGGTCTGCACTTCGAGTTCGCCCACGGCCTTCTTCACCGATTCCAGTTCGCGCTCGGCGTCCTTCAAAGCGGCCTCGTCAGATTCGTTCTGGGCCAATTCAATGAGAATAGGAAGGTCTTCGACGCGCTGGCGGAGATCGACGAGACGCTTGATTTCGCTCTGTACTCGGGAGAGCTTGCTCGTTACCTTCTGCGCGACCTCCGGGTCATCCCAGAGATTGGGAACCCCTGCGGCCTGCTCCAGAACTTTTACGTCCTCACGAAGTTTGGGAAGGTTGAGAACTTTCTCAATGGATATGAGGGTGGCGTCTATCTCGGCAATCTCAA
>CAYXIS010000133.1:0-3681 GCA_964465545.1 uncultured Bifidobacterium sp. | reverse complement strand
GAAATCCTTCAAATCCAGGCTCGACTGAGCGTCCATATGGCGGTTATTTCGACGATGTCGCTGACGACCTAGAGCGCGCATACCCGGATTTCGCCGATGCGATTGAACGTGTCGTCGTAGATCGAGGCGAGCTCACTCTTCATGTAAAGCGTGAGAAACTCGAAGAAGTCGCCCGCATCCTTCGCGACACATTGCGTTTTGAAATGTGCCTCGGAGTCAGCGGCGTTCACTATCCAAATGAGACTGGGCGCGAACTCCACGCTGTCTATCCGCTGCTGTCGATGACGAAGAACCAACGCATTCGACTTGAAGTCTCGATTCCAGAATCGGACCCGCATCTGCCATCACTTGTTGAAGTGTGGGCCGGGAACAACTGGAACGAGCGTGAGGCCTTCGACATGTTCGGGATCATTTTTGATGGTCACCCAGGACTCACTCGCATTTTGATGCCAGACGATTGGCGCGGCCATCCGCAAAGAAAAGATTATCCACTCGGTGGAATTCCCGTTGAGTACAAGGGCGCGACAGTGCCTCCTCCAAATGAGCGCAGGTCATATCGATGAGTTCACCAATTACTGATCCATACGCTTCATCGCGCGAGACAACCGAAGGCACGGTCTTCTCGGTCACCGGCGGTGATTGGGATTCGTTAGTAACTGAAATCGGCGCGACGAAGGAAGAACGCGTCGTCGTCAACATGGGCCCTCAGCACCCGTCAACTCACGGTGTTCTTCGTCTGGTTCTCGAACTTGAAGGCGAGACGATTACCGAACTCCGCGCAGGCATCGGATACCTTCATACAGGTATCGAGAAGAACGCCGAATACCGAAGTTGGACCCAAGGCGTCACCTTTGTAACGCGCATGGATTACCTTGCTCCACTATTTAATGAGACTGCTTACTGCCTTGGCGTTGAAAAACTTTTGGGTATCACCGACGACGTTCCTGAAAAGGCCAGTGTCATCCGCGTGATGATGATGGAGTTCAATCGGATCTCATCCCACATGGTTGCCCTTGGGACCGGGGCGCTCGAACTCGGCGCGCTTTCGCCGATGATCTTCTGCTTCCGTGAGCGAGAGAAATGCCTCGATGTCTTCGAAATGATCTCGGGACTTCGCATGAATATGGCGTATGTCCGCCCCGGCGGAGTCGCCCAAGATCTGCCCCCCAACGCGCTCTCAAGGATTCGCGAGATCGTCAAGGAATTGCGCCGCGACTTCAAGGACAACGACAGCATCCTCATCGGCAACTCCATCTGGATGGGCCGTACGGCAGGGGTCGGTTACTTGGATCTGGCAGGGTGCACGACCCTGGGAATCACCGGCCCAGTTCTTCGTTCCACAGGCATGCCGTGGGACCTCCGAAAGATGCAGCCGTACTGTGGGTATGAGAATTACGAATTCGATGTTGTCACAGCTGATACCTGTGACGTATATGGTCGTTTCCTCATTCGCATGAACGAATTGGAACAGTCGCTTCGCATCATCGAACAGTGCGTCGACAAGTTGGAGAAACTCGAAGGCGCCCCTGTCATGGTCGCCGACAAGAAGATCGCGTGGCCGTCGCAACTTGCCCTTGGCGGAGATGGACTTGGAAACTCACTTGACCACATTCGCGAGATCATGGGCTCTTCGATGGAATCCCTCATCCATCATTTTAAATTGGTAACTGAAGGTTTCCGAGTACCTGCTGGCCAGGTCTACGCGGCGGTGGAATCTCCACGCGGTGAGCTCGGAGTTCACCTTGTCTCCGATGGCGGAACTCGTCCGTATCGTCTTCACTTTCGCGAGCCGTCCTTTAATAACTTGCAATCAACTTCTGCGATGTGCGAAGGCAGCTTGATCGCCGACGTCGTCGCGGCGGTTGCATCAATCGATCCTGTGATGGGCGGTGTTGATCGCTAATGGCGTTTACTGGTCAAAATATCGAAGTGATGGATTCCATCATCAAACGCTATCCGCGCTCTCGTTCGGCGATCATGCCCCTCCTGCACTACGTGCAATCGCTCGAGGGCTACGTGACCAACGAGGGCATCGAACTCATCGCGAAGAAACTTGAACTTGCTACAGCTGAAGTTTCTGCCGTCTCAACTTTCTATACGCAGTACAAGCGCAAACAGGTGGGCGAGTACCACGTAGGCGTGTGCACCAACACCCTCTGCGCGGTTATGGGCGGGGACGCAATTCTGGCAGGGCTCAAGGATCACCTTGGCCTTGAAAATGACGGCGTCACAGAGGATGGCAAAGTCTCGCTCGAGCACATTGAGTGCAATGCGGCTTGCGATTATGCCCCCGTCGTTATGGCTAACTGGGAGTTTTACGACAACCAGACTGTTCAATCTGCCAAGGATTTAGTCGACGCGATGCGTGCTGGCAATCCGCCGGCGCCAACTCGCGGACCTAATTCCCTGCCGACCTGGAAAGAGAATTCCGCAGTTCTAGCAGGACTCAATGATGGCCGCGCAAACGAGGGCACCCAAGCAGGGGAGCCGTCACTTCTTGGTTTGAAACTATCTAAAGGACAGAAGGGGGCCAAAGCATGACAACACTGACTCCCGTTCTTTCAGCCCATTGGGATGAGAAGGATTCATTCACAATGGCGGGCTACAAGCGCCACGACGGATACAAAGCTGCTGAGAAGGCTCTCAAGATGGAGCCAGATGCCGTTATTCAATTAGTCAAAGATTCTGGATTGCGTGGTCGTGGTGGAGCTGGATTCCCAACAGGCATGAAGTGGGGATTTATTCCGCAAGGTGATAACAAGGATCACTATCTTGTTGTCAACGCAGATGAATCAGAACCTGGCACGTGCAAAGACATGCCATTGTTGCTTGCGAATCCACACGTTTTGATCGAGGGCATGATTATCGCCTCTTACGCGATCCGCGCGAAGTATGCGTTCGTGTACGTACGCGGCGAGGTCACTCATGTTGTGCGTCGCGTCCAGCAAGCCATTCAAGATGCATATGCGGCCGGGTACTTGGGAAAGAACATTTTTGGTAGCGGCGTTGATCTCGAATTAGTTCTTCACGTTGGTGCAGGCGCCTACATCTGCGGCGAAGAAACCGCCTTGCTCGACTCCCTTGAAGGTTTCCGCGGTCAACCCCGTCTTCGCCCTCCGTTTCCTGCCATTGCCGGCCTTTATGCTCGCCCGACAGTTGTTAACAATGTGGAGTCAATTTCTTCGGTTCCCTCAATTATCAATAACGGTGCCGAGTGGTTCTCATCCATGGGTACTGAAAAGAGCAAGGGAATGACTATTTATTCCCTCTCAGGACACGTGACCAACCCCGGTCAGATCGAGGCCCCATTGGGAATCACCTTGCGCGAACTCCTCGAGCTTGCAGGAGGTGTTCGCGAAGGCCATCAGTTGAAGTTCTGGACCCCAGGTGGCTCTTCGACTCCAATTTTCACCGCCGCTCAACTAGATACACCGCTGGATTACGAGGGTGTAGCAGCTGCCGGATCCATGCTTGGAACCAAAGCCCTGCAAATCTTTGATGAAACAACATGTGTCGTGCGCGCCGTTCTGCGTTGGTCTGAGTTCTACAAGCATGAATCTTGCGGCAAGTGCACGCCATGTCGCGAAGGAACATATTGGTTGGTGCAGATCTTGCGCGATCTTGAAAACGGTAAAGGAAGCGAAGCCGACTTGGAAAAACTATTGGATCTTTGTGACAATA
>CAYXIS010000132.1:450-3686 GCA_964465545.1 uncultured Bifidobacterium sp. | reverse complement strand
CTCCCTTCGATTGCCTTTAGCGTCTAAATAATCACGGCCGTCTGGTTTGCGCTGGCGTATCACCGCGAACTATTCGCAATCTTGGTGGGCATTGCGGTGATTTTCGGTATCCGCGAAATCTCCCGTGCCTTCGACGCTGACAACACCCACATTTCTATTCCGCCGCTGGTAATCGCAACCGTGATTTTGACAGTCTCAACGTGGCGAGGAAGCCTTGCGGGTCTTGCGATCGCAACCGCGTTCTGCCTTCCAAATCTCCTGGTGTTCTTGCTTTGGAAGGGGTCCGAAGGATTTGTTAAGCGAGCAACAGCCACGACCTTAGTTCTGATCTACCTTCCATTCCTTGCTGGCTTCGTCATTTTGCTTGCTCGCCCTTTCGATGGTTTTCAGCGCGTGATGACCTTTGTAGTTTTGATCGCGTGTAACGACACATTCGGTTACTTGGTCGGTGTTGCAGCAGGTCGGCATCCGCTAGCTCCCAAGATCAGTCCTAAGAAGACGTGGGAGGGGCTGGCAGGTTCTCTCTTCTTCACCATTATCGGCGGTGCCTTGAGTTTCCATTTTCTTATGCATGAGCGTTGGTGGATTGGCGCGATTGTCGGGCTGATAGCTGTTTTCACGGCTACAAGCGGAGATCTCATTGAAAGCGCGTTGAAACGCGACCTCTCGCTGAAGGACATGGGGACGTTGTTGCCAGGTCATGGGGGAGTGATGGACCGCATTGATTCGGCACTACTCTCGGGTCCGGCGGTTTGGCTCGCCTTTGAAATCGTGAAGCGATACTTATGACACGCCCCGACCAACCAAGCGATATTAAACTGGTCTTTGACGAGCCGAAGTTAAAGAAGAAAACGCCCCGCCATATTGCCGATTTCTCTCCGGATGAAAGAAGAGAATTGGCCAAAGAACTTGGACTTCCGGCATTTCGTGCCAATCAAGTGGCAAATCACTATTTCACTCATCTTAATTCAGCACCTGAAACTTGGTCAGATATCCCGGCTGATCTACGTACGCCCCTCGCAGAACTTTTTACTCCAAAATTGATCGAACTTGTCCGGTCGGTAACTTGCGATGACGGAATGACGCGGAAAGATTTGTGGCGACTTCATGATGGAGTCTTAGTTGAGAGCGTGCTCATGCGTTACACAGATCGCACGACCGTCTGCATCTCTTCCCAGGCCGGTTGCGGGATGAATTGCCCATTTTGTGCGACAGGGCAAGCGGGTTTGACTCGCAATCTCACTGCTGGCGAAATCACTGAACAGATTGTGGCCTCTGCACGTGCGTGTGAGTCGGGCGAACTACCAGGAGGACCCACGCGTCTATCGAATATTGTGTTCATGGGTATGGGCGAGCCACTTGCGAATTACAACGCGGTGATGAGAACTCTTCGTAACATCACGGATCCCAATCCACATGGACTTGGAATTAGCGCACGATCGGTTACTGTTTCAACGGTTGGCTTGGTTAACGGGATTGAAAAACTCATGAGCGAAGGATTGCCCGTGACATTGGCAGTCTCGCTTCACACCCCGGATGACGAGTTGCGAAACACCTTGGTTCCGATCAACTCGCGTTGGAAGGTGAAGGAGGTTCTTGCCGCAGCCGATGCCTATGCCGAGAAGACCGGCAGGCGCTACTCGATTGAATACGCGTTGATTCGCGATATCAACGACCAGACGTGGCGCTCGGATCTACTTGGAAGACTCCTGAAAAACCGAAACGCCCACGTCAATTTGATTCCCCTGAATCCCACCCCGGGATCGAAGTGGACGGCCTCCAGACCCGAGGATGAGGCTGAATTCGTTCGGATCTTGGAAAGTTACGGGGTCCCCACCACGGTCCGAGACACCAGAGGTCGCGAGATTGAAGGCGCATGCGGGCAGTTGGCAGCCCTTGAAGGGCAAAAAGGGTGATTTGTACGAATTCAAGGCCCAGGCGTCTTCTTTTAGATTTCCGACGACCTGGCCGCGTCAATACCTCATGTCCCCCATTTGGCGACACCATGTCCCCCGATTGCGATATGTCCGATTTTCCCTTAAGATGGCGCGATTAATTCCATGTCACTTGAGCTCAGATAGATGCCGGAGAGGTTGAGCAACGATGCCTACTGCTGACAGTTGTGTCAAGACGGGTTTTCGTATCTTCATTTCCTCGCTCTTAGGAGTTGCTTTCCTAATTCCTTTGACGTCACCGGCGTCGGCGTCCCTGGCCAGCGGCTTCCACCGTGATTCACCATTTGGCCCACTTGTAATTGGCGGAACGACCCAAACCGTAACTAAGAAAACGGTCACCACAAAAACAGTAAAGAGTACGTCAAATTCATCGGCCCAACCGTTGGGTCCCATCGTGATCAATGAGAACAATTCGGCAATCACAAACAATGCCCCACAACAGCAGCAGCAGACTGCGCGGTCGAATACGACGACGGAAGTAATTAATCTGGCCGGGCCGATTCAAGTCACCAGCAGTGGAGGCGTGCAAGCGCAAGGATTGGCAACCACTGTCGAAGGTGCGAGAGGTGAAACTGGAGCCGTGGGGCCGACTGGTCCAGCAGGGCCGTCTGGCGATCAAGGCCCAAAGGGTGATACTGGCGCAACAGGTGCGCAGGGCCCAACGGGAATAACTGGCGCAAAGGGTGACACCGGCGCGACTGGTGCTACGGGCGCACAAGGCGCAAAGGGTGACACTGGCGCGACAGGTGCACAGGGCGCAAAGGGTGACACCGGTGCTACCGGCGCCCAGGGCGCAAAGGGTGACACCGGCGCGACTGGTGCCCAGGGCATTCAAGGAATACCCGGAGTGCAAGGACCTGCAGGCCCACAGGGCCCGGCAGGGAAGGACGGCGCATCCGTCTTGAGTGGGACAGGAATCCCCACCTCGATCGGTGCTTTGGGTGATCTTTACATTGATCTTTCAACAGGCATTTTGTACGGTCCAAAGAACGCCAGTGGATGGCCAGTTGGTATCTCCTTAGTCGGTGCCACGGGTGCCACGGGTGCGAGGGGCGCCACGGGTGCCACGGGTGCTACTGGTGCCACGGGTGCTACTGGTGCCACGGGTGCCCGAGGAGAGATTGGATTTACTGGACCTGCGGGACCTGAGGGACCTGCGGGTCCTGCTGGCGCACAAGGGCCTCAAGGTCTCCAAGGCCCCGTTGGCCCCAAGGGCGATGTTGGTCCTACAGGCCCTGTTGGCCCTGCAGGAAATTCGGGCTCTTAGGGTCCTGCCGGCGC
>CAYXIS010000132.1:0-440 GCA_964465545.1 uncultured Bifidobacterium sp. | reverse complement strand
AACGCCGCTCTCCATCGCTCCACACAGCGCGGCTGGTTCCACGGGTACTACCGGATCGACGGGTGCAACGGGTCCAACGGGTGCCACGGGTGCAACAGGTGCGACGGGTGCGACCGGTGCCACGGGTGCGACAGGTGCCACGGGTGCGACAGGTGCCACGGGTGAAACCGGTGCGACTGGTGCGACTGGTGCTCAAGGACCAAAGGGCGACACAGGTTTGCAGGGTCCAATGGGCCCACAAGGACCGCAAGGTCTCCAGGGTGCACAAGGACCTGCCGGTCCAAAGGGTGACACTGGCCCACAGGGACCTGCCGGTCCTGCAGGAGCTAGCGGGAGTGCAGTTCCCGTTTGCGTTACACCTGGCGGCAACGTGACATGGGGCGCATGCCATACGACAGGCGAGGAGTCCAATAGTGGCGGAAGGTCTGATGGCGCTTCCC
>CAYXIS010000131.1:0-3706 GCA_964465545.1 uncultured Bifidobacterium sp. | reverse complement strand
GGATAAGAGTGGAGAGATACTTGCAGAAGGATTGAAGGCGCTTGGTTTCAATGTGTCTTCGCAGGTAATAGTCCCAGACAGCGTGAGCCTCATAGCTGCAGAAATCGCCAAGGCAATCGACTCGAAGATCGACTTGATTGTGACTACCGGCGGTACAGGAATCTCCCCTACTGATGTCACGCCTGAGGCGACAGCTCCACTTATTCAGAGAGCACTTCCTGGGATAAGCGAAGCTCTTCGTGCGTATTCTCGCGAAAAGGTCCCAACTGCGGATTTGAGTCGAGGGCTAGCTGGCACCGCAGAACAATCCCTCATCGTTAATTTGCCCGGTTCGCCCGGTGGAGTTCGGGATGGCCTCGTCATACTCGAGCGATTAGCACTTCATGCGATTAGCCAGTTAGCTGGCGGAGATCACGAACAATCATGAAGCACGATGAAGGTCCGAATTCAAAATCCGTTACCGTTACTCTCACGACAGGCGTCATTTCAGCAACAGATTCCATCGAGCGAGTTGAATCAACTTTCTGCGGAGCAGTAGTGACATTCGTAGGCAACGTCCGCTCCTTTGATCACGGGAAAGAGATCGCCAGCCTCTCCTACGAGATCCATCCAATGACTGAATCAACTCTCCAACAGGTTGTACGAGAAGTGTCGGACCGGCACGAGATCAAGCACGTTTCGGTGGCTCATCGATATGGTGACATCCCGATTGGTGAGTCTGCTTTTATCGTTGCAGTTTCTGCGCCGCATCGTGCAGAGGCCTTTGCCGCATGTACGCAATTAGTAGATGAAGTAAAAGCACGAATTCCGATCTGGAAGCACCAAGTCTTCATCGACGGAACCGACGAGTGGGTGAATTGCGCATGAGTCAGTTGGTCGATACTTTCAATCGAGTCCATCGCGATCTGCGCGTTTCGCTAACCGATCGCTGCTCTCTTCGGTGCAACTACTGCATGCCTCTCGATTTTGACAAGTGGTTACCAAGCGACGAATTGCTAACAACCGACGAGTTGATGACGGTAATTGGCGTCGCCACCGAGCACGGAATCGACCAGGTACGTCTCACTGGTGGCGAGCCACTACTTCGTCCTGACATAGTGGACATCGTTGCGCGCATCAAGGCGCTTCCCAACGCGCCAGAGCTCTCAATCACTACTAACGGACTTCGACTGGCCAAGCTTGCTGCACCGCTTGTTCATGCAGGGCTATCAAGGGTGAACGTAAGCCTGGACACATTGGATCGGGAACGTTTCACGGCCATGACCCATCGGGACAGGTTCGACGATGTGATCGAAGGGTTGAATGCAGCGCGCGTTGCAGGTTTGAAGCCCATAAAGATCAACAGCGTACTGATGCCTAGAATCAACGACGATGAGGCACCTGCACTGCTGAAGTGGGCCATCGAGGAAGGGTTTGCGCTGCGCTTCATCGAGCAGATGCCACTTGATGCCGGTGGAATCTGGAATCGAAGCACCATGGTCACAGCAGGGGCGATCTTTGAATCTTTATCTCCGCATTTCACTTTAACCGCTGTCCCCACACGTGGATCGGCCCCTGCCGAAGAGTTCTACGTAGATGGCGGACCTGCCACAGTGGGAATCATTGCCAGTGTCACTCAACCTTTCTGCGGCTCCTGTGACCGTGTGCGCCTAACTTCAGACGGCCAATTGCGGTCTTGTCTTTTTTCCAGAGAAGAGATGGATTTGAGGAAAATTCTCCGCGATGAATCGATGACGGAGGAAGAAATCCGTGCAGAGATTTCCAACAGATTGCAAAAGACTGTCCTCGGCAAGCTCTCTGGGCATGGAATCAATAATCCCGATTTTGTCCAGCCAACAAGACCGATGTCAGCAATCGGCGGCTAGCCCCCAGCAAATGGGGGGAGCACATCGACTGTGCTATTCGCTTGAATTTGTGCGTCCTTTTCATGAAGCACTACGCCGTCGACAAGGTATGAGCATTGTGAAAAGACTTGTCCCAACCGAGGATTGCTCTTGGCGAGTGCACGAAGAATATGGTTGAGCGTGCCCGGTTCGACCACAATTTCGCTCTGGCCTGCAGCCGCACGGGCTGCGGCATAGAGACGCACTTTCACAACATCACTCATGTATTTGCCTCAATTCGTGAAAGCCCTTCGGAGTTGCTTGCGAAGAGAAAAGACAACTGCGACGGCCACGATTGCCATGACTGCGCTTAGTGCATAGGCAGTGTTCATATCCTGATCCGTTGCAAAATAAACTTGCATCGGCCACGTCTGCGTTAAACCTGGCAGTGACCCGGCAAACATCATCGTTGCCCCGAATTCTCCCAATGCGCGGGCCCAGGCAAGGAGCGCACCAGTTGCGATTCCGTTCCGCGCTTGAGGCAAAGCAATAAGTCTGAACATCGTGAATGGCGTGGCTCTGTCTATCTCTGCGGCATCCTCTTGATCAGTCGGCAAATGGCGAAAAGTTGACTCCACCACCAGGACAAGAAATGGCATGCCCACAAATACGCCGGTGAAAACCACGGCAGAGGCAGTGAATGGCATGGACCACCCAGTGGCATCGTAGATATAGCGACCGATCAATCCGTTGCGCCCAAGAAGTGCAAGCAATGACATTCCGGCCACCGTCGGTGGAAGCACGATTGGGGCGAGAACAAAGGGGCGCACGATATTGACTACTCGTCGATTCCCTCTTGCCAGAACCCACGCCAAGGGCACACCCAAGATTGCACAGATCAACGTGGCAAGGAGAGAACTCCATAGCGAGAGTCGGATGGATGCCATCGCGTTGTCATTAGTTAAGTGAATCACCAGTGTGCCCCAAGGAACCTTGGCGAAAAGGGCAATCAATGGGAGTAGGAGAACTAATCCACCCACTGTTGCCAATACCAAGTTGAGTGCGTCTAGTCTTTTTCGGCCCATTTATTCAACTCGCCCTGATGAATCCGGCTTCGGCGAGAACTTTTCTGCCATACGCAGATAGAACCGTGTCAACGAAGGCCTTTGCAAGGGACTGCTGCGTACTCGTTTTCACGACAGCAATGGGATAATGAGTCGTTGCCGCATAAGAGTCTTTGAAACGAATCTCCTTAAGCACTCCTTTATTGGCAATAAAATCCGTATGGAAAATGATGGCCGCATCCACTTCCCCGCTTACGAGTTTGGCGACCACACTGGAGACTTTAGGTTCGAGTGAGACGGGCTTCGATGTGAGCCGCCCTTCCGAGGCGAGGGCCGCGTCGGCGGCAACCCCGCACGGAACTGCGTGTGCGCATTGAATCCATTTCACACCTCTTTTGTTCAAGTCCACAATCTTATTGATGTGAAACCTATTCTCCCGAGGCGTTGCAAGCACGACCCGATTTGCCGCGAAGATAGTCGAATCTGGAACCAAGACTCTTGCTGAGTTCATGTCAGAAACAGATGCCGAAGCGAAAACATCAACGGGGGCACCCGCAAGTATCTGAGTAGCTAACGTCGAAGACGCTAGAAAGGAGAACTGCACGCTCACTCCTGGATGTTTGCTTTCAAATGCTTTGCCGATGGTCGTGAAGGTCTGTCCAAGACTAGAGGCGGCAAAGATTACGAGCGTGGACTTGCCGCTTCGATTCAGCGAGGCATCAGATGGAGGTGCAATCAATACGAGCATCGTCACCGCAATAAGAAGGAATCTGCCGCGTCGTTTCATCAAGTCATCCTAACAGCGGTGAATAGACCTTT
>CAYXIS010000130.1:0-3728 GCA_964465545.1 uncultured Bifidobacterium sp. | reverse complement strand
CCCATGGTTGGGACAAGGGCAATCGGACCAAGATCCGATCTATCCATGTGGCTTAGGTGATCGACCACTTGCATCTGCTCCAGTCCTTCATTGGTACCGGGCTCTTTGGAACTCAAAGATTACTTGGAAGGAGGTAACTCCACCAAAATATCCCTCACTAGACCGTGAAGTGGGAGCTCGGCATCTGGATCAATTTCCAACCACGGCTCAAGAACAAATCGTCGCTCATGAGCTCTTGGGTGAGGCAGAGTCAAGTCCTCTTCCTCACTCAGGACATCGCCATAGGTGATCAGATCAAGGTCTATCACCCTCGGACCCCACCGCTCATCGCGGACTCGTCCCATGCTCTTTTCAATCCCATGAAGAAGATCCAACAGATCATGGGCCGGCAAGTCCGAATCAACAATACAGACCGCATTCACATAGTCCGGCTGAGGTGGTCCACCCACTGGTTTGGTCGAATAGAAAGAGGAACGCGCGATCAAATCGGTGGACTGTTCCAAGAGAGCAATAGCCAATTCAACTGCTCCTTCTGGATCCTCCAAATTGGCACCTAGTGCGACAACGGCCCTCATCGACTTCGCACGATGGAAACGGAAATGTCCTTAATCTTTGCCGCTACCGGTGCATCTGGCTTGTGTACTGTGACTCGAACCGATTCAACCTTCGGATAATCCCTCAGGATCAATTCGGCAATCTGTCCAGCGAGCCTTTCGATCAAGGTGAAAGGCGGGCCAACAATTTGGGCGAGGACCAGATCACAGACCGTGCTGTAGTTGACGGTGTCGTCAATGGAGTCGCTCTTGGTTACTTTTGACAAGTCCATATTCAATATCAGGTCAACTAAGAATCCTTGACCGTTTTCACGTTCATCTTCAAAGAGCCCATGGTATCCAAAGCCGAATAACCCAGTTATTTCAATCCGGTCACTCATTTCATGCTCCTCGCTACTGCAATTGCATCCATATGTGGTTTCACACTGTGCACTCGAACGCCCCAGATTCCCTTCGTGGCGAGGAGGGCGGTTAGAGCAATGGTGGCAGATTCTCTTTCATCCGTCTTCTCGGCGCCTACTAATTTCCCTAGGAAGCGCTTACGTGACGCGCCAATCAATATCGGGAAGCCGATCGCTTTAAAGACTTCTAGGTTGTTCAGGATTGCCCAGTTGTGCTCAGATTCCTTAGCAAAGCCAATGCCTGGATCAAGAATCAGGTTTTGGGGAGAGATGCCGGCAGTAAGACATGCGCTGGCCCTTTCTCGCAATTCATCCGCGACCTCTTTGACGACGTCGTCGTATACGGCTCGAAGTTGCATGTCCGCGGACTCACCCCGAGTATGCATCGCAATGTAGGGACACCCAAGTAAAGCAACGGCGGGGAGCATCTCGGGGTCGAACAGTCCCGCACTCACATCGTTGACGATTTGTGCACCCACCTTCACCGCTTCTCGCGCCGTAATTGCACGTTTGGTGTCGATGCTAATCACCGCGCCACTAGAAGCGAGCGCTTCAATAACGGGAAGAACCCTACGCAATTCCTCATCGGCGGCGATCGAATGGGATCCAGGCCTTGTGGACTCGCCTCCTACGTCGATGATGTCGACACCTTCTTCAAGCATTTCATGGCCGCGCCTGAGCGCAGTATCAAGACTGTCAAACCGTCCGCCATCTGCAAAGGAGTCGGGGGTGACATTCAATATCCCCATCACGATCGGACGATCATCTGGAAAATTCATCTGCGAAAGTAGCATGCGGAAAACTACCTCTTTGTAATGAGACTGATTGCTTCGGCACGTGTTGCAGGGTCCCGAAGTATTCCGCGCACGGCACTTGTCACAGTTCGCGCCTCAGCCTTTCTCACACCTCTCATCGACATACAAAGATGTTCGCATTCGACGATGACTATCACTCCTGCGGGTTTGAGAATTTCTACCAAAGCATCCGCAATCTGCGTGGTCATTCGCTCCTGCACTTGTGGGCGGCGCGCGAAGAGATCCACCAAGCGCGCGATCTTCGACAATCCCGTAATGCGGCCTGAAGGAATGTAGCCAACGTGGGCGACACCATGAAAGGGAGTGAGGTGATGCTCGCAGTGAGAGAAGACTTCGATGTCCTTAACGATCACTAGTTCCTCGTGCCCAATATCAAAAGTCGTGGTGAGCACCTCTTCAGGTGCTTGCCACAGTCCCGCAAAGTTCTCAGCGAAAGCTCGAGCAACTCTTGCTGGAGTGTCCTGCAGCCCATCTCGATTCGGATCTTCTCCAAGGGCCAGGAGTAGTTCCTCTACTGCTCGCTCGGCCCGCGCCTGGTCGTAAGGATGGGCTGCACGCCCATCCTGTGGACCCATCGAAACCGGGTTGACCTCACTCATCAATTTTCTTCGTTCTCGGGGCTCTCTTTTTTGCCACCTTCTTCTCCTGTTCGACCTTGGAAGTCGACGAACTCCCGTTGGAAAGGGCCACTCGAGTTGCGATTGGTGGAAGGTCGGAAGGTTTGCGAGATGCAGATCCCGTCCATGAAGGCCGGGAAGGACGCGATTTTACCCCTTCGAAAATCTCGGCGATCTCCTCTTTATTGAGGGTTTCACGCTCCAACAGTTGAACGACCATCCCGTCCAAAATAGAGCGGTTTTCATTCAAGATGTCGAATGCCTCCTGATGTGCGTTTTCGATCATTTTGCGGATTTCTGAATCGATTAATGCCGCAACATGCTCAGAGAAATCACGAGTGTGGCCGTAGTCGCGCCCCATAAAAGGCTCTGACACATCGGTTCCAAGTTTTATCGCACCGATAGCCTCAGTCATTCCGTATTGAGTGACCATCGCACGTGCCAGTGTCGTAGCCTTTTCAATATCGTCGCTCGCGCCAGTAGATGGGTCGTGGAAGATGAGTTCCTCTGCAGCACGCCCTCCTAATGAGTAAGCAAGTTTGTCCAAGAGCTGATTGCGAGTAACTGAGTATCTGTCCTCGTCTGGAAGAACCATCGTGTACCCCAGCGCTCGACCGCGGGGCATGATCGTAATCTTGTGAACAGGATCAGTGTGAGGAAGGGCGTGAGCAACTAGCGCATGACCGGCCTCGTGATATGCAGTCACACGTCGCTCTTCTTCGCTCATGACACGACTCTTGCGAGCAGGACCCGCCATGACACGATCGATAGCCTCATCGAGCGCTGTATTGGTGATCACTTTCTCGTTCTCGCGCGCTGTGAGAAGTGCCGCTTCATTAAGCACGTTTGCTAGATCAGCACCGGTAAATCCCGGCGTACGTCGCGCAAATGCAATCAGATCCACTTCTTTTGCAACAGGCTTGCCCTTTGCATGCACTTTCAAAATTGCCTCGCGGCCTTTGAGGTCGGGTCGTTCTACTGGAATCTGTCGATCGAATCGGCCAGGACGAAGAAGTGCGGGATCCAAAATATCCGGGCGGTTGGTTGCGGCAATAAGTATGACGGAACTGTTTTCCTCAAAACCATCCATCTCCACCAACAACTGATTTAAGGTTTGCTCGCGTTCATCGTGACCACCGCCTAAACCTGCGCCACGTTGACGTCCAACTGCATCGATCTCATCCACGAAGACGATCGCGGGAGCATTCCCTTTCGCTTGATTGAACAGATCACGCACGCGCGCAGCTCCGACCCCGACAAACATCACGACGAAGTCAGATCCAGAAATGGAATAGAAAGGAACATTGGCCTCTCCAGCCACGGCCCGTGCAAGAAGAGTCT
>CAYXIS010000129.1:0-3896 GCA_964465545.1 uncultured Bifidobacterium sp. | reverse complement strand
CGGAATAGAGGTTGTCGCAGAGGGGCTCAAGGTTCTAGATGCGATCAGCGCAAAGTACGGCGTTACTTTCTCGAAGACCTCCTACGATCTCGGTGCCACCTTCTGGCACCGCACAGGTGAAGCTCTTCCGGACTCCATTGTTGATGAACTAGCCAAAAACGATGTCATATTGCTTGGCGCAGTTGGCCACCCAAGCGTGCCCAGTGGGGTGCTCGAGCGTGGATTGCTTCTGAAATTGAGATTCGCATTCGATCAATACGTAAATCTGCGCCCAGCACGTTTGTATCCTGGAGTCACCTCGCCACTTGCTGGAGTCGAATCCCTAGATTTCATCGTTGTGCGTGAAGGCACTGAGGGCCCATATGTGGGAGCCGGCGGCGTTCTCGCCCAAGGCACAGATGCTGAAGTCGCAACTGAGGAGAGCCTGAACACCCGCCGTGGTGCTGAACGCGTTATTCGCGACGCATTTGCCCGCGCAATGGCTCGTCCACGAAAGAAAGTCACCTTGGTTCACAAGAACAATGTTTTGACTCACTCCGGCGGACTTTGGACTCGAACTTTTAACGAAGTGGCAAAAGAGTTTCCGGATATCACCACCGATTACTTGCATGTTGATGCGGCCTCGATGTTCTTCATTACCAACCCTGACCGTTTCGATGTTGTTGTGACGGACAATCTTTTTGGTGACATTTTGACCGATATCGCAGCTGCCATTTGCGGAGGTATCGGACTGGCGGCATCTGGAAACATCAACCCAACGGGTAAATTCCCGTCGATGTTCGAACCGGTTCATGGCTCGGCACCTGACATCGCAGGAAAGGGTCTAGCTGACCCAACTGCCACGGTAATGTCGGTTGCAATGATGCTCGGCCACCTTGGATTGAACGAAGCAGCCGTTGATGTCGAAAGAGTCGTAGCGCAAGACTTGCTCACACGTGGCACAATCAAGCGAAGTACAAGTGAAATCGGAAGTGCATTAGCAACGGCCCTGAAGGGATAGAAATATGACGGTCAAGATCACGCCTTCGACTCATGTTGTATCTGCGGAAGATCGTGCTGCGAAAGTGGCAAAGCCGGGATTCGGTAAGTACTACACGGATCACATGGTTGTAGCAGAGTGGACGCAAGCCGATGGATGGGGTCAGGCCGAACTTAAGCCTTACGGTCCTATTTCTCTCGATCCTGCCGCAATGGTTTTCCACTATGGGCAAGAGATTTTTGAGGGTCTAAAAGCGTATCGTCAACCTGATGGAAGCATCGCCCTCTTTCGCCCCGAAGCCAATGCCCTCCGTTTTCAGAGAAGTGCTGACCGTTTGGCCCTGCCGGCACTACCCACGCAGACTTTTCTTGAGAGCTTGGATGCACTTGTAAAACAAGATGCAGGTTGGGTTCCGAGTAATTTCGGCGAGTCTTTATACCTGAGGCCTTTCATGTTTGCCACTGAAGTCGGATTAGGCGTTCGCCCGACCGATCGTGCTCTATACATGCTCATAGCGACTCCGGCCGCTGCCTATTTCAATTCGGATAATGCAGTCACTGTGTGGATCTCGATGGAATACGTTCGCGCTGTTCCAGGCGGAACTGGCGAGGCAAAATGCGGTGGCAACTACGCCGCTTCCTTGATCGCACAGAAGGAGGCTGCCAAGGAAGGCTGCGACCAAGTTGTTTGGATTGATGCAAAAGAACGTAAATGGGTCGAGGAGATGGGCGGCATGAACCTTTACTTTGTAAAAGGCAAAGGTGCTGATGCAACCATCGTTACGCCGAAATTGACAGGCGCGTTGCTTGCGGGAGTTACGCGCGATTCCATTCTCACCTTGGCAAAGGATCTTGGTTATAAATCAGAAGAAGTGATGATCAGTATTGATGAGTGGCGCGATGGCGTCGCTAGCGGTGAGATCACCGAAATTTTCGCATGCGGAACTGCAGCCGTCGTAACTCCAGTTGGAAGTGCGAAAAGTGCCATGGGCACCTGGGTCACGGGTGATGGCACACCTGGTCCCATTACCAAGCAGATTCGAGACACACTTCTAGGTATTCAGCACGGCACCATTGCGGACAAGCATCATTGGATGCGAAAAGTTCTGTAATGATTTCAGATGCTTTTCACATCTACGACACCACTCTCCGAGACGGCGCCCAGCAGGAGGGATTGAATCTCTCTGTCCATGACAAGTTGGCGATCGCTCGCCACCTCGATGACTTGGGTGTCGGTTTTATTGAGGGTGGCTGGCCCGGTGCCAATCCAAAAGACACCGAATTCTTCGAACGAGCTAAGACCGAATTGAAGTTGAAGAACGCAACATTCGTGGCCTTCGGCGCGACGCGTCGCCCGAATGTGAATGCGGCCGATGATGTTCTTCTCGGCGCACTCAGAAATTCAGGGGCACCCGCGGTCACTCTCGTGGCAAAGGCGTACGACCGCCATGTTGACTTGGCCCTTCGAACAAGCCTTGAAGAGAATTTGGCGATGATCGCGGATTCGATCAAACACCTGCGCGGAGAAGGTCAACGCGTCTTCCTCGACGCCGAACATTTCTTCGACGGATACAGGTCTAACCGTGCCTACGCCCTCGAAGTTGTCCGAGTTGCTGCCGAAGCCGGAGCAGAAGTGGTTGCTCTCTGTGACACGAACGGTGGAATGCTGCCTGATGAGCTTGCCGATGTCGTGCACGATATCTTGCAAAACACCTCAGCCCGTCTGGGTATTCACTGCCACAACGACACAGGTTGTGCTGTCGCTAACTCGATGGCTGCCGTCGCAGCGGGTGCAACCCATGTTCAAGGAACTTTGAATGGGTACGGAGAGCGCACGGGCAATGCTGATCTTGTGACGATCATTGCAAACTTGCAATTGAAGAAGGGTCAACAAGTCCTGCCTGAGGGAGCACTTCAAGAGGCGTTTAGAATCTCGCACGCGGTTGCAGAGGTGACTAACGTCGCCCCGAGCGCCCGCCAACCCTACGTCGGCGTATCTGCATTCGCTCATAAGGCAGGATTGCATGCAAGCGCAATCAAGGTAGACCCATCTCTGTATCAGCATGAAGATCCTGCTTCTGTTGGAAATGATATGCGGATGCTCGTCTCTGAAATGGCAGGTCGCGCTTCCATTGAATTGAAATCCCAGGAACTTGGGATCGACCTTGGAGGAGATCGCGAACTCATCGGACGAGTTGTCGAGCGAGTTAAAGAGATGGAATCCCTCGGTTTCACATTTGAGGCAGCGGATGCGTCATTTGAATTACTTCTCCGCGAAGAGGCGACAGGTGTTCGACCAAGCTTCTTTTCCATAGATCACTGGCTCACAACTGTTGAAAGATCTGCAGATCAGACCATTGTGACCAAAGCCGAGATCACCCTTACTGCCCATGGAGAGAAGATCTCTTGTACTGGAGAAGGAAACGGTCCGGTCAACGCTTTTGATAAGGCACTTCGCTCGGGACTCCTGCGTTTCTATCCAGAACTTGCACAACTCGAACTGACAGATTACAAAGTCCGCATTCTCGAAGGACGCCTTGGTACCGGCGCCATCACGCGAGTACTCGTCGAGACCAGCGATGGAAGAGGCGAATGGGATACGGTCGGAGTTCATGAGAACGTTATCGCGGCTTCGGCAATGGCACTTGAGGACGCCGTAACGTTCGGATTGCTGAGGTTGGGGCGAGTGCCCGAGTAACCTAGATACGTGTCCGCCATTGAACTCGACGAGGTCCTCGCAACCTTTGAGCGACATTTGCATGAGGGTCTAAATCTTTCAAACCACAGCATCCGTGCATATCAGGGTGATCTCAAAAGTCTGGTTCACCATCTTCAAGCTCTAGGCGTTCCCGATATTTCAAAACTTGAACTTTCGCACATCCGTTCCTGGCTCGCGACCATGCAGGTAAAGGGAGGCG
>CAYXIS010000128.1:0-3918 GCA_964465545.1 uncultured Bifidobacterium sp. | reverse complement strand
GAAAAATCCAAGACCTTCGCGACCGACTAGATGAGGCTGTACACGCCGGGTCCGAAAGGGCGATCGAGAAGCAGCATGCTAAGGGCAAGATGACCGCGCGCGAGCGCATCGCCAAACTTGTCGACGCGGGTTCCTTCACAGAGCTAGACGAATTCGCAAGGCATCGCTCAACCACATTTGGCATGGAGAAGAATCGTCCATACGGAGACGGCGTAGTCACGGGGTACGCGACGATCGACGGTCGCAACGTGGCCCTCTACTCCCAAGATTTCACCGTCATGGGTGGAAGTCTCGGGGAAGTTTTCAGCGAGAAGATTGTCAAGGTGGCCGAGTTCGCTCTCAAGAACGGAATGCCGCTCATCGGGATCAGCGATTCCGGCGGAGCGCGAATCCAAGAAGGCGTCGCCTCCTTGAGCGGCTACGGAAAGATCTTTCGCCTCAATGCGCGATCTTCTGGCGTCATTCCTCAAATTTCCCTGATTCTTGGGCCCTGTGCGGGCGGGGCGGCATACTCGCCAGCCCTCACCGATTTCGTGATCATGGTGAACGAAACATCCCATATGTTCATCACGGGTCCAGATGTCATCAAGACTGTGACCGGCGAAGAAGTTGGCATGGAAGAGTTGGGGGGCGCCCACACCCACAACGCCCGTACTGGCAACTCGCACTATCTAGCCGAAAACGAAGATGACGCGCTGGACTACGTGAAGGCACTTCTGTCCTATCTTCCGAGCAACAACGTGGACGGCGCTCCAATCTTGGCTCCGACTGAAACGCTTGAACAGAAGGTCTCTGACTTCTCACTCGACACCCTGATCCCGGATAGTCCAAACCAACCGTATGACATGAAGGTTCTGATCCACGCCCTACTTGATGAGGCCGAATTCCTCGAAGTTCACGCGCTATTCGCCCCTAACATCGTGGTCGGTCTTGGGCGCATTGAAGGACATTCCGTTGGCATCATCGCGAGCCAGCCTCAGAATTTGGCTGGAACACTCGATATCGATTCCAGCGAGAAGGCGGCGCGGTTTCTTCGGTTCTGCGACGCCTTCAGCATTCCGATTGTCACCTTGGTAGATGTGCCGGGATTCTTGCCAGGAACAGAACAAGAGTGGAACGGCGTCATTCGTCGTGGCGCGAAATTGCTCTACGCATACGGTGAAGCCTCAGTCCCGTTGGTCACGGTCGTGACGCGAAAGGCCTACGGGGGCGCCTTCATCGTGATGGGCTCCAAATACATCGGAGCCGACGTCAACTTGGCATGGCCGACAGCGGAGATCGCGGTGATGGGGGCGCAAGGGGCAGTGAATATCCTCTACCGCAAGGAGCTCAGCGATGCAGCCGATCCGCAGGCACTGCGGGAACAACTCATCACCGAGTACAACGAGACCCTGGCAAATCCCTACCTTGCAGCCGACCGAGGCTTCATCGACGCAGTGATCGAGCCCAACCAGACTCGGGAGTACATCACCAAAGCTCTTCGGTCGTTGAGGACAAAACGCGACACGCTTCCTCCTCGAAAACACGGGAATATTCCGCTGTGATTCGATACACGATTACTTCGGGAGTACCGACTCCTGAAGAACTTCTTGCAATTGAAGATGCATTGAAGCGCCATGTGAAACCACGCGAAGTGACGATGCGTCCTCGTAGTGCTTGGGCTGCTCCGCAACTTCGATCGCCGCTTCCAAGGAAAGCGTAAATGCCATCGATCATCCTTGCCTCGGCCTCGCCTTCTCGCAAACGACTATTGGAAGCAGCTGGCATCAATGCTCAGATTGTGATCAGTGACGTCGATGAGGAAGATTCACTTTATCTGTCGATGACACCTAAGGAGATGGTGGTCGCTCTCGCTATCGTAAAAGCGCATACTGTCCGCGAAATACTCGTTGGCACAGGGCTCATCATCGCTTGTGATTCGACTTTCGAGTTCGAAGGAGTCTCACTTGGCAAACCTCTGACTCCAGAGGTTGCAAGAGAACGAGCGCATTTACTGAGCGGAAAATCCGGCTACCTGCATACGGGGCACTGCATTCTCGACACCGAACGCGGGGTGGAAATTGCCGACATTGCGACCACAAAAGTGAATTTCTCCGAACTCTCAGATCAAGAAATCGATGACTATGTCGCTTCGGGGGAACCGCTCAATGTCGCGGGTGGCTTCACACTCGACGGGCTCAGCAGCGCATTCATCTCGTCCATCGAAGGCGATTACACAAACGTCATCGGGTTATCGGTGCCGCTTCTTCGTCAAATGACTTCGCAATTAGGATATGCGTGGCATGAGATAACACACCAAACAATGGGAGCTCACGAATGAAGAGCGTACTGATCGCCAATCGCGGCGAAATCGCCGTGCGGGTTATCCGCGCTTGCAAGGATCACGGGCTCAAGAGCATTGCCGTGTACTCCGATGAAGATCGCGGAGCAATCCACACTCTCTCGGCCGATGCTGCGTATTCGCTCAACGGTCTCACCGCCGCTCAGACCTATCTCAACATCGAAAAACTCATCAATGTCGCCAGGCAGTCGGGCGCCGATGCGATCCACCCCGGCTACGGTTTCCTCTCGGAGAACGCAAACTTTGCTCAGGCCGTCCTTGATGCTGGATTGATCTGGATCGGACCCTCTCCCGAAGCCATCCGTCTGCTCGGCGACAAGGTTTCGGCACGAAAGATCGCGGCAAAAGTTGGCGCTCCCCTGGTTGCAGGAACCGCAGACCCAGTCGAGGGACACGAGGAAGTCACTGCGTTTGCAGAGGAATTTGGGCTACCAGTTGCTATCAAAGCTGCACACGGTGGGGGTGGTCGTGGCCTGAAGATCGCCCGCACCATGGAGGAGATTCCAGAACTATTCGACTCTGCAGTGCGTGAGGCCATCGCAGGCTTCGGGCGCGGCGAATGTTTCGTCGAGCGCTATCTTGATCGTCCACGCCACGTTGAAACCCAGGTTCTTATCGACTCATTCGGGGATGCAGTTGTCATTAGTTCGCGCGATTGCTCTCTACAACGTCGACACCAGAAATTGGTCGAGGAAGCCCCCGCCCCGTTCTTAAGTGATGCCCAAAATGCCGAGCTATACAGGTCGAGCAAAGCGATCATGAAGGAAGCGGGATACGTCGGTGCCGGCACGTGCGAGTTTCTTGTAGGACTGGACGGAACGATCTCCTTTCTTGAGGTGAACACGCGTCTTCAAGTAGAGCATCCGGTTAGCGAGGAAATCACAGGTATCGATCTTGTGAGAGAGCAGTTCCGCATAGCGATGGGCGAACACCTCGGGTACGAAGATCCTGTCATCCGAGGACACTCAATGGAATTTCGTATCAACGGTGAGGACCCGGGGCGATCCTTCCTCCCTGCTCCAGGACGCATCACAGAGTGGCGCCTGCCATCCGGGCCGGGTGTAAGAATCGACGCAGGTTTCAAGAGCGGAGACACAATCGGGGGAAACTTCGATTCATTGCTCGCCAAACTCATCGTGACCGGCAATTCACGAGCACAGGTTATTGAGCGCGCAAGACGGGCCCTCGCAGAGTTTCATATCGGCGGCCTTGCCACCGCCCTGCCTTTCCACCGAGCGATCGTCGAGGACCCTGCATTCACTGAACATTTCACGGTCTACACGAGTTACATTGAAAATGAATTCGTCAACGAGATTGCCGCCTTTGGAAAATCGGGAGCCCACGTTCCCTCGCATGCGGCAGCCGAACACTTTGTCGCCGAAGTAAACGGACACCGATTCGATGTGATCTTGCACGCGCCAGAGCCAATCCACAAACGCCACCGCGCCAAGAAAGGCATGAGCGGTCTCGTCACAGGCGATGGCCTAACTAGCCCTATGCAAGGCACAGTCGTGAAAATTGCTGCTGGTGAAGGTGACTTTGTTGAAGTTGGTGACCTCGTCATAGTCCTTGAAGCG
>CAYXIS010000127.1:0-3980 GCA_964465545.1 uncultured Bifidobacterium sp. | reverse complement strand
ACGATTCTAGTTACCGGCTCGTCAAGGTCGATCTTGGAAATACTCGAAACTATCGGCGCATTCATAATCTGAGATATCTCACCGCGAGCCAGGAGGAGTTTGCCCGCGCCGAAAAGATTCGGGTACCACATAGTGACGGCTTCAAACATCACCAGCGGCAGAAAGACGAGCATTGAGATTCTCACCGCAGGAAGCGTGGATGAGTGCGTAAACGCCATCCAGACCAAGGCAACAAGGGCAAATCCAATCGTCGAAGCAGAGGTTAAAGCGAAGCTTCTATTTGCTCGTAACAACGCCTCCTCTTCGCGCATGACCTTGATCTCGATCTCGCGCGTTTGCTCAAGTCGCTCGCTCAAATATCCATAGAACCGCGCTTCGGCAATACCGTGCGATGCCTGCTGAATAAGTGCTGCATACTGATTCTCCAGCACCTCAATCCTTCCCGCTAACACCTCACAACGAGCCTTCACAAAGACCGGTAATAAAAAGAGCAGTACGAGACATACGGGCAAAGTAATGAGAACAGATATGGGAAGGATCCATCCCCCCAATGCCACTGCAGTGAACACCGTGATCGCACCTGCGACGTGAGGCAGGATGATGCGCAATTCGTACTCCTGAACTCGCTCGACATCATCGACGACCCGCTTAACCAAAGTCCCTGACGACAGGTCCCGGATGAGCCCAAGGGAATTGGAGGTGATTGCTTCAAAGAGTCGCACACGCAACCTCGAGAGGCGATCAAAGACTTGACGATGCGATGAGAGCCGTTCGAAGTATCGCGAGACGGACCTGGAAATGCCGAAGAATCGCACGCCGACAATTGCAACACTCAGCGTCACCAACGGAGGACGAAAGGATGCCATGGTTATCAGCCATGCGCTGGTGATGGTAAGACCGATGCCCGCGATATAGGCGGCGCTGCTGAGTAGGTAGGGATACGTTCGCTTCATCGCGAGATCCGCTCGACTTCGCAGATTAGGTCCCCAGGCTGTGGCAGAGATTGATCGTGGGTGATGCACACGACCATCGCGCCGTCCTCTTGGGCTTGCCGAAGTGCGTGCATCACAGCATCGGCACTCTCCCGATCCAAATCGGCCGTCGGCTCATCGGCAATCAGGAGTGCGGGATTGCGAAATAGCGCACGCGCCACCGCAATTTTCCGTATCTGCCCACCAGAGGCAGCATGTGAACCTTCTCCTCCTTTGCCAATGTGAGTTCCAAGTCCTTCGGGGAGATCGTCCATGGATAGGCCAGCAATCGAAAGGGATTGGATTATCCGTGAATCACCCACCGCCGCATCCACCAAACGGATTTGGTCACGGACACTCCCCGTTGCCAACTGCGGATTCTGTGGAATCCATCCGACCAATTTCTGCCATTCGCCCTGCATGCCGTCCTCAAGATTGAACACTTTCTCCTCCGCGTGAACCTCAATACGCGCAGAGAAGGAGAAGCCGAGAAGATTATTCGCAAAACTCGTTTTGCCTATCCCGGATTCGCCGATAATGAAAAGCATCTGCCCTCGTCCGACTTGTCCCATTGGCACTGTTACCCCGTCAACGAATTCCCACGGCTGCCAAGAAATCGAGGTTACCTTCCGGCTTTCAAGAGATCGCACTGATGCCGCCACCTTCGGTTCGGCTTTCGCCTCACCCAGTTCCCGCAGTGCTTGAGTTCCGTCTTGCGATGCGTGAAAGAGAGAGGCAGCGTTTCTCACTGGGAAATAGACCTCCGGAGCAAGGACCAAAACAATCAGTGCAGTTCTAAAGTCCACAGAACCAGAGAGCAGACGCAGACCGATTGACACCGCAATAATCGCCACTGACAAGGTGGCTATGAGTTCGAGTGCGAATGCCGAAAGAAAGGAAATCCGCAAGACCTTCATGGTCTCATCGGAGTATTTATCACCCATCTGCCCAATCCTGTTTGCCTGGCTCCTGCTACGCCCGAAGATCTTCAGCGTGGCAAATCCTCGTAGTGAATCCTCAAAGTAGGCAGAAAGGGTTCCCAGGGTCTGCCACTTCTTCATGACAGATTCGGCGGAAAATCTACCGATCAGGGCTCCGAAAAGCGGAATCAATGGCAAGGTGATGAGCGCGATGAAGCCAGAGATCGCGTCCTGCGTGAATATAGTCGCGATGATGACGGCCGGTGTGATCGTCGCAAATAGCATCTGCGGAATGAAACGGCCAAGGTAGATGTCTAGGGAGTTCAACCCCTTGGTGAGGATATTGCTAAGTCGTGCCGAAGACCCGTCCGCGAAATTCTCAATCTGCGAGGTTGCATCTGTTCGTAATAGGCGTTTTATCTGAATTGCCTGCACCGAACACCAGTAGTCAAATTGCGATTGGAAGATCCCGCGGACCAGCCAGAGAAGACCCAAAGCAACAATCAATCTCTGAACGTGTGGTCTGTGGCCGATGATCCCAACAATGATTTCCGCAATCAGGTAGGCATTGCCCACGACAATGAACGACCAAAGTACCCCTGCTACGAGACTGAGTGAGAATAATCTGCGGCCGCCGCTCAAGGAGAGCAGCAGCCGCAGATCAACTGATTTCACTGGTGCAATGTATCGAGTACTCCTACTTCTGGGTGTTGAATCTGGGAGGCGCTCACGCGCTTCCTAAAGACCCAATACGTCCATCCCTGGTAGACCAGCACGATCGGCGTCATGACCACGGCAACAACTGTCATCACTTTGAGGGTGTAGTTGGTGCTCGAAGCGTTGAAGATGGTGAGGTCAAACTCTGAACCGCGAGAACTTGGCATCACTCGCGGATATAGAGCCACGAAAAGACCGCTGACAAATGTCGCGATTGCAATTGAGGAGGCGATAAACGCCCATCCTTCGCGTCCCTTGAAATTGGCAGCAAGTCCGCCAACCCACAACAGCGCGGTCACGATAGAGAGCACGAGGAATTTCGTGTTGATGGAGGGCAGCATCATGTTGCTCCAGACCAAGAATGCCACTGCCGCCACCGCCGCAACCAGACCCAAGCGAATTGCTAGGGCGTGAGCCCGAACGCGAATCTCGCCCGCTGTTTTCAGTGCTAAGAAATGCGCTCCATGGGTGAGGAAGACCGTCAAGGTCACAACGCCACCAAGAAGTGCATAAGGGTTCAGAAGGTTGAAGAATCCTCCAACATATTCGATTGAACCGCTGCTGGCCTTCTCCAAGGGTACGCCGCGCACAATATTGGCGAAGGCAACTCCCCAGAGAAGTGCAGGAAGTCCACTTCCTACGAATATCGCGATGTCCCAGCGTTTGCGCCACGCAGGTTTTCCGTATTTGCTTCGATACTCGAATGCTAGACCGCGAACGATCAATGCCACCAAGATCAAAAACAACGGAAGATAGAACCCGCTAAACAGCGTCGCATACCACTCAGGGAAGGCCGCGAAGGTGGCACCACCTGCTACAAGCAACCAGACTTCGTTTCCGTCCCAAACCGGACCCAGTGTCGTAAGAACTGCGCGACGATCGGCTTCATTTCGAGATACAAAAGGAAGCAGCATCCCGACTCCGAAGTCGAAACCCTCAAGAATGAAATATCCCACCCAGAGAATCGCAATAAGTAAGAACCATACGCTTTGAAATGACATTGTCTTCTCCTTCCTAGTAGGACATCACGAGTGGACGGGTATCGGATCCGCCGACAGTGTCGACGTCGTACTCAACTTCGGGACGAGGTCCGATATGGATTGTTCGCAAGATCAAGCCCACCTCGATCACTGCAAGCACTCCGTAAAGAAGGGTGAAGGCGATAAGCGTGAACAAGACCGCACCGCTTGATACCACTTGGCTCACCCCAGCCGAAGTCTTGATCAATCCGAAAACCGCCCACGGCTGGCGCGCAGTTTCAGTAAAGATCCATCCGAAGGAGTTGGCGAGCAAAGGCATGAATGGGAGCGTCACCATCGCAGTAACAAACCACCTGCCATGAGGCGTGCCACCTCTGCGCATCTGCCAGAGA
>CAYXIS010000126.1:0-3998 GCA_964465545.1 uncultured Bifidobacterium sp. | reverse complement strand
TCCTCGCTACATCGGCGAGCACCACTTCCGTGTTGCTAACCGCACCAAGCAGATCTTGCAGCGTTACAAGGACTTGCAGGACATCATCGCGATCCTTGGTATCGACGAACTCTCTGAAGAGGATCGCATCCTCGTTGGCCGCGCACGTCGTATCCAGCGCTTCTTGTCGCAGAACACCTTCGTTGCAAAGGCCTTTACCGGCCTCGACGGATCCTTCGTTCCTGTTGCTGAAACCATTGCAGCGTTCGAGGCCTTGGCAAACGGCGACTACGACCACATTCCAGAACAAGCATTCTTCATGTGCGGTGGCCTCGATGATGTCGAGCGTCGTGCAGCTGAATTGGCAAAGGGATAAATCATGGCTGAAAGCGGTGCATTGCTAGGAGTAGAACTAGTCACTCCTGCCGAGCGAGTTTGGTCCGGGGAAGCCCGGATGGTTTCTGCTCGTACGGTTGAAGGTGACCTTGGAATTCTTCCTGGGCATGAACCGCTTTTTGGCATCCTTGTTGATGGCAAAGTCAGCATCAAGGCCGCCGACGGCGCGGTCACTGACTTCGCGGTCCACGGAGGCTTTCTTTCAGTGTCCAATAACCGCGTCTCAATTCTGACGGAGAGTGCTAGCTAGTTCGAGTCTCTCCGGGCATACATCAAACTTGAGATCCTGCCATCTATTGGTAAACCGGCTGGGAAGTGATTCCTCCGAGTGCGACGAATTTCCATGAATTGCCGACTCTTGCAAATGCAAGATCTAGAGGAGCAGTTTGAGGGCCAATCTGGCAATATGTGAATGCTTCCCAGAGCAACGTCGAATTTGCAGGAATTCGAGTGTCCGGTCCTACATAGGAGGCGTAGCTTCCAATTCCTCCTGAACACATTCCAACTTGCCCATAGTATTTCACACTCAGATTGAAGAATCCCGTGCTCGTTTCGATTCGGACAACTCGAAGGTGCAATACCGTGGATATGTATTGATTGATTGCGAGTTTGAATGAGGAGAGAAGCTTGGCGTCGACCTTTGCCACCTCAATCTGCCTTAGTTGATCTCCGCACTTCATTAGGATTGAATTTAAATGCGCATCTACTTTGACTTTTCCAGGGTCTTGCCATTTCAGTCCCTTGGCAGTCTTGAGGCAAATCAGTTGGACAGAAGCATCCACGTTCACTGAACTTAGAGAGGTCCATTGCAGTTCGGATACACATGCTCCACCAGGGCGAGGTGAGACTGCGGCATCGGCTACCCATGTAGTGGCGTTGACAGTGATGAAGGGCAGGAGAGTCAAAAGGAAAACACTTGCTCTAAATATTGGCTTCGAGGAGTGCCTGGGATTCTTGGAATATGTTCTTATGGAATCTCGTGGATTCCATTTTGTTCTCGAACTCATCTCATCTCCCTTTGGCAAACGCTCTTGTTGTTGATGATCAGCGATCTAGGCAGTGTAGTTAATCATCATTCTCGTATATAGATCTCCGCTAGCAGGGGCATAGGCGCCGGGAATGTAGGATCAATTTCTTTGCTTTGACGCATGAGCCGAAAGTTGAGGGCGATCTAGGAATTCTTCCAGGTCATGCACCTCTCTTCGGCGTACTTGTCGACGGAAAAGTCAGCATCAAGGGCGCCGATGGGGCGGTCACTGACTTCGCGGTCCACGGAGGCTTTCTTTCCGTGTCCAATAACCGCGTCTCAATTCTGACGGAGAGTGCCAGCTAGTCCGAATCCTTTCTCGTGAGCGTGCGGCACTGGGCAAGTGAGCACGGTTACTCAATATTGCCCTTAAATTCCCGGGACAAGAAGACTAATCTCATTTAATAAGGGCCATTATTGAAACCAGGAAATAATGAGATCAGATACGCGATCCTCGGACGATAAGTTCGCAATTGAAACTAGAGGCTTGACGAAGGACTATGGAAGCAAAAGAGGCCTCTTCGATCTAGATCTAACGATTAAGCAAGGTGAGATCTTCGGGCTGATTGGTCCGAACGGCGCTGGTAAATCCACATTCATTAAGTTGCTGATGGATTTGATTCATCCAACCGCCGGACAGGCTTATGTTCGAGGATTACTCGTTAGGGAAAATAGCAAAACAACAAAGAGCTTCATTGGATATCTGCCGGGGGAGCTCCCCAAATTCCCTGGCATGACGGGGCTGTACGTGCTGGAAGTGCTCGCTGGTCTTCGTGGGGGTGTTGACAAAGACTATGTATTCCAAATAGCCGACCGACTGCAACTTGGCCTCAATCTTAAATTTGAGGAACTCTCTCACGGAAACAAACAGAAGCTCCTTCTCATTCAGGCGTTCATGCACAAACCTTCACTTCTGATTCTCGATGAACCCACCCTTGGCCTCGACCCATTGATCCAGAGGGAATTTCGCGGTCTTCTTCTCGAGGCGCGCGATCAAGGCGCCAGCGTGCTCCTTTCTTCACACGTTCTCGCAGAGGTCGAGCAAGTATGCGATCGAATCGGATTGATCAATGAAGGCCATCTCTTGAGGGTTGGGACGCTAGAGGAATTGCGACGCTCAAAAACCCATCAGTTTAACGTGGTGCCGGAATCCCCCATTCCCGCCACCACCCTTTCCAACGTGCCTGGCCTCGAGAAGGTCGAGATCCTAGGCAATCAGATAAATTGCAACGTTCAGGGAAGCATCGATCCGATTATCAGACTTCTTGCCACGAAGAAGATCATCGAGTTTGACAGTCGAGAGCTCTCCTTGGAGGAGGTGTTCTTCTCTGAACTCGCAAAGTGATTTCGGGCGAAATCGACATACCTCACTCATTTTCGAATATGTGCGAGAGCAAAAGGTTTCGATTCTTGCATGGGTCATTGTCGGGGGATTTGCGCAATACGGTGAAGCGTTAGGACTTAACAAGGAATTAAAAAGTTTTTCGGGAGGACCCGAGCGGTTTGCCGCAATTATGAAGCCTGCCATTGAAGCAATGCGACCATTGCGATGGCCGGCAGATCGGCTAGATACGTTGGCGGGCTACCTTTCGTATCACAACATCACTCTTTTTGTAGCGTTTCTTTGTCTCTTCGCGATACTTCAGGGGTCGAAGGTTGTTCGCGGGTACGAGGATTCTCACGCGATGGAACTCGCTCTCGCAACAGGAACGTCACGGGTCCGTATTGTGATCGACAGGGCAACCGGTTTTGCCGTGACGATCTCACTCATCTCCTTGGGTCTCGGCGTCGGCACAGGTCTGACAATGGCCGCCTGCGGCCAAGCGAATTGGTATGGATCTATCGTGATCTTCATAGCTGGTGGCGTGGCGGCATTTTCGGCGTTCTCGATTACTCTCTTTGCTTCGCAATTGTCGAGGACATACAAATCGGCCTCAGGGATTGTGACGATTGTCCTGGTGGTCTTATACGTTATAAACAACGTGGCGGAGGAGATTGGCGTAGTCGGCAAGTTGCGCTATCTCTCCCCTACGTACTACGCGAACCTATCCCGGCCTTTGATACCGGGGTTTGGGACCAACTGGGGTTCAATGTTGTGGCTTCTGGTTGCATCGATCGGCTTCATTGCCGTATCGGCTCTTCTGTTTACGCATAGAGACATAGGCACGGGATTGCTGCACAAGAGCCAGCCGATCGTCATCCCCACCAACGAAAACCTTGTCCTCAAGCCAAAACAATTCTGGCTCTCGAGCATTGCGCGCGGATGGATTGCACTTCTGAGTTGGACGGTTACCACGGCAGCATTTACGGCGATGCTCATCTTTCTCGAGCCGAATGTCGCCAAAAGCTGGGAGATCTTCAAATGGCTGGGCGTCACGAAACAAGGTGACTTTGAGGCCTCCATGGAAACTCAATACATCGGAGTATGTGTCTCGCTCATTCCACCTTTTGTCTCTGGCTACATCATTCAGCAGGCTTCCAATTGGGTGAATGAGTTGAAACAGGGCCGCATCGAGATGTACCTGTCTACGCCTTTGTCGTGGGCGAAATTGGTGTTTGAGCGCGTCATCGCGGCAACCTTTGGTGCCGCCATCAT
>CAYXIS010000125.1:0-4051 GCA_964465545.1 uncultured Bifidobacterium sp. | reverse complement strand
TCAAATTGGTTACCATCTGGCCATGGCTTGGGGTGCGGACCAACGCCCACCACAGGGAAAAATTCACCTGGCCCAATGGTTGCGGGTGGAAGCATGAAGTGCACTCTAAACTGAATAGATTAGAAACGCTATCTAAACTCTTGAAAGGGTAATCCATGACCGGTCTGGCTCTGGTGAACAATATTGCCTTACTTGTGCACATTCTTTCTGTCATCGGAATCATGGCCCTTCTGTTGATGCAGGTGAAGAAGTCACCACGAAGCATCAACCCGGGGGTTCTTCACAGCGGTCTAGCTGCCCTTGTGGCGGGCTTAGTGATGGTGGGGATTCGTACGCCTCTTCACGATCAGAACCCTGATAAGTGGCCGCTTCTCAATAACGCTTGGGTAGGGGCGAAGTTCGTGATTTTGTTGGCGATCTTGGTCCTCGCTTACCGAAATTTCAAGAAACCCGAAGCCAAAAATTCAATATGGACTGCGTTAGTTGTTCTGACCAGCGCCAACATTCTCATCGCAATCTTCTTGTAATAATTCTATGAACTATCTCCGCCGAATCTTGATGCCATTGGGTTTGGTATTGGCTCTCGGCGTGCCTTCCGCGATGGCAACACCAGTGACACCGGTTGCCGATATTTCACGCGTATTCGCTCAGATCTCGTCTTCTCCAAGTCTGGCCGGACCCTCCATTATCTTGATTGATCGCTCGAGCGGTGAGATCGTGTTTGAAACCGATGCGACATCTCCACGAAAGCCTGCGTCGGTTCTTAAATTACTTTCAACTAGCGCAGCCCTGCAGTATCTAGATCCAAATTATAAGTATGTCACGCGGGTCTCAAAGGGAAACAATCCAAGAACCTTGGTCATTTCAGGCAACCTGGACCCCTGGATGACAGATAGTTATCTCGAGGCTACCAAGTACCATCGAGCTTGGCTTTCATATCTAGTGAATCGGTCAATCACCGATCTTAAGGCGGAGGAGAAACTGCCACTTCGCAATCTTTTAGTTAAATACTCTGGTTTGTATTCCAAAGACGTTTCTTTGCTAAAACATGCGTTCGCCTCAAGAGCCATCAATGCCAAATTCCATGAAATCAGCAGCAACCAAGTCGAATCTGCCTCTGGTGCAGAGATTGCAACAGTCACTTCACCAACCATAAGTTCGATGGTGAAGTTTTCCCTTACCTGGAGCGACAATCTTCTAGCCGAACGACTGGTGCGCGCAGCCTCACATGCAGTCGGCTACCCGATGAATGACGAGGGCGTTGCATTGACGATTAAGAAGTTGCTAACCGATCTCCAGGTAGATCAGAGTGGTCTGTATATTCACGACGGCAGCGGTCTTTCCAAACGAGACCGAGTGACAGCGAAATTGATTGCGGATTTACTTATGAAAATACGTGGTGACCAGAAGTTTGCAGCGGTCTACGAAGGTTTGCCGATATCTGGCATTTCAGGAACCTTGGAATCTCGATTCATCAATACGGCGCCCCAGGCAGTCGGGCTCGTTCACGCAAAAACGGGAACCCTTGATGGGACAGTCAGCTTGGCTGGTTATGTTGAATCTGGAACTCATGAATATATCTTCGTTGCGATTGCAGACCACATTCATAAGGGCCAAGCGGCAACCGATCAAGCTCGAAACACGTTGGACCGTTTGCTCGGGAAGATCACCTCTCCGCTAGAGGTGAGCGCGTCTCCTACTCCTTAGTCGTCGTCGCTGTCGCGACCGCCATCATCGCCCCCGCCGGTTGGCATCGTGATTGCCGGTTTCTTGATAGTTATCGAAGCCTGAGTTGTTGGCGTTACCGAGGATGCCTGTGAGATCGAAACGGCGTTGCTTGCTGATCTTGGCGCTGGCGCAGAAGCCGCTGGCGCAGATGCTGGTGCCGGCGTGGTCGCAGTCGGGGTGGTGGAAAGAGAAATGGGGTCAGCAGAAGCGGACGAGGTTGCCACAAGGCCGCTTGCCGAGGCTGTTGGGCTGTCTTGAGTCTGAGCGAAGGCCAGACCGGCGCCGAGAACGAAAAGCGGAGTGGCCAGGGCCAGGGTCCTCAAGACTGCTCTGCTCTTGGGTTTGGGTTCGAACGCATCGGCTTTGGCCAATTGGAACCATTCTGGGGTGGAATCTTCGGCTTTCATAGTCTTTCCTCGTCTTCTCTCTCGGTGGCCAAAAAGTAACCGTGCCAACTGGGAGGACGCTGAGAACGAGGCTCAATCTTGCTGAGTAATCTATGCCAATGACTATGGCCCATCGGGTTGGGATCGGCGAGGTGATGGGCGGCTACATCGCCCTCATGAAGCTGCGCGTTGTAGAACTACTACTCGTCACTACCCTTCCTGCACTTGTCCTTGCCCAGAAGGGGATTCCAAGTGCGGGCGTGAGTATCGCGACGATCCTCGGCGGCATGCTCGCGGCTGGATCCGCAAATGCGTTCAACATGGTGATCGAAAGCGATGTGGATCGTGTCATGGCGCGAACATCAAAACGCCCTCTTGTGACCGGGGTCATTACTTCCCGCGCCGCAATCGTTTTCGCAAGTGTGATTGGGCTGATTTCGCTACTCGTCTTCTGGCTCTTCACTACGCCAATGGCCACTCTTTTTACTTTCATCGCCATCGCCTATTACGTGGTGATCTACACGATGGCCTTGAAGCGGCGAACTTCTCAGAACATTGTCTGGGGCGGGGCAGCGGGGTGCATGCCTGTATTTATCGGGTGGGCGGCAATCACCAATTCGATTTCTTGGGCAGCTGTTGCTTTCTTTATGGTGATCTTTTTTTGGACGCCACCACATTTCTGGGCATTGGCAATAAAGTACAAAGACGAGTATTCAGCCGCGGGTATTCCGATGCTTCCGGTTGTTGCGACGAAGACCCAGGTGAGGACTCAAATGTGGTTCTACACCGTTGCAATGATTATTTCTTCGGTGGCAATGATCCAATTGGCCAGACTTCCGCTGTGGTCATTGATCTTCACGATCGCCCTTGGCTTGGTTTTTGCCTTCCAACTTCTTCAATTGAATGAGAAGACGGATTCGTACGGCAAAGTTGCAGGAAAGATTTTCCAGTGGTCTATCAGTTACCTAAGTCTATTTTCAATTCTCTTAGTGGTAGCCCAACTGGTCAGTTGAGGGCTTGCTCGATATCCGCCAGAAGATCACCTGCATATTCCAATCCGACTGAAAGCCTTAACACTGAATCTGTAATTCCCATCTCGGCCTGAATTTCAGGTGCTAGGCGACGGTGAGTTGTGGAAGCAGGATGAGTGATCAGCGACTTGCTGTCGCCAAGATTGTTGGAGATGTCTATTACTCGGAGTGCGTTCATGAATGCGAAGACTTCGGCCTTTGGTCCCTTGAATTCGATGCCAATCGTCGAGCCCCCACCTGACATCTGTTTTTGAGCCGTGTCGTAGCCTGCATGGGATTTCAGGCCTGGATAGCGCACGCTCTTTATTTGCGGACATGTCTCGAGATACTGCGCGAGGGTTTGTGCGCTATTGCTCATCTTCTCAACTCGCATGCTCATGGTCTCAAGAGATTTCACCAGCACCCAAGCATTGAAGGGGCTGAGCGATGGACCTGTATGACGTACAAATGGATTGAGTTTTTCTTGTATGTAGGAAAAACTTCCGAGAATCGCCCCGGCAAGGACACGGCCTTGACCGTCAATGTGCTTGGTCGCTGAGTACATGACGACGTCGGCCCCAAGTTCCAGGGGCTTTTGCAGAATCGGTGATGCCATGACGTTGTCAACGATGACGGTCGCGCCCACAAGATGGGCCAAATTGCTAACCATTTCAATGTCGACGATTTCAAGCATTGGATTGCTGGGGGTCTCAATGAAGACAGCCTTAGTTGGTTTTGAAAGCGCCTTCGCCCAAACAGCCGGATCGTTCCCCTTGACCAACTCGAAGGTGACGCCCCATTTAGGCAGGATCTCTGTTAGTACGACATAGCAGGAACTAAACATTGCTGCCGATGCCACAACATGATCCCCAGCCTGAACAAGGCATGCCACAGAGGCGAACATCGCAGACATTCCAGACCCTGTGG
>CAYXIS010000124.1:0-4131 GCA_964465545.1 uncultured Bifidobacterium sp. | reverse complement strand
TCCACCACGACACCGGCATCGGTCTTGCGGATGACCACGTTGCAGGGCAGGAGCAGGCCGATGGATGGCTCAGCGTTCAACGCTCGGAATGCGTAATTCGGGTTGCACGCCCCCAGAATGAGCATCGGCTCTATCTCAACGTTGAGCTTGTTCTTGAATGTCGCCTGCATGTCGACCTCGCTGACAATGCCAAAACTCTGCTCTGCCAGGGCGGCGCGGATCTCGGCATTGACCTCATCGAATGGTCGATTGATCGTTCGGCTCATTCCGTAGTTCATGTACTTCTCCTCATAGGTTGAATTGGGTCGGGTGAAAGCGTTAGTGGGTAAGGAAGGGATCTGTCTTTAAAACCATCGTCGAAGCACATTTTGTTCAAACGCGGCCTTACCCCAATGCCAACGTCTAGCCGGCGAATGTAAAGTGATCGAAGGTGAAGGCTCCGCGTAGAAATTGCCCGAGCCATACGCGGCGCGTCTTGCTCCGGTTTCGATGAAACAGCCGCCGTTGCCATCGAATTGGGCATCAGAGGGATTGCCGGATATGGACGCGACAATTCTGTCAGCAACAACAAGTGCTTCAGCATGCGCGAAGACTCCTGCACGAGGTAATGGCTTTCCGATTTTCAAGACAATCTGCGTGTTATCCCCGATGGCGAATACACCGTCAAAGTTAGTTTCCAATGTGTGGGGATCGGCATGAATCCAACCGTCAGAATCGGCAAGTGCAGAATTGGCGATCACTGATGGGGAAGTGATCGGCGGCATATATACGAGTAGATCAGAACGCTCGGAATTATCGCCGAAATGCAACAGCCCTTTTTCGGCTGCCGTGATTTGGAAACTAGATTTGTAGTCAATATCGCGCTCCAACATCAATTGCTCAACTGCCGCAGATACGTTGGCACCAGCCACCGGCATTGGCGCAGGTTCGGCGCTACGGACCACTACCTCGACGCGATCGCGTACGCCTCTCTTTCTCAGTCCCGCGTCAATCAGCAACGCCGCTTCGTAGGGAGCGGCTGGGCACTTGTAAAGTGGCGATGCTGTCACGACGCTCACACGACCGGAATCAATGGAAGCCAATTGCCTCGCAAGAAGTTGGGCACCAGGGAGAGTGGCGAAGGTGTGACCGTACTCTGCCAAACCAGGCACTCGTTCGGTCGCCCACTGCGCACCCAGGCTCACTACAAGGTAGTCGGCTGCAATATTCCTGCCTGCAACAACAACCATGCGAGTGACTGGATCGATTTTCTCGACCTCACCAATCATGACTTCTATTCCACGCCGCTCAAGCCGCTGCAATGATCGGGTTATCTGCTCGGGTTTGCGATCCCCCGTCATCACCCATAAATAGGATGCCGCGAATGTGAAATCAACATCGCGGCTGACAAGAATCACCCGGTGCTGACTGCCCAATTTCTTTCGGAGACGATTCGCAGTTGCCACTCCGCCTATGCCGCCCCCGAGGACGAGCACCGTCTGTTCGCGACGAGCGTCTGTCATTAGAAAACTAAGACCTTGTCAGCCGCTAACGTTGCGTCGGTAAGAGCTTCCATCGTTGAGCGCTTCGACCCTTCGATGAGCATCTCTTCGCTAATTCCGCGAGCATCCATGCACGTTCCGCAGCATTCAATGGCCCCACCGTTACGTGTCACGATGGAGAGCATGCGATCGAGTTTGTAGTAGCCATCGGGAGTCTTCTGATTGGCCATCGCGGCAGTAACGCCGTCGCCCATAAGAAAGACAGTTACTTCTACGTCCTCGCGCTTGGACAGGGATCCAGCTAAACGGATTGCGTTATACGTCGAATCCAGCCCGTAGGCAGATCCATTGATGACCATCAGAACCTTCATTGCGAACTCCTTGTATTTGTTGGGGATTTTGTTTATGCAACACTTTTTTCGACAGGCAAGCCAGCCAGGCGCCACTCAAGCATTCCTTCTTGCAATCTACGCGCCTTGAAGCCCTTCTTGTTGAGTGCTTTCACTGCGTCGTAGGCCAGCACGCAATAGGCGCCGCGGCAGTACACGACAACGTCAAGATCCTTCTTGAGGGTAGAAACAAATTCATCTAGTCTCGAAAGCGGAACCGAGCGAGCCCCCGGTACGTGTCCTGCTTCAAATTCAAGAGTAGGTCGCACATCCAAGACAACAACTTCTCCCGAACTCAGGCTTTCAAGCAATTGCGCCCGATCAACAGCGTTAGAGAAATCATGAGGGTCGCCGCCTAAATATGCGGTGGCCGCTCGTTCGGCTTCAGCAAGGTGAGTCGTCGCGACATCTCGCAACAACGCAAAAAGTGCTTGGACATCTTCGCCATTGAGTCGGTAGTGGATCGTCGTGCCTTCTCGGCGAGTGGCAACCAAGCCCGCATCCTTTAGAGCCTGCAAATGCATGGACGCAGTGGAAAGTCCTAGGCCCGCCTCAGTCGCCAACGACTCAACAGAACGCTCGCCCTGGGCGAGGAGATCCAGGAGTTCCAGACGCTTGGGGCTGGAGAAGCCCTTGCCCATCCGGGCGAACTGCTCGTAGAGAGCCGTCTTTGCCTCGCGTTTGCTCATTGCCGCTCCTTATTCCATTAAAACCGAGAATACTGGAGAAAGTAGCGCGGGGCAAATGGCACCGCTAACCCAGAGGCGACTACGCCGTATTGACTGGAAGAAGGCCGCGGTCTGTGAATACCTTCTTAGCAACAAACGTCGCGTTAAGGGCTTTGGGCATGCCGCAATAGACCGCGGAATGCAACAAAGCTTCGACAATCTCCTCCGAAGTGAGACCAGTATTAAGGGCGGCATTAATGTGAACCTCTAGTTGTGGCTCACAACCGCCTAGGGCGGTGAGCATTCCAAGCGTGACCAATTGCCGATCCCTTGGGGCAAGGCCAGAACGATCGTAAATGTCGCCAAAAGCCCAAGCGACGATTTGATGACCGAGTTCGGGAGAAATCTCCGCTAAAGAATCAATGACCTTCTGCCCACTTTTGCCGTCAATTGTGGTGAGTACCTTCATGCCGCGTTCAAAGCGCTCCTGTCTGGTTTCTGCACCAGTGGTCATCAGCGTTTCCTTTTCTGTTGCTCTGCGAGTAGTTCTTCGTAGTGATCGATCTTGGTATCGAGGACTTTCGCGCTCTGACGCAGATTTCGAATGTGAGTTCCCAGCAAGCTGCGGTGCTCGCGCAGCATGGCCAGTCGGTCAGCAACGGTCGCCGTCCCGGTGCTACGTAACTGGGCAAAATGCCGCATATCGGCGATCGACATACCGGTTTCGCGCAAACGCAGGAGAAATGCCAACCAGTCCAGATCGACGGCCTCGTAGTAGCGACGGTTACTTGGGGTGCGACCGACCTTTTCAATGAGGCCGGCCTTCTCGTAGTAGCGCAAGGTGTCCTGAGAGAGTCCGGTGCGTGCGGAGACCTCGGAGATCGTGAGGGCATGACGGTTCGGCGAAGGGGAGTTTTTGTTGATCACTGGGCCACCGTAGAACTTGGAGTGCACTCCAAGTCAAGCGGGGAAATAAAACAGGGCAAAAAAAATTCCCCCTTGCGGGGGAATCTCTTTCGAATATCTATTCGGCCACGTTTGGCTCTCGTGTGAGGTTGGGATCCACGGCAATGCCAGGTCCCATCGTTGTCGAGATAACCGACTTCTTGATGTAGCGGCCCTTTGAAGCAGATGGCTTCGCGCGGTTTACCTCATCGAGTGCTGCCGCGTAGTTCTCGGCCAACTGCTGCGCAGTGAAAGAAGTCTTGCCGATGATGAAGTGGAGGTTTGAGTTCTTATCAACGCGGAACTCGATCTTTCCCCCCTTGATATCGGTGACTGCCTTGGCAACATCGGTTGTTACGGTGCCGGTCTTCGGGTTTGGCATAAGACCACGGGGTCCAAGCACCTTACCAAGGCGACCAACCTTGCCCATCAAATCTGGTGTTGCGACAACGGCGTCGTAATCAAGTCGGCCCTTTGCAACTTCTTCAATCAATTCGTCTGCGCCAACAACGTCGGCACCGGCTGCGCGTGCTTCGTCAGCACGGGCTCCACCTGCGAAAACAAGAACGCGGACTGTCTTGCCGGTTCCGTGTGGCAAGTTGACTGTGCTTCGGATTGCCTGATCGGCTTTCTTAGGATCGACACCGA
>CAYXIS010000123.1:0-4164 GCA_964465545.1 uncultured Bifidobacterium sp. | reverse complement strand
AGTTGCTCGGGATTGTATACAGGAGCGGCTTTTGAATAATGTTCTTTTCGACGTTGACTTTGTAGAGATCAAGCATCGGGTGGTCCCACAGATCGCTCTGGTTGCTCGATATTGGAAGAAGTGAAACAGGTCGCGAAACTACGGTGGAAGTGGTCATTGGCACACTCTTGTCAGCCGATTCCCCTTCGTCGCCGTCCTATCGGAGGATATTTCGCTCACACTTTCGGATGACTGTGGGAATCTATGACCGGAGTTGTCAGCGAGGAACTTTAGTTGCTCCCTATGAGACGGTTTAGCAAAAGAGTGCCAACTCGGCCGATAGCTGCAGTAATTCTTATATGTGCCTCCTTCCTTTCGGCATATGTCTTGTCATCGGCAGCGAATCGCACTGAGCTCCTCTGGAGCGCCCGGACCGCCCTCGTACCCGGAACGGTGATATCACAGAACGAGTTGATTGCGACAAGGGCGGCAATTCCCGGCGGATCCGATACGTATGTCTCGGCTAGAAGCGATGTTTCAAACTTCTTTGTGGTCAAGTCCGTAAACCCTGGTGAGCTCTTGCCAGTTAGTGCATTAAGCGCGAACTCTAGTAAGCAACAGATGAGCGCGGTTCCCCTCAGCGTTCATACATCAGATATGCCCCTTGATCTTCAAATAGGCGAAACCGTGAATCTTTATCACGTTGGCGATCCCCATCTTGCGAAGGAGGTCGGTCCACCGATTCTGGTTCTCTCCCATGCATTCATCCTGGGCATCGACAGGAAAGCACAGAATCTGGGTGCTGATTTAACGTTGACCATATCTGTTAACGCAAGAAATATTGTGCAGGTGCTGGATGCGACAGCATCAGGGCGTATAGTCCTGGTCCGCGTTCATGGCTGAAATTGCATTGCCTACGGTTGTCACGGCAATCGCGAATTCGGAGTTGGAAGGCTTCGTTGCAGGAACGCTTTTCAGTCAGGGCTGGAATGTGATTTTCAGGGCGTTGGATGTTGCCTCACTCACTGCTTTCATCGACTCGGATCTGATTCGAAGCGGCAGCGTTGTACTCATTTTTTCGCCTGATTTGCCAGGAATATCACCCGCGGCGGTCTCCTCTTTGCAGGAGAAAGTACGGCAGATTCTTGGATTCACAACAGATGCTAGTGCCACCCAAGAATTCGCCGGACTCTTCCACGTACCTAACGAACCCTCCGAACTACTGAACATCGTCAGAGGATTC
This sequence comes from uncultured Bifidobacterium sp., assembly GCA_964465545.1. GTDB lineage: Bacteria > Actinomycetota > Actinomycetes > Nanopelagicales > Nanopelagicaceae > QYPT01. Next base: position 2,942 of record CAYXIS010000123.1, on the reverse strand, counting down.
GTAAGATCTCCTTTGATACGCAATTCGGCAAGTTCGACTCCCGGAAAACGACGCGCACATGTGCTTGCCGTGGGATCAATTTCCGACTCAGTAGGATGCACGACTTTAGCCATAAACCTTGCTATGGAGTTAAGTGCTCGTGGACACGAGACGATTCTTGTCGACGCTGATGTTCGCCACCCATCGATTGCACCTTTGCTCTCCCTTCATAAGTTGGATGCCGACAGTTCTTCACGGACGATTGCACCCCACCTAAGTGTCAGCGAGTTCACCAGGGAGAGGGTCCCTCAGCTCGCGCAATATCTGGAGGACCTATTCGCCAACTTTGATTTCGCGATCATCGACTTGGGATCCATAGTAGGTGTTTCAGATTCTTTAACTGATCGAAGATGGACATCATCAATGATCCATTGGTCGTGCGAAAGAGCGGATGCTCTTTGGCTCGTAGGAAAGAGTGACACCTTAGGGCTGCATCGGTTGGAGGTACTCGTTGGTGATTTCGCGCAGATAACCATGCGCGCTCAGGTGAGCATCGTCTTGAGTATGAGTTCGCGTGGGCGAAAAGGTAGGCTTCACGAGGATCAGTTTTTTGCACTTGCGGCCCCTCTTCGCCCACAAAATCTCTTCACTTTACCTCGAGATGCTCGCACGATCACAAGAGCCGAGGAAGAGCGGGCAACTTTGCTGGAGATCGACGATAAATCTCCGCTTCGAAAGAGCATCGCATCCATGGCGTTCGGATTAACTTCGTAGATCCTTATATCCTTATGCCATGCGCGCATACATTCCCATCACGCCAATTGGACTTCGAACTTTTATTGAAAGCGGATCCATCTATGCGGCCCAAGGACTTATCGTGGATTCACAGTCTTTCGTTGGTGTCGAGATGGATGCCGATGATCAGGAAGAACAGGAATTTGAAGTGTCTTGGCAGGCAGCCGTGAAATCACGCGAAATGCAGCCTGATCCAAATGCGATGGGTTTTGTCCTAGCCGTAGATCTTGCACCAGGGCAGGTAGGGCATGTTCAAGGCAACGAAGTGGGTTTGCTCTCAGATATAGCGTGGTCGCAGGTTCAATCTCTGCTTCTCTCTGAATCCCAGGAAAAAGAATTGTCGTGGTTTGGCCCGCAAGAGGTCCCCACCTATCTGTCGCAATGGCTGGCGTGAGAGAGTTAATCCATGGCTCAAATTGAGGATTTGTTGGAGGGACGGAGTCCGCTTACGCCGCAACAGATTCATCGACTCCATGAACTCACTGCGGATTGGCAGATGCTTTCGGACCTCTCATTTGCCGACCTCATCCTTTGGGTTCCTTTGCGTAAAGACAGCAAGAGCTGGCCGACTGGACATATCGCTGTTGCCCATATTCGGCCAACGACAGCAGCAACAGTCTTTGCCCACGATGTGATCGGCGATGAAATTTCTTGGGGGTCCAGGGGGCGTATCGATGCGGCCCTGTCCAACGGAGAAATCATACGAGACTCTGAGCCCGAACAAATCGGGGAACTCATGATCAAAGAAGAGACGATTCCGGTGAGTTTCCAGGGCCAAGTGATTGCAGTGATTTCAAGACATCGCAACGCCGAATTAATGAGATCTCCAAGCCGGCTTGAATTGAATTACCGCGAGATTGCGCACAACCTGTATCGAATGGTCGCGGAGGGAACTTTTCCCTACCCAGATGCGATATCAGTTTTCGACCCATTGCCTCGTGTTGGTGATGGTCTCATTCGCCTCGATGTAAATGGAATCATCTCCTATGCAAGTCCCAATGCCCGCTCTGCATTTAGCCGACTCGGGTGGGGAAATGAATTGGAAAGTTACTCCCTCGGTGAGGTTGCCGAATCTCTCACGAAGGCCCGGCAAGAAGCGCATGAAGAAGGGTTGCGAAGTTCACTGAGTGGAAAAGCATTGCGACGAGTCGAATGCGAGAACCAGGCCGGCACGATAGATCTCCTTGTCATGCCGCTTATTCAAGGTAACGATCGAATCGGCGCCATTGTCCTTCTGCACAACATCACAGAGGTGCGACGCCGCGATCGCGAACTGGTGACCAAGGACGCGACCATCCGGGAAATTCATCATCGCGTGAAAAACAATCTTCAGACGGTTTCAGCCCTCCTCCGTCTTCAGTCTCGAAGGATTGAGGATCCCGCGGCGAGCGCCGCCCTGGGGGAGGCAGTTCGACGCATCGGCTCCATCGCCATGGTCCATGAGACCTTGTCGGGCAGTTCTGAGGAAACTGTGGCCTTCGACGACGTTCTTGATCGCCTCATCTCCAATGCCCGCGAATTAAGTCCTCGGGTCAACGCCATCTCGATCGAGCGTGAAGGACTTGTCGGGACTTTGGAGCCTCGATTGGCCACACCCCTTGCCCTGGTGGTCACCGAGCTCATCCACAATGCTCTGGAGCACGGCCTAGCCGCCCAGGGAGACTCGCTTCGGATCCTTGTCCAGCGGAGTGCGACTGAATGCTCCATACGCATTTACGACAACGGGGTGGGGCTGCCAGTGGATTTCGACCTGGAGGCCTCGTCTAATCTGGGGTTGCAGATCGTGCGCACGCTCACAGAGAACGAACTCCGAGGTAGCCTCACGCTCGAGGGTGCCCATGAGGGCACCTCGGCGAGAGTGACATTTCCTCTGTAAAAGTCCTCTGGCCGCTGCGGTTCAGCGGGCGAGGTTGGGGGGACCTAGCGAATCTGGCTGGATTGCTCCAACAAACGGGCCCGGTTTCGAGCCGCACGGCGCTTGAGGGCTCGACGCTCATCTTCTGAGAGTCCACCCCATACCCCAGCATCTTGGCCGCTCTCAAGTGCCCACGCTAGGCAGGCATCCTTGACGATGCAGCGGTTGCAGACCTTCTTTGCTTCTTCTATCTGCGTAATCGCAGGGCCGGTATTGCCTACCGGGAAGAACAGTTCTGGATCTTCATCGCGGC
>CAYXIS010000122.1:0-4233 GCA_964465545.1 uncultured Bifidobacterium sp. | reverse complement strand
TCGCGTGGAATCTTTCGGAAGGTATTTCGGACGTTTGAGATTAGTTTCTGCGCGTCGTTTCTAGATGAAGAAAATACTGTTCGTCACAAATGACTTCGGTCCTCGTAGCGGAGGAATCGAATCCTTCGTTATGGGACTTATCGAGCGTCTTCCAAAAGATTCGGTGACGGTCTTCACCTCATCGCAAGGGGAAACTTCCAACTACGACGCAAAGTGGCAGCACGATTACGGAGTTCATGTCATCCGCGATCGCTCCACGATGTTGCTTCCAACTCCGCGCGTGGCACGTGCCCTCAAGAAGATTGCAAAGCAGGGGGATTTCTCGGCCGCCTGTTTCGGCGCGGCTGCTCCTCTGGGCCTTCTCGCATCGACTCTCCGCAAAGCAGGTATTGCACGGATCATCTCTCTCACTCACGGGCACGAGGTTTGGTGGGCCAAAGTTTTCCCATTCTCTTGGGCAATGCGACTTATCGGCGACCGCATGGACGCGATGACATATCTTGGAGACTTCACAGAGCGAAACATCTCTCGAGCGCTCTCGCCAAGAGCCCGTGAAGCGATGGTTCGGGTCGCCCCGGGTATAGATGTCTCTCACTTTTCACCAGATGAGTCGCCAAGTGATTTGCGCGAGCAACTTGGGCTCAAGGACAAGGCTGTCATAGTCAGCGTCGGCCGCTTAGTACCTCGCAAGGGACAGGATCGACTCATTCAGGCACTGCCTTTGATTCGAAAGACAATCCCCAATGCCCATCTGCTATTTGTGGGCGAGGGGAATTACCGAAAGAATTTGGAGAAACTGGTTCAAGACAATGATGTGAAAGATCACGTCACATTTGTCGGCAGGGTTTCTTACACGCAGCTACCGTCCTACTTCCGGTGTGGAGACATCTTTGCCATGCCCTCTAGGTCACGGATGGGCGGACTCGAAGTTGAAGGCTTGGGAATCGTTTACTTGGAAGCGAGCGCGTGCGGATTGCCGGTGATTGCCGGCAACTCGGGAGGTGCACCAGATGCCGTAGTTGATGGGGTTACTGGAATTGTTGTTGATGGAACGAATATCAATGAGATCGCGGGGGCCATCGTTCGGGTGCTTTCTGACCCTGCGAAAATGAAAGCTATGGGTGCCGTGGGTAGTGAGTGGGTTGCATCGGGTTGGTCGTGGGATATCTGGTCATCGAAATTCGCCCGGCTTCTAGGTATCTAACCGACCAATCCGTGCTTGATTCCTTGAGCTACCGCCTCGCTTCTATTGGCCACTGAAAGTTTGCGATAGATGGCAGACAGGTGAGTCTTGACTGTTGCCTCACTAATAAAGAGTTCTGATGCAATTTGTGCTGACATCATCCCCTTGGGCAGAAGTGCCAAGACCTCCAGTTCGCGCGGGGTCAGGCCGAATCCGTTTTCCTTTCGCGACACCGCGCCACTCAGGCCCTTTCCCGAGAAGCTTCGGGGGGATGCGTAGGAGTGTGAAACGGCTGCGATCACTTCTTTAACTGGGTCACTCTTGAGGACATACGCGCTCGCACCCGCATCCAGGCAAGCAAGCAGATGTGCGTCATCGTCATTCAGGGTCAGGACCACAATCCCGATAGTCGGTGATACGTGTCGGGCCCAGGTGATCAATTCGAGACCGCTGCCATCAGGCAGATTCAGGTCGACAACGATGACGTGCGGGTCCTTATGGGCGATCTGGGCGAACGCCTCACTCTTGGTTGCTGCCTCGCCAATCACATTGAAACCCTCGCTTGACAATGCCGCTCGAAGACCGTCGCGGACAACTTGATGGTCGTCGATTAGCAAAACTGAAATTAGATGATTATCGGTTTGCATGTTTTTCAAGAGGCATTCGGAGAGTAACCCTCGTGCCCGTTGCGTCGGATTGGATCTCGAGGGATCCATTCAATGCCGTTGTGCGATCACGAATTCCCTTGAGTCCGTATCGGATGGGCGATTCGGCGGCGCCACCCACCCCATCGTCGGAAATCGACAGCTCGATTTCGCTCTTGCTGCCGTGCAAGGAGATCATGACGTTCGACGCCTGGGCATGAGCAGTTATGTTGCGAAAAATTTCTTGCGCAATTTGTTGCATCTCGTACGAGAGCTCCGAATCCAAAATTTGCGGGACCTCGTCAATATCCAGAGTGAGACCGAGTTCTGGGAGGAGTTCTTGGGCCACCTGCTTGATGCTCTGGGAGAGGGACTGGTAGGAGGGCTGGCGCAGGAAGTAGATCTCTCTTCGCACCTTGTCGATCAACTCTGTGACCGTGAAACGCAGAATCCTCAACTGCGAGCGGGTCTCCATCGTCGCCTCAGGATTGGCCAGCAAGAGATCTAGCGAATAGCCGACCCCAACAAGATCCTGGGCGATGCCGTCGTGCAATTCACGCGCCAAACGTGCGCGATCGGCAACTCGCTCAGGATCACTGTGCATCATCTAGCCGCTCTAGTTGTAGAGCGCTTCTATTTCGTCGGCGAATTCCTTTGCGACTACGTGTCGCTTTATGGACAGTTTCGCTGTGAGTTGCCCGCCTGCGATAGTGAAATCAGTGGGAAGGATGGTGAACTTTCGAACTGATTCGGCGCGGCTCACCGCCTTATTTGCCTCATCAACTCCTGTTTGAACGACAGCAATCAAATCCGGATCCTTTGCCAGTTCGGCAACTGAGGTCCACTCTTTCTTGTGGATTGCAACCCATGGCTTCAGTGCATCTAGATCCAGAGTGATAAGTGCGGCAATAAACGGCTTGTTATCTCCGACCACCACACATTGGCTTACGAGCGGATGGGCGCGAATACGATCTTCGAGGATTGCGGGGGCGACGTTCTTGCCCCCAGATGTCACGATCAATTCCTTCTTTCGGCCGACGATGAACAAGTACCCATCGTCATCGAGTCGACCAAGGTCTCCTGTCTTGAACCAGCCGTCTTCTGTGAATACTTCCGAATTTGCCGCATCATTTTGCCAGTAGCCGCGCATGACAATCGGACCCTTGATGAGAACTTCGCCATCGTCGTCAATGCGAATTGATGTCCCGGGAATCGGGCGACCAACGGATCCAATGCGGAGGTGATCGCTCAGGTTGAGGGTGGCGCCAGCGGTGGTCTCGGTCAATCCGTATCCCTCAAGGACCCGAATTCCCGCGCCGCGATAGAAGTGTCCAAGTCGCTCACCTAGAGGGGCACCGCCAGATATCGCCGCATCTACACGCCCACCCATGCCGGCGCGGATCTTCGAAAACACCAACTTGTCGAAGAGGCGGTGTTGGATCATGAGGGGCAGGGGGATCTTTCCTTTATCCATCGCTTGGCTGTAGGCGATGGCGACGCCCGCTGCCTTTCGGAAAATGGCACCTTTCCCACCGGCTTCGGCGTGTGCTTCAGATCCGTTGTAGATCTTCTCGAAGATACGGGGCACGGCGAGAACGAAGGTGGGCTTGAAGGAGACAAGATCGATCGCAAGACGAGTAGAAGGATCCCCGCAATGGGCCATGTGTAGTCCTGCACTTACGGCTCCGATTTCAACCATGCGGCCGAAGACATGCGCGACAGGTAGGAACAGGAGAGTTGATCCGCCAGGTTTTAGAAAAAGGTCTGGTGCACCTTGTACAACATTGCCGCATTCGGCAAGGAAATTACCATGAGTGAGTTGCACGCCCTTGGGCTTGCCAGTAGTACCAGATGTGTAGATCAAGGTTGCAAGAGTGTCTGGCACCAATGCATTTCGCCTACGGTCGATTTCTTCGTCAGATACTCCCTCCCCGCTCGTGGCAAGAATGTGCATCGCCTCCTCGGTGATGGTCCACACTTTCTTGGTGTGAGCGGGAAGTACACTCGAAACCAATTCGCGATGGGTGGGAGTCTCCACGACAATTGCCACTGCGCCAGAGTCGCTGAGAATCCATTCAACCTGCTCTGCGGAGGATGTTTCGAAAATCGGGACGACGCAGCCGCCAGCAAACCAAATCGCAAAATCTAGAATCGTCCATTCATACCGCGTGCGAGCCATGATCGCGACCCGATCGCCGATTTGCACTCCTGCAGCAATGAGGCCCTTAGCTGCCGCTCGTACCTCAGAATCGAATTCGCGGGCGCTTACTTCCTGCCATCCCTGGCCCAGCGGTCGCGACAACATGATCCGTTCTGGTTCAAACCACGCCCTCTCGGCAACTAAGTTTGTCAGATTTCCAGCCGTGGCTGCAGGAACAAGGGCGGGCACTGTCATTTCATTCATGC
>CAYXIS010000121.1:0-4263 GCA_964465545.1 uncultured Bifidobacterium sp. | reverse complement strand
TGATCACCCTTGATTTGCGTGGCGTCTCACTAATTACTGGTCTTCGCCATGGCACACAGAGTGTGCTTGGACCCTTTCAGCGAGCAGCGAGTTCTGCCTTCCGCCCCGTCGGCAGTTTCTTCTCCGACATCGCCCACATAGGCCGAACGAGAGCGGAGCTTAAGAGCCTTGAGTCGCAGAATTCGCAACTCCGCAGCACATTGATTAATCGCAAGAACATTGAGGCGCAGATCAAGCAACTAAAATCCGTGCTGAATCTTGCAGGTACTGGCGGATATAAAGTTGTCAGCGCCAAAGTCATTTCACAAGGTACTAGCGCATCCTTTAGTCAGTCGATCACGATTGATATTGGCGCAAATGCGCACATAACCCGCGACATGACGGTTCTTTGCGGTGACGGGCTAGTGGGAGTTGTAAAAGAGGTGTACACATCAACGGCGTTGGTGATGCTGGAGTCCGACCCGTCCTTCCATGTTGGAGTCCGAATCGCTGGTAGTCAGGAAATTGGCATCTTGACGGGTCAGGGAACAGATCGAGGGATTCTTCAATTGCTCGACAGTCAGACAACCGTGAAAGTGGGGGATGTCCTCCTTGCCCGCGGAAGCGAAGGTGGAAAGCCCTTTGTTCCCGGTGTTCCGGTGGGGACGGTCACATCGGTTCCGAATTCTGCCGGCTCGGTCTCGCAATTAGCTGAAGTTCAGTTCTTCGCTCATCTTCACACCTTAGGAATTGTGGCAGTCGTAGTCAGCCCACCTATCACCGATCCTCGAGATGCCCTGGTGCCACCAAAGCCAGTGGCAACTCCTATTCCTACCGTGACGATTTTCGTGACCCCTACACCGACGCCAAGTGCAACGCCAAGTGCAAAAAAGTAGTTCTTGATGTATACCCGACGCGGTTTCTACTCCACGGTGATTTTCATCGTCGTCTACCTGGGGCAATTGATGATCATCGATCAAGTCCATCTTCCCTTTGGCGGTTTCTCGGTCTTTCTGATCTTCACCCTTTGTTGGTCGGCTCTGAGCACGCCAGAAGTTGGTGCGATCGTTGGTTTCTTTGCCGGACTCTTCACAGATTTCGCGCCCTCATCTAATGGGCCAATTGGCCAGTGGGCGTTGATACTTGCCGTGATCGGATTTGGAATTGCCTTCCTTCGTTACGGCGATGACACGCTTCGGAGCAATCCTTTGAGTTTGGTTGTCTTCGTAGCGGCAGCGGTGGTCGTGGCTGTGACTTTCTACATCATCTTCAATGCGTTACTGGGTACTGATGTTGGAAGAGTCTCCCAACTCCTGAGGACGGTTATTGGCAACGGGCTCTGGACACTTGCGATTGCGCCTTTTGTTCTCCCAGCGGCGTCAAGACTCCATCGTGCGATCTTTGAAACTCGGGAGTTTCAATGAACGAACGATCTCGCCTCAGTCTTCTTGTCACCCAGACCTTGATCGTGTCGCTCATGCTCGCTTTGCTCGGACGCCTTTTCTATTTGCAGATTGGAGCAGGACCGAAGTACCGAGATGCGGCCTTGAGTATCCAGAGTCGTGACATTGTCACACCGGCAACGCGTGGACTCATCGTGGACTCATCGGGAGTTCCGCTTGCGCTCAACCGCGTTGGTTTGGCCGTTACAGCCGATCGAAGCGTGCTTGACAAACAAAAAGACAAAGGCGCTGCAGTATTGAAGAAAACGGCGAGGCTACTTGGGTTGAAGTACGCCGATGTATATTTGCAGACCAGACTCTGCGGCGAGTTGCCCAAGACCGTGCAAGCCGGGTGCTGGACAGGTACCCGCTATCAGCCAATTCCAATCACTAAGGACGCCGACCCTTCCAAGGCTCTCCAGATTGTCGAAAGAGCCGACCTGTACCCTGGAATTGATTCCATGCCGGTGGCTGTTCGAAATTACCCGGGAATCGGCGGTGTGAATGGTGCACATGTTCTTGGATATGTCGGTCCGCTAACTGAATCTGACATGACATCAACCAACGGCACTCACTATTACCGGAGCGAATCAATCGGAAAGGCCGGACTCGAATATCAATACGACCAGTACCTTCGAGGTAAACCGGGGATTCGCACCGTCATCGTCGATCGGCAAGAGGCTGTGACAAGGCAGTCGCAGAACATCAAACCAATTCCGGGCAACCACTTGGTGACAAGTCTTGATGCACGGTTGCAGGCCTCTGCCGAAAGTGCGCTGGCTGATGCGGTGGCTCGAGCGAAGGCGGCGGGCAATGTCGCCGATGGAGGCGCAGCGGTCGTGCTGGACGTGAAGACGGGACGTGTTCTTGCTCTGGCTTCCTATCCGACCTACGACCCCAACATGTGGGAGAAGGGGCTGACGGTAAAGCAGGCCAAGGATCTTTTTAGCGTGACCAACGGTGTTCCGGCACTTGATCGAGCCTTGCACGGTCTCTATGCGCCAGCGTCCACGTTCAAATCGGTCTCAGTGGTCGCTGCTGCGAACGCCGGATACAGCTTGAGCGCGACCTATAGTTGCCCAGCAAGTGTGCAGGTGGGAACGACCCTCTTCCACAACTTCGAAAGTAAAGCCCAAGGAACGATCACGATGCGACAAGCCATCGCAATTTCTTGCGACACAATCTGGTATCGAATCGCATTTGATGAATGGCTAAAGGATGGTGGCCTCTCTCCTAAGAAGAATGCCCACGATTATTTCTTCTCAGCCGCTCGCGGATTTCAGATTGGAAAGAAGACTGGGATTGATCTTCCAGCCGAATCAAGTGGCCGTTTGGCCGATAGAGCATGGCGCTTGGCATGGTACAAAGAGAACAAAGATTATTTCTGCAACTACACAACGCGTGCTCCAAAGAGTCAGCAGACCGCATTCCTTGTTGCCCTTGCAAAAGAGAATTGCGTAGATGGTGACAAGATTCGAGGTGGCGACGCCGTCAACTTCTCCATCGGCCAAGGAGATACAGTTATTACTCCGCTTAAACTCGCACAAATGTATTCCGCAATTGCAAACGGTGGAACTATCTGGCAACCCACAGTCGGCGAGGCGATAGAGACGACCGATGGCAAAGTTCTCGCACGCTTTGCACCGAAGACAATCGGAAAATTGCCCGCAACAAAGTCAACACTTGCCTTTCTTCAAGGTGCCCTCCGTGAAGTGGTTTTGAGCGGAACCGCGGCTTACACGTTCAGCGGATTTCCGGTGGCAGTTAGCGGAAAGACCGGAACGGCTGAAGTTTTCGGGCTGAATCCCAACGGAACTAAAAAGGGAAACACCTCGTGGTTCGCCTCCTATGGCCCAAGTGAGAAGCCGCGATATGCAGTCGTCATGATGGTGAGCCAGGGCGGATTTGGATCAGATATCAGCGCCGTCGGTGTTCGACATATCTACGAAACGCTCTTTGGGGTTGTCGGCTCTAAGGTGGTACCAGGCAAGGCTCTCTTCCCAGCCGGTCCACCGACGAGTTTGCCCAAGATTTCACCGACAATGAAGGTGACCACCACCCCATGAGCGCAAACATCACGCGTCGCAGAAAACGCGGCTCTGCCATGCACGGGTTCGATCCGATTCTTACTGGCGCGGTCGCTCTTCTGCTACTCCTTGGAACCCTTCTCGTATACGCCGCCACCAAGTCCTGGTATGCGGGAATGGGACTTGATCCTCAGTACTACCTCAAACGGCACATCATCAACATAGTTATTGGCGCACTTCTTGCTTTCAGTACAACAATCATTGACTACAGACTGCTCCGCGCATGTACGCCCATTCTCTGGGGATTCGGCGTACTTGGTTTGATCGCGGTACTTGTTCCGGGGGTCGGAAGTACAGTCAACGGGGCGCGCGCATGGATATCACTGCCTGGCGGATTTCAGATTCAACCAGCAGAGCTTGCCAAGATTTCTATCATCGTGGGAATTTCAATGGTGCTTTCAGAGCGCGTGCATGATCGAGAAGAACCCACTCACAAGGATGTTGCGCGCGCATTGGCAATTGCTGCGCTCCCAATCCTGCTTATTCTCTTGCAGCCAGATATGGGCACGGTCATCATTATCAGCGCATCCGTTGTCACGATCGTCGCGGTATCGGGGGCACCATCTCGATGGGTAGTCGGACTTCTGCTCGTTGCATTACTCGGTGGATTTGTTGCTGTGAAAGCGGGCGTACTAAGTGATTATCAAGTTAAGAGATTGCAATCTTTCGTAAATCCATCGGCCGACCCTCAACTGAGCGGGTACCAGCTGCGACAATCGCGAATCACTGTCGGCTCAGGTGGATTGGTGGGCAAA
>CAYXIS010000120.1:0-4278 GCA_964465545.1 uncultured Bifidobacterium sp. | reverse complement strand
TATTGATGCACACCGGGGCAGTGCACGGATTTTGGCAGCCGAATACTTGTTCCGGTTTCGAAGTGGTGCATCAGCCTAATTGCCTGGGGTTGTTTGATCACGTTTCCGAAGATACTCCGAAGGCCGCGAATTATTATGGGAATGTTTTGAGCAATGAAATTGAATCGGATTGGCAAGAAGGCATGACCATCCTGCGCCGAGGAGAACAGTGGTTCGCAAGCCTCTCTCATGAAGACAGCTCCAATCAGCCGCCGCAATGGACTCCGGTTTTCGTAGTCGATTCTCTTGATCGAATCAAGAATCGTGTTAGGGAGTTGGGCGGAGCCATTGTTGTGGAAGAGATGTCTGTTCCGGGTAGCGCGATTTCGATATTTCAAGATCCAATCGTGGGAACGTATGTCACAGTGATGCGCGCGGGTGATAGTTCAAGTTCTTGAGAATCTCTGGAGGATGGCCAAACCTATAATGGCCGACACCAACGCAGCCACAATCAAGCCGATCTTTATCTGTGCAATTTGAGTCGCATCACTGGTTGCCAGTTCTGCGATGAAGAGCGATACGGTGAGCCCCATTCCCGCTAGCGCGCCAGCGCCAGCAATGTGTTTGTAGGAAATTGCTTCAGGTAATTTCGCGAGTCCGATCTTCACGCCCAGCATTGCGAAAAGCGTGATTCCAATTATTTTTCCGACCACTCGTCCGATAATGATCCCTAATGAGATGGGGGAGCAGATTAGGTCTCCAAAGTGCTGAAAATCCACCGAGATGCCGATATTTGCCAGGGCGAATATCGGTATAACAAGAAAACTGCTCCAGGGATGAATGATCGAAATCAGGCGATCAGTGGATAGCGGCGATTTTGTTGGCAACACCCAAGCAAGAAAAACGGCTCCAAAAGTGGAGAGAATCTTGTAGGGGCTGATTCCCGACGAATAGAACAGACCCATAACCACCAGAGATCCTAGATCGTCGGCAATAGCAAGGGTAAGAAGGAATATCTTTATGGCAGGGTCAACTTTGGAGCCGAGCAAGGCGAGTGCTCCGATTGATAATGCTATGTCGGTTGGCATAGGAATGGCCCAGGCGTGCAATCCGGCGCTAGAGTGATTGATTCCCGCATAGATCAGCGCGGGTGTCAGCATTCCCCCGAGCGCGGCGATGATCGGCAGGGCGGCAGATTTCGGATTTCGCAGGTCGCCTTGAACGAATTCGCGCTTTATCTCTAGTCCAACGAGAAAGAAGAAGATACTCATCAGGCCTTCGCTGATGAAGGCCTGACCAGGCTTCCAGAAATCCGCATAGCCCTGACGAGCGGGCGAATTGGCGATTACAAGTGCCACGGTGGCTGCGAAAACCAATGCAATGCCACCTGCACTTTCGGTGGCAAAAAATACGCGCATCGATTGAGGAATTCTTCGAACCATGCGGCAAGGGTAGCGAGGAGGAAATATTCTTGGCGCCTTCGCAGCCAAAAGCGTTATCGTGTCCAAATGTCATTGGCGCCGAAGAAGACTCTAATCCGGTTCAAGAATGCTGCACTTCCAAAGGAAAGTGCCATCAGGATCCTAAGTCTTGCCACCCTTATCAATACCTTCGGCAATGGCCTTTTTATGACCATCGAGGTCATCTACTTCACCTTGTATGTGGGTCTCACACCCGCTCAGGTGGGCCTTGGGCTCTCCCTCGGTGGCGGAGTGTCGTTGCTATTCAACATTCCAGCAGGCCATCTTGCAGACAGATTCGGGCCAAGGGATATCACTGCGGTTGCCTATGCAGGCGAAGGTCTAGCTCTTGCAAGTTTCGTCTTCATCCATTCATTTATCCCTTTTCTTATCATGTCCTTGGTGATGGGTGCCGTTGGCGCAACTGGTCAAACTCTGCGCATGGCGACAATTGCCAAGTTCGGCGTTGGCGAAGAACGGGTGCGTATTCGCGCGTACACGCGTGCGGTTACGAACTTGGGGATCGGGCTAGGTGCAGTTTTTGCGGGTTTCGCACTCGCGATCAATACGAGATCCGCATACGTCACGATGCTGCTTCTAGATGCGGTGACCTTTTTTGGTGCAGCCCTTGTGTGGAGGCGCCTGCCTTATGTCGCTCCAACTGTCAGCAAAGGCGAGCCATTCTCATTTGTTGCCTTGAGGGACAAGAAATTTGTGACAGCGACTCTTCTGAACGGCATTATGAGCCTGCATTTCATCATCCAAAACGTGGCCATACCGCTCTGGATTGTTCACGAAACCAAAGCTCCCAGGTGGTGGGTAGCTGTCTTGATGCTGATAAACACCGTTTCTGTGGTTCTCTTCCAGGTGCGTGCAAGTAGAGGTTCTGGCGACGTCAAGACCGGTGCTCGCATGTATGCACGCGCTGGTTTACTCGTTGCCGTTGCTTGCCTTCTTTACGCACTTTCAGCAGGTGCTTCAAGAATTGCTGCAAGCGCCATTTTGGTCGTTGCCGCCCTCGTTCATGTGGCGGGGGAGCTCATTGGCTCTGCGGGATCGTGGAGCATCGGCTTCGGATTGGCCAACCAAGCCCATCAGGGGCAGTATCAAGGGGTCTACTCAATGGGATTTGGTCTTGGCGGGGCAATCGGGCCAAGTGTTGTGACTGCCCTTGCTATCGGAATGGGGAAAGTTGGATGGCTGATTCTCGCTGCGATTTTCCTTACAACTGGGGTGCTAATGCGTCGTCTCGTGACTGGAACGTGGTTAGCGGACCAGTCACGAGACTAAGCGAATAACTTACAGATTGTTTTCTTTGTAGTAACGCTTCCAAATCAATCGATGAATTGGAATCAATCGCGGAAGGCGATTGATGAATGGGATCTTCGGCATAAAGATGAAGCCCAATGTGAGAAGCATCAAGAGTGCAAATATCTGAACGTCTGCATTCTCTGATGACTTGAATGGTTCCACCTGATACCAGAGCGAGAAGAGCCACAACCAAGACTGTCCTGGATACGAACCAGTCTCGTTCATCATGCCCCACTGATCGCCGTGAAGATGTTGTGCCGCACCGAGTTCATCGAAGTACCCGCCATCGGCCAAGAAGAGCATTGGCTTGGTGAAGTCGCTCGGATAAGGAGTGACCGTTGTAGTCAACAAGCCGTCTAGGACATTGGATTGAGCAAGTCCTAGAAGGCCAACTCCCATAGTGGGAACCGGACCATATGCATCACTTGCAGCCACTTTTGTGTAGTCGCCGCCAGCTTTCTCGATGGCTGACGCGTAGTCCGTTGCCCACTTTGTTTGCTGATCCGGGCTCGCGCCGTTCCACTGTGCCAGTGCTGCTGGAACAGCAGCGTCAGTGCTGAACTTCAACGGGTCGACAACGAAATCTACGGCTGGATTGACCGGGATGGTTACGCCGGCCCATTTTTGAATCTTAAGTGGTCCAAGCGCCAGGCCTTCGCCAGCGTTGTTGTAAGGAGGCCCATACGCAGCACTGATGGTGGTCCCTGCGAGTTCGCCGGTGGTGGTTGCTACAAAGTCAGCAGGAGCCTGTTTAGCCCACTGTTGAAGGGTGACGGCTGGTTCGTCTGGCGAGCCGAAAATTGCCGCCACCGCGCCAACAAGTAAACCAACCACCACGAATGCGATGACAAACTCTTTTACCAAGTCATATGGGCGCTTTGGGCCACTCCATTTTGCAAGATCTACATTTCGCTCTTTACTCACATTGCACCTCCAGTAATTTCTTGGGCATCAAGTGGAGGCACGACACCTCGGCGTCTGACGAGAATCACATGCCATACTGCGATGATTCCCACTGCCAACGGAAGCAAGGCCACATGCAGGAGAATTGCCTGCCCCGTGTTCAAGGTGTTGAAGAATGAGCCGATTCCAGCTGAATTAAGTCCGTCCTTAGCTTGAGTTGCGATCCATTGAGAATCGAAGTCAAACTGAATGAGGTAGCCAGTAAATCCCGTTGCAACAGATGCAAGAAATGCGATCGCACCCGTTACCCACGTTGCAAATCGGCGTCCACGCCATGATGCCATCCAGAATTTACCCCAGAGGTGCACGACCATGAAGACGAAGAAAAGTTCAACAGACCAAAGGTGCACAGAGTTAATGAAGTGGCCGACACTTGAACTGTGCCACCAGATTGCACCTCTCGAGGTAAGCACTAGGCCTGATCCGGTAATGATCACCAGTGAAGCGAGGGTGAGAACTCCGAATACATAGATCCATGAAGCCACGTAAGAAGGTTGATCATCGGGAAGGATGTCCTGCGGCTCGAATTTTTCTACGGTTGCTTTGCGAAGTTTTGTTGTCCACA
>CAYXIS010000119.1:0-4389 GCA_964465545.1 uncultured Bifidobacterium sp. | reverse complement strand
TAAAAACGCGTGCAGTGCGTGCGGCTCAGACCCTATCAGCGTGGCGAGGTTGGCTCTGCCAACTCGAAGCGGGCACGATAAGGGCTGCCCAAAACTGTTGGCCGAACAATCCTGACGCTCGCATTCGCAGGGGCCCTGATCGCGGGGCTAACTATATCGCCCTCGGGCGCAGCTCAATTCAGTCGTCAAGCCACCGTTAGCCAGGTGCTAGCCCAAATTCCAGTGAAGGGCAGAGCCCCAAAGACAGGCTATTCCAGGGCTCAGTTTGGACAGGCATGGGCTGACACAAATCACAACGGGTGCGATACCAGAAACGACATTTTGAAAAGGGACTTGACTCATGTGATTTTTCGGGCAGGTACTCACGATTGCGTCGTCCTCCGTGGAATTTTGCACGACCCGTATTCGGGTACGGACATTTCTTTCATCAAGGGAGCTGCAACGAGTTCACTGGTACAAATAGACCACGTAGTCTCGCTGTCGAATGCATGGCAGACAGGTGCATTCAAGTTATCTCTTGCGACTCGAACCTTGATGGCTAATGATCCACTCGAACTCTTAGCGGTTAAAGGATCGCTAAATTCTCAAAAGAGCGATGGAGATGCCGCAACGTGGCTGCCACCGTTGAAGAGTTATCGGTGTGCCTTCGTCGCAAGACAGGTGGCGGTGAAAGCGAAATACGGCTTGTGGGTGACCAAGCCAGAAAAGGAAGCCATCTTGAAGATTTTGGCTAAGTGCCCGAAGGAATTGATCCCCAACGGATAACTAGAGAGCGTCGCCTCCGCGCTCGCCAGTGCGCACCCTTATGACAGAATCGACAGGCACTACCCAAACTTTCCCGTCACCGATCGATCCCGTGTTGGCATTGACCAAGATGACGTCGACGATACTTTCAACCTCATTGTCTTCGGCCAATATTTCGATGCGCACCTTTGGAATCAGGTCGAAGGTGTATTCAGCACCGCGGTAGATCTCAGTGTGCCCCTTCTGACGGCCGAATCCTTTTATTTCAGAAACGGTCATGCCATGCACATCAGCTGCCTGCAATGCTGTCATGATGTCATCGAGCTTGGCCGGCTTGATGATCGCTGTGATGAGTTTCATGGCTGGTTGCGGTAACGATCGTAGGAATCGTGGATCTCTTTCTCCGCTTCCTCGCGTCCGACCCACATGGCGCCTTCAACGCTCTTGCCAGGCTCAAGGTCCTTGTAGACCTCAAAAAAGTGCTTGATTTCAAGGCGGTCAAATTCTGGAACGTCGGTGATCTCTCGGATGTGTTCCTTGCGCACATCCCCCGCTGGCACGCAGAGCAATTTGTCATCCCCGCCTGCTTCATCTCGCATGCGAAACATTCCGACGACTCGACACTTAACGACGCAACCCGGGAAGGTTGGCTCGTCGAGCATTACGAGGGCATCGATGGGATCTCCATCCAGGCCAAGGGAGTCATCGACGAAGCCGTAGTCCCACGGGTAGCGGGTGGAGGTGAAGAGCATGCGGTCCAGGCGGATCTTGCCCGTCTCATGGTCAACTTCGTATTTGTTTCGACTGCCAGCCGGAATTTCGACAATGACATCAAAGGTCATCTGGGACACGGGAAACTCCTTAGGTCACCAATAAAAGTGGGGTGAGCGACGGGGCTCGAACCCGCGACATCTCGGACCACAACCGAGTGCTCTACCAGCTGAGCTACGCCCACCATGAGGTGCCAATACTACCCGTCTATTTGCCTCTCTTTAATCAGATATAGAGGGCTTAATCGCCGTGAACTGACCTGAGAGCTCACGAAGCAAGTCGATATCTGGTCCCGGAGCAGGGACGAAGATCGCTTCGCGGTAGTACTTCAATTCGTTGATCGAATCCTTAATATCACCGAGAGCCCTATGGTTTCCACTTTTGGCTGGTGCATTGAAATAGACCCGGGGATGCCAACGCCGTGCCAATTCCTTGATGGAGGAGACATCCACAGTTCGGTAGTGAAGAAACTCACTGAGTCGAGGCATATCCCGGGAGATGAAATTGCGGTCCACACTCACCGAGTTGCCAGCTAAAGGGGACTTGCCAGGTTGAACGCCGGCACTTAGCAGGTAGGCCAGGATCTGATCCTCGGCCTCGGACACCGGGATGCCGTTTGGAATCTCAGTAATCAATCCTGAATTTGTATGCATGGTGGTCACGAATTCGTTCATACCCGAGATCTTTGTGGCCTCGGCGTGGATCACCACGTCAACTCCTTCGCCGATGAGATTGAGGTCGCCATCGGTCACCAGGACCGCCATCTCGACGAGGACATCTGCCTCCAACGAGAGGCCCGTCATCTCACAGTCGATCCAGACCAGAGGGGGAGAGTCATTTGCCATGGCGTTACTTTAGATGACCGCGGCCAACTCAGGGTTTTCACCCTCCGTTCACCTTCCATTAACCTGACTTCTACGTAATTTCACCTGAGAGCGAGCAGGATCGCCTTGTGTCCCAGTCTCTGGTTTCCGCGACAGAAGACGGAACTCCAGCCAAGAGGGAAATCACGACAAAGCCACGTTTTTCAGATCGCGTATTTCACGGCGTCGTCTCGACAGGGGCTCTCTCATCGCTTCTCATACTCGCCCTGATTTTTCTCTTTCTCGCGATTCAGGGATATTCCGTGCTGCGCTCGCAGGGAATCCACTTCATAACGAGTAGCACATGGCAGGTCGTCCAAGATGATGCGGGCAACATCGATCCTAAGGCTACGGAATTTGGAATCGCCGCCATGCTCGTCGGCACGCTCTTGTGCGCGTTCATCGCCATCATTGTCGCCGTCCCCATCTCGGTGTTGTCAGCGCTCTTTCTGAATTTCTATGCACCACCGTTTCTGAAGAAGATCATGGTGGCAGTAGTTGATCTCATGGCTGCCTTCCCATCAATTCTGTTCGGTCTCTGGGGATTCTTTATTCTGATGCCGACAGCGGAGTATTGGGCGAAATTGATTCATCACTTTCTTGGTTTTATTCCCATTTTCAAAGTGGATCCGCCGATTTTTACTCGCTCCCCATTTGTTGCAGGGCTGGTTCTTGCAGTCATGATCATCCCGATCATTACTTCAATCTCTCGCGAGGTCTTCAGCCAGACTCCACTTGATCGCATTCAAGCTGCATATGCGCTTGGCGCAACCCGGTGGTCGATGATCCGCGCTGTCGTGCTTCCCTACGGACGAAGCGGAATTGTCGGCGGAGCGATGTTGGGCCTGGGTCGTGCCATGGGTGAGACGGTCGCTGTATATACAGTGCTTAATATTGTTTACCAAGTGAACTGGCACGTGCTTCTGGGTGCAGTTGGCAACGTTGCATCCATGATCTTGTTGAAGTTCGGGGAAGCAGGGCCGCAGGAAATCAAGGCGTTGATGGCCGCGGGACTGGTGCTGTTCTTGCTGACATTGCTCGTCAACCTCGGAGCCGATCTTGTTGTCCGTAGGTCAGGAGGCAAGGGCCGATGACCTCCACATCAGTTATGAAACCGCAGAAGCCTTGGCAGGCATCTCCTCGTCAACGATTGAATTCGGCGTTGGTATTTGTCGCGGCAATCGCCGCTTCTTACCTCGTTGTGGCGCTCACGCCAATGAAGGGGAAGTTGGCTTACGCCTTCGTCTTTTTCGTTGCTTTTACAACCTTTGATTTCACATTGAATTTCATATCGCGAGGCTTCTCGGTTGCAAAAGACGCGATTGCCAGGGCGGTGGTGGCCGTAGGTATTTCGGTGGCTGTGTTTCCGATTATCAGCATCCTTGCCACGGTCTTCATCCGTGGATATCGCGGAATTCACTTGGGGCTCTTCCCGCATGACATGGCGCTCAACAGCGTCACCGATCCGATCAATCAAGGGGGCCTTCTGCATGCGCTGACTGGTACGGCGATTCTCGTGCTTGTCGCCCTCATTATCAGCGTTCCGCTTGGGATTCTCACCGCGATATACATGACGGAAATTCGCGGACGATTTATGCGACCGATTAAGTTCATTGTGCAAGCGATGAGCGGAGTTCCATCTATCGTCGCAGGGCTATTTATTCTTTCTGCGGTTGTGTACCCGATAACGAAGGGATACTCAGGATTTGTCGGTTCGCTGGCGCTCTCTATCTTGATGATTCCAACTGTTGCACGTACTTCTGAAGAAGTCCTCCTTCTTATCCCCAACGATCTGCGCGAAGCAGGAGTTGCACTCGGGGGCACGCACTGGCGCACTGTTGCAATGGTCGTCGTCCCTGCTGCAAGAAGTGGGCTCGTAACGGCAATGATCTTGGGAGTGGCACGCATTGCTGGTGAAACAGCGCCAATCCTTCTCCTAACTGGTGGTGGGGACAAAGTGAATGGCGATCCATTCCACGGTCCAATGGGGTCGTTGCCTTTCTATATTTGG
>CAYXIS010000118.1:0-4425 GCA_964465545.1 uncultured Bifidobacterium sp. | reverse complement strand
AAATTACTTTGTTGATAAATGATGCAACTAGACAATCTCTATCAAGAGGTGATCCTCGATCATTACAAGCATCCGGAACACAAGGGACTTTCAGCGTCGTCGGATGTTCAAGTCCATCACGTAAACCCAAGTTGCGGAGACGAATTAACCGTTAATCTTTCCCTTGTTGATGGCGCCATTGATCTTTCTTGGGACGGTGTGGGGTGTTCAATCTCTATGGCAAGTGCCTCAATGATGTCAGGACTCCTGACTGGAAAGTCACTCGCGGAAGCTGCGGTCGTTGTTGACGCTTTTGTTGCATTGATGCAGAGCAAGGGCACGCAGGGTGGGGATGAGGAAGTACTGGAGGACGCGGTCGCGTTTGCTGGTGTTTCCAAGTATCCGGCACGTATCAAGTGCGCACTCTTGGGATGGATGGCGTTCAAGGACGCCGCAGTTCAGGTTCAAGGGAAAAGGTCACTAGGCTCATGAAGTCGAAAACAGGAGGTAGGGCGCGATGTTGGCAAAGATAGACGACGTAACCGAGGCGATGAAGGATGTCGTCGACCCTGAACTCGGAATCAACGTGGTAGATCTGGGTCTCATCTACGACATCATGATTGACGAGAGCAACATTGCGGTCTTGAACATGACCCTTACTTCGGCTGCCTGTCCTTTGCAGGACGTGATCGAAGACCAGACGCGTGCCGCTCTCTCACAACTGACAAGTGACGTACGTATCAACTGGGTTTGGATGCCGCCGTGGGGTCCGGACAAGATCACCGACGACGGTCGCGAGCAATTACGGGCGCTTGGGTTTACGGTTTAGGGTATGTCAAGTCATGCCGGATGGATGACTTTTCGTTCCATGATGGCCGATCCGTCTGTAAAGAATCAGAAGCTTAAGCCAGGCACCGTACGACGCATTGGCAATTTCGCAAAGCCATATAAATGGCAGATCGTCTTCTTCCTAATGACCGTTGTCGTAGACGCATTTCTGGTAGTTGCAACGCCACTTTTACTTCGCCAGTTATTGGATAAGGGTGTTAGGTTTCACGACGGTCCTCTTGTAACGCGACTTGCTATCTATGTCGGATTGCTCGCAATCGCGGATTCGCTGATGAGCATTGTAGGTCGTTGGTTTTCGTCTCGTATCGGCGAAGGATTGATTTTTGACCTGAGATCGAGGGTCTTCTCTCATGTACAAAAGCAGTCGATTGCATTTTTCACGCGCGCACAGACTGGTGCATTGATCTCTCGAATTAATTCAGATGTCATAGGCGCCCAGCAAGCTTTTACCGCGACACTTTCAGGAGTTGTCAGCAATGTGGTCAGCCTTGTTCTCGTTACTGTCACGATGCTTATCTTGTCTTGGCAGATAACACTCATCTCGCTGCTTCTCTTGCCCCTCTTCCTTCTCCCCACCAAATGGGTTGGCCGGAAGCTTCAGGGATTAACCAGGCAGTCCTTTCAGCTCAATGCTGAGATGTCGAGCACCATGACTGAGCGTTTCAATGTTTCCGGCGCCATGCTCGTTGCTTTGTATGGTGAACCTAAGAGAGAACACGCATATTTCGCGATGAAGGCCCGTCGTGTGGCCGACATGGGAATATCTATCGCTTTACTTAATCGGATTTTCTTCATTGCATTGACTAGCGTCGCTGCAATCGCAACAGCGTTCGCATACGGAATTGGTGGTCATCTCGCGATTTCCGGGACCATTACTGTTGGAACATTTATGGCGGTTACCGCGCTACTCGGGCGTCTTTACGGTCCACTCACGGCACTTTCGAACGTTCGAGTTGATGTCATGACGGCTCTGGTTTCCTTTGAACGAGTTTTCGAGGTACTTGATTTGAATCCAATGGTTCAGAACAGACTGGGTGCCATTGATTTGCCTTCGGGAAACCCTGGTGTGGAATTTCGAAATGTGGATTTCTCATATCCCAGAGCCGAGGAAATCTCTCTTGCATCATTGGAATCAGCGTCGCGACCCGAACTGATACCAAGCGGGGATGTCCTTCGGAATGTTTCATTTATTGCTCAGCCCGGAACAATGACGGCGCTGGTCGGTCCATCGGGCGCGGGTAAAACTACGATCAGCGCACTTATCCCGCGTCTCTACGATGTCACGGGAGGAAGTTTGCTTGTTGGAGGCGTTGACGTGCGGGATTTGACGCTGGAGAGTCTTCGACATTCGATAGGCGTCGTAATGCAGGATGCCCATCTTTTTCACGAGACAATCGGTGAGAATTTGAGGTACGCAAAGCCCGATGCTACTGAGGCGGAGATGCGCAATGCTTGCGAGGCAGCCCGTATTTGGCCACTCATAGAATCGCTACCAAATGGTTTCGACACAATGGTAGGCGAGCGAGGCCACCGGCTCTCGGGAGGCGAGAAGCAGCGATTGGCCATTGCAAGACTTCTGTTGAAATCTCCCGCAGTTGTGATCTTGGACGAGGCAACGGCGCACCTTGATTCCGAGAATGAGGCGCTTGTACATGAGGCGCTTCGAGTAGCGCTACAAGGACGAACAAGCATTGTTATTGCGCATCGGTTGAGTACGGTAATGGAGGCCGATCAGATTCTGGTTTTGGACAAGGGCACAATCGTCGAACGCGGCACACACGAAGAATTGGTGGGTGCTAAGGGCCTATATGCCGAGCTCTATGCGAGACAGGATCTAACGAGCACGTCGCAGGAGTAGGCGCCCGTATCCGACTAATCCTGCGAAGAACAACCATTGCAGCGCATACGCCATGTGAGGACCATCAGTTAGTTCAGGCAATTCGACGGGAACTGCGGGAGACATTGCCGAGTCAGACGCACTCAGTAGATCGATGTAAAAATCCTCCGTCTTGCCAGAAGTCTTGCTCTGAGCATCCCACTTGCTGATCAAGTTCTTATCCCCGGGCGAAACTGCGAAAAAGGACCCTTGGGGGAGCGAGTCTTCGAGTCGGATGCGTCCAGTGATCGCCACGATGGCAGATGATGTTTCGGGCAATGCAGGAGTTGTTGTCGCGCTCTTCCCCGGCGCGATCCAACCCCGATCAACCCAGAATGTCCTTTTGTCAGTGTCGGTGAAGAGGGTGAGCAAGTCGAACCCGTATGCCCCTTGGAAATATCGATTTCGCAGCAGGATCTGATGAGTGGGATCGAAACTTCCCGTGATTGCAACCCTTCGCCATTCAGCTCCTGATGCATCAGGTCCTATTGCATCCAACGTGGTAATCGGTTGGTCGACATGGGATGCGATGATGAAATTGCGATGATGACGGGCTACTCCTCGCGAATATTGCCACTGGCTTGCCCAAAGGCAGAGCAATATCAACGCAAGTGCGAACACTGTCGTGGCTATTGCGTGGGATTCTTTCCCACGCGGGCTATGGGAGGGTTCTATTCTTGTCATTTATGACTGCGGCGCCGGGCAGAAGAGTCTCTCGTCCTGCGTTCGCCATAACGACTGCAAAGTAGGGCAACAGAAGGGCCCCCGCCAACGCAACCCATCGATAAGGGTTGGGTAGGAATACGGCCGCGACAAAACATGCGGTTCGTATCATCATCGATATGAAATATCGTCTCTGGCGAGCGGGTAGATCGCTGCTGAGGCTGGGTTGAGCAGTGGTGATGTCGTGAATTTCCTCGGCCATGCCACAACAGTACGCTCTTCTTTCCGGAGAGGGTCCAATCCAGGCTTTAATGAGCGATCGCACTGGTTTCGGCGTGGAAATTCCTATTTACGCCGCAGTAGCCAGTAGGTTCTAGCCATGAGCCAACCGATAGCACTGATAACTGGAGGCAACAGAGGCATTGGCCTAGCCATCGCCCAGGACCTCAAGGCTTCGGGATTCCACGCAATCATCACCTACCGCTCTGGAAATCCTCCCGAGGGACTTACCGCGGTCGTGATGGACGTGACCTCCTCCGAAAGCGTTGATGCCGCTTTTGCCGAAATTGAGTCAAACTATGGAATTCCGGAGGTAATCATCGCCAATGCGGGGATTACTCGGGACATCCTCGTAATGCGTATGAGCGATGAGGATTTTACGGACGTAATCGACGCGAATCTCACCGGCGCATTTCGCGTTGCCCGTCGCGCCACACGTGGCTTGTTGAAGTTGAAAAGGGGCCGACTGATCTTCGTCGGAAGTGTTGTCGGAAGCGTCGGCGTTGCCGGTCAAGCAAACTACGCAGCAAGCAAATCAGGACTGGTCGGATTGGCGCGGTCTTTCGCCCGCGAACTTGGCAGCCGTGGAATTACCGCAAATGTCGTGGCTCCAGGGTTCGTTGAAACTGACATGACCGCCGATCTTGATGAGAAGCGACGTTCGGAGATCGTTGCATCAGTTCCGCTTGGGAGATTCTGCTCGGCACAAGAAATCGCAAGCGTCGTGAGTTTTATCGCTTCAGAGAAAGCGTCGTATATTACGGGCGCATTGATACCAG
>CAYXIS010000117.1:0-4428 GCA_964465545.1 uncultured Bifidobacterium sp. | reverse complement strand
TAGACTGGGCCATGGGTGAAACCCTCGCCTTCGGTTCGCTTCTCCTTGACGGGATTCCCATCCGACTAGCCGGGCAAGATTCAAGGCGCGGAACATTTAGCAACCGTCACGCTGTCATCATCGACAAAGAGAACGGCAACGAGTGGACTCCGCTCCGCGGTCTTATCTCTGACGAGAATCAGTTCTTCGTCATCGATTCACTGCTCTCAGAATTCGCTGCAATGGGCTTTGAATACGGCTACTCCGTGGTTCGCAGCGAAGCCCTTGTCATGTGGGAAGGCCAATTCGGCGACTTCAGCAACGGAGCGCAGACCATCATCGATGAGTTCATCTCCTCTTCCTTGCAGAAATGGGGCGAGCGCTCCGGGGTCGTCCTTCTTCTGCCACACGGCTATGAGGGTCAAGGTCCGGATCATTCGTCAGCGCGTATCGAGCGATTCCTCTCTCTGTGTGCAGAGACAAATATGACGGTTGCCCAACCATCCACTCCGGCTTCGTATTTCCACTTGTTGCGTTGGCATGCTAAGAATCCAACGCCGCGCCCACTCATTGTCTTCACACCTAAATCGATGCTCCGTCTGCGTGCGGCAGCGTCTTCGTTGGCTGAGTTCACCCAAGGACACTTTCAACCGGTGATTACTGATACATCCGTGACAAATGCCACCCGTCTCATTTTCTGCTCAGGCCGCGTGTATTACGACTTGCTCGCCGAGCGAGCTAAATTGGGCGAAGAGAGCACGGCAATTGTCCGTGTCGAACAGTTCTATCCGCTGCCAATGGATGAACTAGCAGCGGAGGCCGCGAAGCATCCACGTGCGAACCTTCTCTGGGTGC
Organism: uncultured Bifidobacterium sp.; assembly: GCA_964465545.1. Lineage (GTDB taxonomy): Bacteria > Actinomycetota > Actinomycetes > Nanopelagicales > Nanopelagicaceae > QYPT01. Next base: position 3,594 of record CAYXIS010000117.1, on the reverse strand, counting down.
AAGATGAGCCAGCAAACCAAGGTGCATGGCCATTCATCGCTCTCAACACCCTCGGGGTATTCGGCGATCGCACTCTCCGCCGCGTTTCACGTCGGGCTACAGCAAGTCCTGCGACCGGAAACCATTATGTACATGAGGAAGAAGCCAAGGCGCTGATGATTGAGGCGTTTAACCGCTAGTTCTTCTTCCTCTGTCTGGCTCTGCGCGATCCGGCTTTCATGAACCGAAAGAGCACGGTCGCGACAATCTCGTCCTGGCTAATGGCGCCCCATTGCCGCGAGTCAGTGCTCTCGACTTTGTTGTCGCCTTCAACCCAGATCTTGCCTTCCATCGGCCCAATCACTCTTTTGAGAAGGAAGACTCCTGGCTGATTTTCCCTCTCTACAAGCACTACCTGACCCCTGCGACATGTACCGCCCCAGAAGACCACCAGCCAATCACCGGATGTGTACGTGGGAGCCATCGAGTCGCCAGCCACCGCCACTGTTCCGATCCTTCGCTTCTTCCTGGGTGTGTCAAAAGGTGCCATGAGGGGTAGTCTCACATCAGAAGAGTCATTATGCACGCACACAAAGGGCGTGCTCGTTCGAGAGAAATATTGGAGAGATACATGTTTACCCCAAAGATAACTGTTTACGCACACTGTGACCTTCCATGCGGAATCTACGATCCTGCACAAGCCAAGATCGAGGCGCAATCAGTGAAGGCTTGCATGCAAAAGTACGCAGCAAGCACCGATCCAGATTTTAAAGCCCGTGCAGTGGCAATCAAGGAAGAGCGCTCGAACATGGTCAAGGAGCACCTCTGGGTTCTCTGGACTGACTACTTCAAGCCAAATCACTTTGAGGCTTATCCGAACCTCCACGTGCTATTCAACGATGCAACCAAACTCGCTGGCGCGGCCGGAACCAAGGGCACCAATGATGTTGAAGTTGCTGACAAACTGCTGGCCAAGATCGATGAGATCTCAGAGATCTTCTGGGCCACAAAGAAATAATTAATTGTGGGGCGTCTGTCCCACGATGGATTGGGCGGCGGTACGGGCGAGGAAAGATACTCTCTCGACCACCGCTCTTTTCATTGTCGCATTGCATATAAGCCGTTCGCCGTCATAGATCTCGCAGTCAAAAACGATCTCGCGCCCGCTGAACTCAGTGCAGGTCGCCGTCGCACGGATCTCCGCGCCGATGCCAACGGCCTCTCGTGCATCAAGGTCTATCTTCAATAATCGCGTTGTCTCACCGATTTCAAGGAACTCTGCGATCGCGGTTAGTGCCGCACTCTCCATCACATTCACGAAGTGCGAAGTAGCTGCAATGGGTAGGTCTCCCAAGCCCATTGCCACTGCACAATCACCGGGTCTGATCAGCATCGATGAAAAACCGACTGCCCCGATGATTTCGTTGGTGCGACGCATTTCTAGTCTTCTCGCTGAATGCGGTATTCCTGAGTGCTCTCGAAGGTGATTTCGTGGTGTTCGACATTCCCGAACTCATCCACTTGAATCGAGATCTCAGTCCTTCGATATTCTGTGACGAAATCCGGGGCACCCTGCTTTAGTACTGCAAGTTGGCGGGCAATCTGGTCGTGCAATTCCTGGGGCGCGCTTTCATGGCAAGATCGAGTGAGCATCTCATGCAACATCTGATGCATCAGCCGCTCGTGCTCCATCTCCTTCCGGCACGGCGAACACTCTTCGAAGTGGACCTCGATTGAGTGGATCTGGGAAACCTCGTGAATTTCGCCGTCGATGAGGAGCGCAACGGAGTTGAGGACCTCGTTGCATGGGGTCTCGTGCAGATTCCCGCAACTCATGGGCTCACCTCCTTGCCATAACCCCGCTCTTTGGCGTAGTCAGCCAGAAGCAAACGCAGGGCTTTGCGGCCGCGATGCAGGCGCGACATGACAGTGCCCGTTGGAACACCAACAATGTCTGCAATCTCTTTGTAGGCAAATCCCTCAACGTCGGCCAAATAGACCGCAATTCTGAATTCCTCGGGAATCTCTTGGAGTGCGCGCTTAACATCGCTATCGGGCATGTTCTCGAGTGCTTGGATCTCAGCCGACTTTCCCTGATCGCTTGTGTGAGATGCCGACTCCGCCAACTGCCAGTCTTCAATCTCTGCATTGCCAGAGATCATTGGCTGGCGCTGGGCCTTGCGATATGAGTTGATAAAAGTTGTTGTCAGTACTCGATAAAGCCAGGCCTTGAGATTCGTCCCGGGCTCGAATTGGTGGAAGGAGGTGAAAGCCTTTAAATAGGTGTCCTGAACCAAGTCCTTTGCATCATGCGGATTCTTCGTATAGCGCAGGGCAGCCGAGTAGAGCTGATCGGTGAACGCAAGAGCATCGCGCTCAAAGCGAAGAGTCCGCTCTTCGGCGCTCTCTTTTACTAACTCTGTCGATGTCATTGTCGTCAAGGTTACCGCTAGAACAGGGTCTGGGGCTCGCCCAGGGAAATTGGCTTGATCAATTCGGGCCCATCGTGCGCGACGGAATTAACGGTATTTGAGACGGCATACACGCGTAAACCCTTGTAGAAGTCAGAATATTCCATCACTTTTCGCAAATCATCCGCATCTTGGACCGAAGGATCCAACCAAAACTCCCAGCGATCTTTAGGCAAAATAACCGGCATCCGGCTGTGAATCTTGGCCAACTCCCCCACCGAATCGCACGTAATGATCGCCACGCTCTCGATCAATTGCCCCGTCGGTGAGACCCATTCGTTCCAGATTCCGGCAAAGGAAAGTGAGTGACCGTCTGGACTGGAAACATAGAAAGGCTGCTTGGGTCGATAAGGGCCAAGGGCCGTTGCCCATTCGTAATATCCATCTGCTGGCACCAGACATCGTCGTTTGCGAACTGCATCTCGAAATGTTGGTTTGTCGAAAACGGATTCGCGTCGTGCATTTATCGCGTGCGACTGCGATGCACGGGCGCTCGCCACATCTTTATGCCACGAGCCGATCAACCCCCATGATGCGGTCCCAAGCTCGCGGACATGCGACTGCTGATCTTCTCGAACAATGTAAATGTCTCTGGTAGGCGCAATATTCCAACTTGCAGGCAATGGCGATGTTGGGACCGCCCCCGTGATTCCATACTCCTCAACTAAGGCATCTTCCATTTTCGATTGCGCAAATCTCCCGCACATGTGCCTAGCCTAGAAGGTCACCACGTCTCATGGAGGCTTGCGACGACGGTAGGCTCATACTGTGAGTGAGACAAATAAGCCCGAAGATAAACTGTGGGCTGCGCCCTTTAGAGGCGTGAATCCGGTGAACACCACGGTGGTCATCCCAGGTTCCAAATCAGTGACCAACCGAGCCCTCGTACTTGCCGCCCTCGCAGATTCGCCTTCCATTTTGCGTCGCCCCCTAATTTCTCGAGACACCACTTTGATGAAGAACGGGCTCATCGCCATGGGCACGGTGATTGCTGATGCGCACGAAGATGACGAACATCAGTGGCGAGTCTCCCCGCAGACCCTGGTTGGGCCCGCACTCGTTGACGTCGGGAACGCCGGAACGGCCATCAGGTTTCCTGACCCTATTGCAGCCCTTTCCCATGGGGCAATTTCCTTTGGCTGCG
>CAYXIS010000116.1:0-4545 GCA_964465545.1 uncultured Bifidobacterium sp. | reverse complement strand
TAGAGGAGGTCAGATGGTGATCCTCCGTGACACTCATCGCAATTGCATTTAATGAGTTCTGGAAACTGTCGCCAAAGATGCACTGCGATTTCGACACCAATGTATCGATGAAGAAGTGGAACGTAGTAACGCGCTGGTGGTGCGCCGGAACTGGGCAATTCAATTGAGTCTCTATGTTCACCGAAACCAATTCCGTGAGATGATCCCGTTAACCCGTATCTAGATAGAAGTACGGAAAAGAATCCGCCATAAAGAGCAAAAACCTTTTGATTTCGTTGGCGCGCTTTGATGAGCGCTTTGCCATACTTAATAAGAGGAAATTCGGAGTTGAGTTCGAGTTCATTCAGGTTACTGACCCAACCTACTATTTCCTCGTCTTGAATAGCACCCGCTAACGAATTCCAATCAGTCGGGTCTTTCGTCGCCACCACCCGTCGCAATTTATTCTCGACGCCCTTTTCCAATGCGTATCGTTTTGATTCTTCCCAGAGCTTTGTCGATAGATCCCACCAACCATCACTGGGGTTGTCGACCATCGCGTAGGGAGGGAGTATATAAGCGGGAGTTTGCTTAGCCTCAGGCAAGACTGATTCGTTAAGCCGAGCGGCGTATTTCGCGAATGTTTTGGTCTTGACATCTTCAAATCCAATATTAAAGTCGATCCATTTATGGGCAATCGTCTCAATTTGCGTCGGATTCAAATCGCCTGGGAGAGGAATATGGGATGTACTTACCAGATCTGGCACTCCAAGAATTGTGGCAAGCATTAGATGAGACTTTTTGGGTTTGATCAATCTATTTTGGAAAAGCGGGAAGCGCGAATCAATTACGTATGGTTCTCTTGATCTTGCTGTGAGCGTTAGTACGAATCCCCTCGTACCCTCCGATTGAAATGCTGCTATCGTCCCTGGAATAAGCAAACCATTGAAGTAGTTCGTCAACTTCCGAACTGTCTCTTGATCCGTCGAACCATAACTCAGGTAGTGATCAAACCTGTTGAACACTCTCCACCTCGATTCGCATCATGCGTTCTTGTAATCGAGATCTCAAGTTCATATCGGTATTTGGTTTCCCCGGTGACAGAAGAATCCGAGGACTTTCAGAATTGAAAACTATTACACCTATCCCAAATCTATTTGCACTGGCAAGATTGTCCGCACGAGGATTCCCTCCGACGACGACCCAAGATTTGTCAAAACTTAACTGATTGTACGAGGCCTGCTCAAGAACTCGGGCAAATCCACTGAGCTTCAGTTCAAAACTTGAGAGAACACCGGAATTGGTCATGATTGCAAGATCAACCCTGCGTCCATTTATAGGTAATTCCTGGACTAAGAGCGAATCCTGCCTAATCCAGCGCATTTCGCGAAGCCACTTAACGATACCGGGCAACATTCTTGACTCCCCCGAGTAGGTATGTCCAGATAAAACTGAGTCGGTACATACGAGCATCTGGAAATTCCCTTTCTAGTGTCGTTCAATCGGATTTGCAAATTCGATTGAGTTTTGAATCTTTGTATAGAAAATGCCATACCACCCCATGAAACCCACTCCAGCAATAACAACGGCAAAGACAGATCCAAGAGCCCAATGCCAAATCCCAGGATGAGAGGTTGCGAAGGCATAGGCCAGCGTTGTGGCAACTACACTCAATGTCAATGCGATCGAGGTGTATTCAATAGCAGTGCAGGCCCTAAGCAAGAGTTTGAATTGGTGATCCAAACGATCCCGCCGCCTTAGTATCTGAATACCTCTCTTAGCACTCTCTTGGGCATGTGAAGGGTCGGCAAAAATGGTTTCGGGGTTCACGTTTTCAGTAACTTCTGGGAGCAATAGAGCTAATTCGTCCTGCAACTCCCTCCATACCTTGATAGCCCCTTCTGTGAGTCCGGCCTTGGCAATATCGACTGGCGAGCGAAGACGCTCCCGAGTCTTTTCCCTTAGGTGAATGCCTACCCATAACGGGGCACCAGTCGAAAAACTCAGGGTTGCACCTGTGGCAAGCCAAGTCACCGAGGGGATATCTCCCGTTTTTCTTAGTGCCTCTTCCCACAGATTCACGTTTGGCTTTTTCCTAGAATATCGTCACGAATGACAGACTTTGTTGTGAATGCTTCATAGCGTTGATAGACGTAACGAATCAGTTGACGAAGAGGAAGGAAAGCAAAATTTTTCTTCAGTAAAATAATCTCACGCAAGGACTCGGGGGGCATTTCTTGCTCGAGAGCTTTGAAGTAGCGTTTTCCCCTATCTGTAAGCCGAAAATTTCTTGTGGTAAAGGGATCACGTGATCCTGAGCCATTTTCAAGCCCGATCCCTTCCCGCAGTTCCCAAGTGTCTATATCGTCCGCGGCAACCGAGTAACTGTCATCAATGATTTCGGCAGCGGCTAACATATCAATTGCCTGATAGACTTTTTCGGAAAAAGGACCGAAATTGTAGGGCTCGAATTCTGCTTTTTGGCTTAACCATTCTCCACTCTTCGTTTCTCTCTCTAAAAGAAATACGAGTTTTTCAAGTCTAGTAATCCCTTTGATCTCGCCGTCCTGGACACCAGGGACAGGGGCGCCCAGAAGTAAGACGATCGCATCGTCGATTTCAAATTGATATTCCATTGATCCCCTTCTCCCATCTCCCTCAACTTCAAAAATCTCAAAACGGTGAGGCCGCTCCCTCAGACCAGAGAATGCCCAGGCGCTTCCTTTCTCAGCAAGCAGAACGGAGTATATGCGCCCCGTCTGACGAAGCCTCTCAAACTGTCAACATGAGCGTAACTCATTGGGTACAAAAATCTATGGTGCCGTGCCCTTCTCGACAAAGGCTCGTATTCTTAATCTGCATTCGAAAATTTGATTACTTTGACCCCAAGAAAAGGTTCGCAATTACCATTGGCTTACCGCGCTGGGACACTGAGAGCTCGACCCTTACTTCAGTGCATAGAATCTCGTGTGCCTATCAAACACCCGATACGCACTCTAAGTTGAGAAATCGCAGCCCCTTATTTCCTAGATTTTTGGGACTGTCTCCAACGCTGCCTGTATTGATGCCTCAGACAACTCATGATCGATCATTGTGCCGCCGAGGAATGCGTCGTACGCAGCTAAGTCGAAGTGGCCATGTCCACAAAGTGCTGTGAGGAGAACTTTCTCTTCGCCGGTCTCTTTGCATTCCTTTGCCTGACGAATAATCTCTGCCAGTGCGTGCGTAGGTTCTGGTGCAGGGACGATTCCCTCAGTGCGGGCGAATTGAACACCTGCAGCAAAGCAATCGAGTTGGCCCATTGCAACAGCATCCATAAGTCCGAGTTCGTAAACGTGAGAAATCAATGGCGCCATGCCGTGATAGCGAAGGCCACCCGCGTGAATAGGGTCTGGAACAAAGTCATGACCCAACGTGTGCATCTTCATCAATGGAGTCATTCCTGCAGTGTCACCGAAGTCGTAACGGTATTCGCCACGAGTAAGTGACGGACAGGATGCTGGTTCCACTCCGCGGATCTTGGTGTTCTTGCCGTTCTTCAAGTTCTCGCGAATGAAGGGGAATGAGAGACCTGCGAAGTTGGATCCGCCACCAGTGCAACCGACGACGACATCTGGATAATCGCCAACTTTGGCGAATTGCTTGAGAGCCTCTTCGCCGATGATCGTCTGGTGGAGGAGAACGTGGTTGAGAACGCTGCCAAGTGCGTAGCCGACCTCGGGATCTTGGGCAGCGACTTCAACTGCTTCGCTGATTGCGATGCCGAGTGAGCCAGTGTGATTTGGATTCAACGCCAGTTGGTTGCGACCGGCTTGGGTGAGCATTGAGGGAGAGCGGTGAACCATGGCACCGAAAACTTCCATCATCATGCGGCGATACGGCTTTTGATCGAAGGAGGCTCCTACTTGCCAGACCTCGACATCGATTCCAAAGAGTGCGCCGGCAAATGCTAGAGCTGTTCCCCATTGGCCTGCGCCGGTCTCGGTTGTTAGTTTCTTAATTCCAGCTTTGGCGTTGTAGTAAGCCTGAGGTACAGCGGTGTTCGGCTTATGCGAACCGGCAGGGCTAACGCCTTCGTACTTGTAATAGATGCGTGCAGGTGTGCCAAGTGCCTTCTCAAGACGGTGGGCGCGGAAAAGAGGCGATGGACGCCATAGTTTGTAAATGTCTTGGACTTCTTGCGGAATATCGACGTAACGATCAGTGGTGACTTCCTGCATGATCAAATCCATCGGGAACAACGGTGCGAGGGCTTCGGGGCCGATCGGCTCGTGAGTGCCTGGGTGAAGCGGCGGTGGCGGCGGTGTTGGAAGATCCGCAATCAAGTTGTACCACTGGGTGGGCATTTCGGATTCTTCGAGAATGATTTTGTGATCAGCGCGCGATGAAGTCATGGCGGAGTGTAAGCCTACGAATGTCGAACCGTCTAGAGAATCAGATGGTGATTACAGACTCCTAGAGCATGCAATTAGGAGTTGAAGTCCTGCTGTGTCTTTTCTAGCCCAGTGGTGATAAGTGATTCCACTGCCTCGGCGCCGTGGGTGAGGAAGTTTTCAAGTTCCTTCT
>CAYXIS010000115.1:0-4686 GCA_964465545.1 uncultured Bifidobacterium sp. | reverse complement strand
CTAGGAGATATTGTCAGCGTTTCTGGAGAGATCATCACGTCAAAGCGCGGAGAACTTTCAATTCTTGCTAATGAATGGACCCTTGCCTCCAAGTCACTGCGCCCGCTGCCAAACGAACACAAGCCCATGTCTGAGGAGACGCGCGTTCGTATGCGTTACGTCGACCTGATCGTGCGCCCTGAGGCCCGAAGCAATGCACGACTTCGACCTGCAGTCATGCGTTCGTTGCGCGACACCTACCATGAGCGCGACTACTTAGAAGTTGAGACCCCCATGTTGCAGGTGCAACCGGGTGGGGCTGCAGCACGACCGTTCAAGACGCACAGCAATGCATACGACATGGATCTCTTCCTGCGTATCGCGCCAGAGTTGTTCTTGAAGCGATGTGTAGTCGGCGGTATTGAGCGCGTATACGAAATCAATCGCAATTTCCGTAACGAGGGCGCTGATTCAAGCCACTCGCCGGAATTCGCGATGATTGAAAGTTATGAAGCCTATGGTGACTGGAGAACCGTTGCAGAATTGACTCGGTCTCTTGTCCAAAATGCGGCGATGGATATTTTCGGCACCCATGTCGTAACTCACCACGACGGACGCGAATCAGATTTAGGTGGTACTTGGAGAGAAATCTCCCTATTCGACGCTATTTCAGAGGGCATCGGAGAAACCGTCACTGCTCTGACGTCCATGGAGGACTTGAAGAAATACGCAGAGAGATTGGGTATCAAGGTTGACCCAAGTTGGATCCAGGGCAAAGTTGCGGAAGAGATTTTCGAACACGTTGCAGCAGACAGACTCAACGAGCCAACATTTGTCATGGGCTTTCCAACGGATAATGCACCTTTGGTACGTGCGCATCGCACGATTCCAGGGGTCGTTGAGAAATGGGATCTGTACGTTGACGGTTTCGAATTGGCAACGGGCTATTCAGAGCTCATAGACCCCGTTATTCAACGCGAGCGTCTTGTTGAGCAAGCCCGACTTGGCGCAAAAGGCGATGTCGAGGCGATGAGCGTGGATGAAGACTTCTTGCGTGCGATGGAATTTGGCATGCCACCGATGGGTGGGATGGGGATGGGTGTCGATCGATTGCTGATGGCTCTTACTGGTCTTGGTATTCGCGAGACGATTCTCTTCCCGCTTGTGAAACCAGAGATCGAGTAGCCATGGTAGAGATTCGCTCGGCGAAATCCACTGACGTCAAGGGCATCCGCAAACTCATCGATACCTACGCCCCGCAACGCCGACTACTCTCCAAGGAGACGGTGACGCTCTATGAGAGCGTCCAAGAATTTACTGTTGCCATCGACAAGGGCGAGGTCATTGGCTGCGGGGCTCTCCATGTTCTCTGGGAGGACCTGGCAGAAGTAAGAACTGTTGCAGTCGCTGAGAATTATCGAGGACAGGGGATCGGGCATCGAATTCTCGAAGCGATTATTGAGCGTGCCCGGGAAATTGGGGTAAAGAGAATTTTCTGTCTGACCTTTGAGACGGACTTCTTTGGCCGTCACGGTTTTGAGGAAATTCATGGAACTCCAGTGGATCCTGAGGTCTACACCCAGCTCCTTCATTCCTATGACACCGGTATTGCCGAATTCCTCGATCTAGAGAGCGTCAAGCCCAATACTCTGGGAAATACGAGGATGCTGAAGTATTTATAGTCAGATTTGGGCATAAACCCCCTAGACCTGCGGTTATATGGGTCAGGCGTTACATTTCGCGCCTAAACCGCACGTGGTTTAGGCTTAGAAGAGCAAGAAATCAAAAAGGGAGCCACGATGTTTGAGCGTTTTACGGATAGGGCCAGGCGAGTCGTCGTGCTGGCGCAAGAAGAAGCCCGCATGCTCAATCACAATTACATCGGCACCGAGCACATTCTCCTTGGCCTCATCCATGAAGGCGAAGGTGTCGCCGCTAAGGCCCTTGAATCCTTAGGTATTTCCCTCGAGGCCGTGCGCTCGCAAGTTGAAGAGATCATCGGACAAGGCCAGCAAGCCCCGAGTGGCCACATCCCATTTACTCCACGTGCGAAGAAGGTTCTGGAACTTTCCCTGCGCGAGGCGCTTCAATTGGGCCACAACTACATCGGCACCGAACATATATTGCTTGGACTTATCCGTGAAGGCGAAGGGGTTGCAGCCCAAGTCTTGATGAAGTTGGGCGCAGATCTCTCACGAGTGCGCCAGCAAGTCATCCAACTTCTCTCTGGCTACCAGGGCAAGGAGCCAGTGACTACTGGCGGTCCAGCCGAGGGAACTCCTTCGACTTCTCTGATTCTCGATCAGTTCGGACGCAACCTGACACAGGCTGCCCGTGAAGGAAAACTTGATCCTGTCATAGGCCGTGAGAAAGAAATTGAGCGCGTGATGCAGGTTCTTTCTCGTCGTACTAAGAACAACCCAGTCCTTATCGGCGAACCCGGTGTCGGCAAGACGGCAGTCGTTGAGGGCCTCGCGCAAGCAATCATTCGTGGCGATGTTCCAGAGACTTTGAAGGACAAACAGCTCTACTCCCTCGACCTCGGCGCACTTGTCGCAGGTAGTCGCTACCGCGGAGATTTTGAAGAGCGCCTGAAGAAAGTCTTGAAAGAGATCCGCACGCGCGGCGACATCATTTTGTTCATCGACGAAATTCACACTCTGGTTGGCGCAGGAGCAGCAGAGGGCGCAATTGATGCGGCAAGCATCTTGAAGCCGATGCTCGCTCGCGGAGAACTCCAGACAATCGGTGCTACAACACTTGACGAGTATCGCAAGCATCTCGAGAAGGACGCAGCACTCGAACGTCGTTTCCAGCCAATTCAGGTTGCCGAACCGACACTGGAGCATACGATCGCAATTCTCAAGGGACTTCGCGACCGCTATGAGTCTCACCACCGTGTCTCCATCTCAGATGCTGCCCTTGTTTCGGCAGCAACTCTGGCTGATCGATATGTGTCGGACCGATTCTTGCCGGATAAGGCCATCGATCTGATCGATGAAGCAGGCTCGCGCTTGCGCATCCGCCGCATGACCGCACCTCCTGAGCTTCGCGAGTTCGACGAGAAGATCGCAACTGTTCGCCGTGAGAAGGAATCGGCAATCGACAGCCAGGACTTTGAAAAGGCTGCATCTCTGCGCGACAACGAGAAGCAGTTGATGAATGAGAAGCACGAGCGCGAGAAGACCTGGAAGGCCGGAGATCTCGACATGGTCACTGAGGTCGACGAAGAACTCATCGCTGAAGTCCTCTCAACCGCTACTGGAATTCCGGTATTTAAGTTGACCGAGGAGGAGACCTCACGTCTCCTTCACATGGAGGATGAGCTTCACCGCCGTGTTATCGGACAAGACCAGGCGATCAAAGCACTTTCGCAGGCGATCCGCCGAACCCGTGCGGGTTTGAAAGATCCGAAGCGCCCTGGTGGATCCTTCATATTCGCAGGCCCCTCAGGTGTCGGCAAGACGGAACTTTCGCGCACCCTTGCCAACTTCCTATTCGGCACAGCGGATGCATTGATCCAACTCGACATGTCCGAGTACTCCGAGCGTCACACCGCATCTCGACTCTTCGGTGCACCTCCGGGATATGTCGGATACGACGAGGGTGGCCAGTTGACCGAGAAAGTTCGTCGCAAGCCATTCTCAGTTGTGCTCTTTGACGAGATCGAGAAGGCGCACCCAGATATCTTCAACTCGCTTCTTCAAGTTCTTGAAGACGGTCGCCTGACAGACTCGCAAGGTCGCGTTGTCGATTTCAAGAACACCGTCATCATCATGACGACCAACCTCGGGACCCGCGATATCTCCAAGGGCGCAGGTCTTGGTTTCGCCAACGTTGAAGATGAGTTGAGCAATTACGAGCGAATGAAGGCCAAGGTCGGTGACGAACTTAAGTCCCACTTCCGTCCTGAATTCCTCAACCGAATCGACGACATCATCGTCTTCCATCAGTTGACTAAGCCTGAAATCGTTCAAATAGTTGATCTGATGATCACCAACCTTGACGAACGCCTGAAGGCCAAGGACATGGCAATCGAATTGACGACTGCGGCCAAGGATCTTCTTGCGTTGCGCGGCTACGACCCGTTGCTTGGTGCCCGACCGCTGCGCCGAACCATCCAAAGGGAAATCGAGGACAGCCTGTCCGAAAAGATTCTCTTTGGCGAGTTAAAGGCCGGCGAGATCGTGCTCGTCGATGTTGAGGGCGAAGGCGCAGAGGCGAAGTTCACCTTCGCCGGATCTCCCAAATCACTTGCGCCAGATTCTCCTAGCGATCTAGCGCCAACAGCCTAAAAGCCGTTTCGGAGTCTTCGGGCTCTTCGGATTTGAAAGGTGAGGTTCATGACAATCACCGCAAGGCCCACGAGTATCTTTGTAGAGACTGAGGTGAGGATCATTAGCCAGTAGCCAAACATGGGGACGACGCGTGTGACTTTGTGAATTCTGGTTGAGTGTTTGACCGTGTATGAATCAGTGGAAGTCTCATCGATTCCATCACTAGTCGTCAATTTGACCATATCTCCATCTACTGACTTGGAAATCACTCTGCGGATTTCTCGCTGCCACGTATATTCATTGTGAAGAAGAAGCACGTCATTGCTATTCAATTCAATGACTGGCTTGATTTCCGAAATCATCAGATCACCAAAGTGAATCTTGGCGTCGTGTGCGTCTGTATTTGATGCGTAGATTGCTATTCCTAGTG
>CAYXIS010000114.1:3150-4703 GCA_964465545.1 uncultured Bifidobacterium sp. | reverse complement strand
CCCGCTCGACAACTCTTAATAAGGCACTCTTTGTAGCGTCAGGAACCGCCTTTATCGCCCTTCTTGCCCAGATCGCTCTTCCAGTCCCGGGCTCACCCGTTCCAGTTACAGGACAGACCCTCGGAGTTCTCCTCATCGGAGCCGGGTATGGGTCCACTCTCGGACTCTCAACTTTGATCACCTATCTACTCCTTGGAATTGCGGGAGTTCCCGTTTTTGCCAAGGGCGGCTCAGGCATCGCCCATCTCACCGGGGCAACCGGTGGCTATCTCGCCGGAATGCTCGTGGCCTCCCTCGTCGTTGGCGCCCTGGCCGGTCGCAAGTGGGATCAGAAGGTTCGTTCAGCCCTTCCTGCAATGTTGCTCGGAGACGTGATCATTTTTTCACTTGGTCTCATCTGGCTCCAGCACGTCACCCATATGAACCTGCAAGCCACAATCGCCGCCGGGTTCACACCCTTCATCATCGGCGAAGCTCTAAAGATCGCGATCGCGGGAACATCACTTCCCCTCGTGTGGCGCTTCGTTCAGCGATAAATCGTTCATCGTGCCCCAGCTGACTTCAGTCACAACCGCACGCCTTGGCGAGCATCTCCCACTTTTGGAGTTACTTCCCGATTCGCAACCTCTTTCATGGGTGCGCGGCGGCGACGGCTTGGTCGGTTGGGGCGTGCATGCCTCCACCACAGTCAAGGGCCTAAATAGATTCCGTGACGCACGTCTTTGGTGGCACGAGGAACTTAAAAAACTAGCGGTCACTGATTCGGTGCACATCAATGGAACGGGACCGATCCTCTTCGCCTCCTTCTCCTTTTCGCCGGAGGAAGAATCGGTGCTTATCATTCCGCAAGTAATTGTTGGGCAACGCTCAGATGAATCGTGGATCACATGGTTTGGCGACATGCCGCAACCCCACCTTTTAGAAAGTGTCGAGAAGATTGAGGTGCAGGAGTATTCGTGGCGTAACGGATCTTTGACTTCTGACCAGTGGGAGGAACGCGTAGCCGTTGCAATCCATGCAATCCAGTCGAGGACGATCGACAAAGTAGTTCTCGCACGGGATCTCAACGGCACGGCGACGCAAGCCATTGATTCACGCGCTGTTTTGCGCAATTTGGCTGCGGAGTATCCCTCGACGTGGTGTTTTTCCGTTGCCGGCCTTGTCGGAGCGACCCCTGAACTGCTCCTTCGACTAAATCGCGCGATGGTCACCTCGCGAGTTCTCGCCGGAACAATCAGTAAAACAGGTGACGACGAGAAAGATTTGGCGCTTGCCGCTTCTTTAGCGCGTTCTTCAAAGGATCTTGAAGAACACATGTACGCAGTTCGCTCCGTTGCTGAATCTCTTGCACCCTTCTGCTCCTCCACCAACGTGCCAGATTCGCCCTTCGTTCTCCACCTAGCCAATGTCATGCATCTTGCCACCGATGTCACCGGAGCGATTTCAGAAGTCCCCACTCACGTTGACACCTTCACCATTCTTGAAAAACTTCATCCATCTGCCGCCGTCTGCGGAACGCCAACTGAAAAAGCTGCGAAAGTGGTTTCGGATTT
>CAYXIS010000114.1:0-3140 GCA_964465545.1 uncultured Bifidobacterium sp. | reverse complement strand
CCGTGGCACCCGGGGCGTTTATAACAACCCCCCCCAACCGTTGACCCTTACACCTTTCTGTAAAAACGTCTCCCTTTGGCCGCCTCCTGCGGAACGCAAACTGAAAAGGCTGCGAAGGTGATTTCGGATTTGGAAGGAATGTCTCGTGGTCGATATGCAGGACCCGTCGGCTGGATAGATGCACGGGGAGACGGCGAACTCGGGATCGCGTTGCGATGTGGTCAAATTGAAGACCACCACATCAAGCTCTTTGCTGGATGTGGAATTGTCGCGGGCTCAAACCCACAACGCGAACTCGCAGAGAGCCAGGCGAAATTTGCACCGATGTTAAACGCGCTCATCAAGATTAATTCGTAACAGGGCAAAGCTACGGTGGCACCACAATATTTTTCCCAAATACGGTAATAACTGATGCGAATTAGATATAGAAACACTAAAACCTCGAGGTATTGTCTCGAGGTTTTAGGTAGTAACCCAACAAGCAGAACTTATTGCGTCTCCAACTAAGTCTTAAAACTGTAGCACAGATCAGAATCTCCGGATTCACTTTTCGAAATTCAGTTAGCGACTCTCTGTAACTTTATTGGATCATGACGAGTTCCCCACATGCTCCTGTAAAACCATAAATCACTTGCGGAATATCTTCTAAATTTCACGACGTGCCTCTGTAGCGGAACGGATAGAGCGCGTCTCCAACTAAGGCGGAGATACGGGTTCAAGTCCCGTCAGAGGCACATCACCAGAAAGGCTCTACCTGATCAGGGTGGAGTTTTTCTGGTGATGGACGATTCTAAATCTATGGATATATGCGAAATCCAGATTTCAACGAATGATTCATAGACTCGTAAAATCCTTGGGCATCGTCTGTCACAAGATCAAGCCGTATTCCACCAGAATCTCGAAAACTCTGCGCGATTAGCTCACTACCCACTCCCCGTCGACGATAACTTCCTTTAACAGCCAACACGGAGAGATGCGCCTGAATTTCGCCATCGCTTTGTACTTGCGCGAAACCACAAACGATTCCTTCATCCACAGCCACCACCGTTGTAACACCTTGCGCAGTTAGGGCACGATGAGTGCGTTCAATATCCGAACTATAGGACTGCCAACCTTGTTCAAGGCAGATGTCAATAACGCCTTGGAGGAAAGCACGTTGGTAAGGTTCGTACTTCATGACCTGTCAGTCCAATCTGGATTTATTCATCGAGATCCCACAGTAATCGATAGAAGCGAATCTTCTCTGGCTCCGGCGCGATGCCATATGAATCATAAAGAAGATTCTCCCAGCCAGGCCCGTAATTCCATTGCGTGCTCCATGCAACTATTGCAATATCTGCCCATCGGTCGGCTATTCCTAGCCTCCCGAGGTCTACATGACCAACCCAATGCCCGCTCTTGTTAATGAGTGTGTTCGGAGCACAAGCATCTCCATGGCATACAACAAGTTGATCTATGGAAGGCGGCGAATCCAACTCGGCTAATGCTGCTTCGCTACTGAGATGGCGGAACTCTTCGTGCCATTTTGCTGGAAGAGTTTCGCTACGGATGACTCTTGCCCTTGCTCTTGAGATTCGATCCTCCGTCGACCAGACGAAGGGACACGCATCAACTGGAAGTGCGTTGTGCATTGCACGAAGACCACGCCCGATTGCGGTCACGGCCACTTCTGGGTCTCGCTTCCACTTGTCACTAACCGCATTCTCTGCGTCCAATCCTTCCGTGACCAACCACGACCCTTCGCCATCTTCACCAAAGTCGATGACCTTTGGAACAGAAATAAATGAAAGCGCCCATGTCAATCTGATTCTCTCAGCATTGAGATTAAGCCGGCTTTTCTTGGGTGCCCATTTAAGGAATACGAATCTATCGGCATCTCCAACTCTTAAAGTGAGACCGCCAAGTTCGTTCAACCACACGACATTTACTGGTCTTCCAGCTGCATATTGCATCACGGAATTGGGAACGAGAATGTTGTCTTCTGGAGGTCCGGCGATCATGATCACATCCTCATCGGGAAACTAGAATCGGCGGGATGCTCCATCCAAGAGTGGAACATGTCAATTAGTGAATTGCGCTTGGGTTACGCTGGATCATTGCGTTCCATTTCGTAAATCCGAAGGGTTCGTAGAAGTTGTCCAAATCGACGTCACAAACCAAATCAATGGCATAAATATCCTTCAAAGACTTGAGCATCTCCGCGACCAAGACCTTTCCATAGCCTCTTCCTTGCTCAGATTCGCGGACCTCCAGAAGGGCAATAAATGCGTAAAGCGCTTGATCTGTCAAAACGGAAATGAATCCCACCACCTCCGAATCTTCATTGAGAAGAAAGAGAGGACGCGAAACTTCAAAATGCTTCGTAACTAATTCATAAGATGGTTTTGCTGGCCAACCGATAAAGAACTCGGCATGATCGGCAGGCCGATAACACGTCCGGTTAGACTCGAGAATCATGGTCGTGAGGTTACTACCCGATGTTGATAGCGCGGGCTATTCTTAGGGAGAATCACCAAGACCTACCCTAAAAGCAGTTAGATAGTCTCGATACTTTGGTAGAGCTCCACAAGAAAATCAGCGTTTTCCTGTCGGGTGGGTACAGGCAGAATAACTACAGATAAGCCAATTACGGGCTCAAGCATTTCCATCTGCAATTCATCAATACTGGTAATTGTTTTGGCCCTAATCCCCATGGATGCGGCGATAAGGGCAAGATCAAGTCCGTGCGGGGTTCCAAAGATCTTCTCAAACCCAACCGCGTTGTGCTGCGGAAGAGTGGAGAAGATTCCACCCCCATCATTGTTGATGACAAATATCCGAAGATTAATGTCACCGGCTCCGATTAACCCGGTCAGATCATGAAGAAAAGAAAGATCGCCCAGAATTGCAACAGTCGCGGAACGCTGTGAGGCCACCCCCAGTGCTGTAGAAATATTGCCGTCGATTCCGGCAAGCCCTCTGTTAGCGAAAGTTTCGATATCGCCACGAGGTGCTGCAAAACCCTCCAGGTCCCTGATGGGTCGCGACGAGGAGACGAAGAGCGTGCTCTGTTCAGGAAGGAACCGAGCGAAACTTCGGGCGATTGAGCCTTCAAACCAGTCAGGAAGGGAGTTCAAAAGTTTTGCGGTTTCTTCCGAGTA
>CAYXIS010000113.1:0-4802 GCA_964465545.1 uncultured Bifidobacterium sp. | reverse complement strand
GTGGCAACGCAGAACTCCGCACCATCGATGGCTGCCAGGGGCTGTTCGAACATTGAGATGGTCGGATTGGCAAAACGACCATAAACATAGTGATCTGTCTCGTCGGTGAACGAGTCGACGGCTTCCTCGGCGCTTGCGTATGTGAAGCCGCTAGTTAAATAGAGAGCTTCGGCCGTTTCACCGAATCCGGAGCGAGCCAGGCCAGCTCGGACTGCATGGGTTTCTGGATGAAGCGTCCACTGTGGATCTGGTCGTTCGGGCAATGGCTGGTAACCCCAAGGGCGTTTGCTCATGGTTGAAGTGTAGGGTTTCTGACATGCTTCCTGCCGCCGCGTCGGATCTGGCCATCTCCGTAACCGACCTCACCAAACATTATGGAGAGCGAGCCGCGGTCTCTCATGCGAATTTTGATGCACCGATGGGAACCGTCTGCGGTTTTGTCGGCCCGAACGGATCGGGCAAGACAACCACGATGCGGATGCTCTTGGGGTTGATCTCGCCAACTGCTGGTAGCGGAACCGTTCTCGGCCAACCCATAAATGACCCAGCCAAGTACTTGGATCGAGTCGGCGCGATGATCGAGGGCCCCGCCTTCTACCCGGCCTTGAGCGGCGCCGAGAACCTGCGAGTCCTTGCGACACTGGGTGGGCACTCCGTGGAGCAAATACAGGGCCTACTCGATCGCGTCGGTCTTGGAGAGCGGGCGAAATCCAAATACAAGACTTATTCACTTGGCATGAAGCAGCGGTTGGGAATTGCGGCGGCACTGCTGCCAAATCCGCAACTGCTGATACTTGATGAGCCAACCAATGGATTGGATCCTGCAGGGATTCAGGAGATCCGCGACCTGTTGCGTTCTTTGGCAAACGAAGGAACCACAGTCTTTGTCTCATCGCACTTGCTCGCTGAGATCGAAGCGATCAGCGACTCACTTGTCATGCTTCGCGAGGGCGAGGTCATCTTTGCGGGCAAGACCCAAGACCTCTTGCTGCAACAACAACCGACAATTCTGGCAAGAAGTGAAAACCCCGATGATCTTCGACGGTTATTGCAGATTGCCCATGATGCAGGGCATGAAGGATCAATCATCGGGGGAGTCGCACATATTCTGGGACCACGAGAATGGGCTCCCACTCTCAATCAGTTGGCATTCGAATCTGGAATCGTGTTGGCACTTCTTTCGCCTGTGCTACCGAGTTTGGAAGAGACTTTCTTTGAGATGACAGGAACGGGCGAATGATCCGCGTTTTCTTTGCCGAGTGGCGAAAATTGCGCCGTCCTTCTTTGTTCATAGGCACTATGGTCGCGATTATGGGAGCAAGCGCGCTGGTGACCTCCCTACTCTTCTTGCTCATCGATTCTGCGCAAGGAAATGCACGTGAAGGGCAAGTGATTACTCGTGCCAGCCTTGAACTCCCACAAGGGCTATCAATAGGTTTTAGCAGTTCAGCCGGACTATTAGGACTTGTCGCCCTTTGCATCTTCGCATCCCAAACTGCGCAGGAATACACCCATGGCACTCTGCGCAATCTCTTGGTGCGTCAGCCTCGCCGACTAACTCTGCTGCTTGGCAAATTTCTAGCGATGTGTCTGTTCGCAGTGATCTCGGTCATCCTCTCGGCCATCGTGAGCATTACGTTGGCATTTGCTCTCTCCGGCAGGGCCAAGGTCGTGACCACTGCATGGTCGACATCGGATGCACGTATCGGGGTTCTGCATACTTTTGTGAATGTCTTGGTATCGGTAATTGCCTACGGCACTATTGGCATGATTCTTGGACTATTTTTTCGTTCTCCGATTAGCGCCATTTCCATCGGCGTTGCATGGTTGCTTGTCGTTGAAAACATTATTGCCGCAACAGTGAAGCATTCGGGCAAGTGGATGCCGGGACAACTCATAAACACGATTGCGGCGGGCGGGGATTTCAATGCCTCTTACTCACACGCCTTACTTGTCTTATCGGGGTACCTAGCCATCGGAGTGTTCGTGGCTAGCGTGCTTTTTCGACGCAGAGATGTAACTAATTAAAGACACGCCACCTACGAAAGTCTAATTCTCAGGTTGAGCCTTTAGTATCTCCTGTTCGGGAGGTGGATTGTGCTTCGAAATCGGGTACTTGCATGCGTGCTGGCGATCGGTTTCATAGCCGGGACCACTCCCGCATATGCGAAATCGCCCAAGCCGACTCTGGCTCAGATACAGGCGGCAAAAAAAGCTGAGGATGCCAAGCGCGCCGCTGCAAACGCTGCAGCCGCACGACTGGCCAAAGCAAATCAGACTCTTCGCCAATTGACTGCGGAGGCAGATGCCGCGCGGGCGCGGTACGTGCGAGCCCAGCAAAAACTCGCTATCGCGATAAAAATTTCTCAGGCCGCTGCGTTGCACGCACAGGTCACTGCCGCTGCGGTGAGTTCGGCTCATAGGACTATCGGCAAACTCGCAACCAACGCGTACATCATGGGTGGCGGTCTAACTGATATCGAGCCGTTGCTCAGTTCAAATGGGCCGCAGGACTTGGTTGATCGACTTTCCACCCTAAGTACGATCGGTGCACATAATTCGACGGCCCTGGATCGTTACAAGGCTGCTCAAGTTGTAGCGGCATCTGCAAAGCGAGAAGCCGACGCCGCAAAGGCAGCACAACAAGCGGCGACGAATGAGGTCGCATCTGCCAAGAAGGCAGCCGACGATGCGAAGGCTGCTCAGCAGGCCGAAGTTGAAAAATTGCAGAAGGTTCAAGATGAATTGATGCGCGAACTTGCAAGTGCTAAGAAAGTTCGAATAACCCTTGAGCAACAGCGTCAGTTAGCACTCTTGGAGGAGGCAAACGCGAAGAAGGCCTCGCAAACTCCTGGACAGAAAAGTATCTGGGATGACCGAGGGTTCAAAGGCCGGGCGTCGTTTATTTCTACGCAGGCTCAGCGGACGGCCGCAGTCGCCTACGCGAAGACGCAAGTTCTTGCTCGTAAGCCCTATGTGTGGGGCGCACAAGGTCCGAACTCCTTCGATTGCTCAGGTCTGGTTTATGCGGCATACAAATCTGCCGGCCTCGGGTGGCCATACTGGAGCCGACTTAACGCTGCGCTTTATTCTGTTGCGACGATGCACGTGAAATTGAATGCTCTTCTTCCAGGTGACCTGCTTTTCTACTCCTACAATGGCACGGTAGGCAGCATCCATCACATGGGAATTTATGCAGGCGATGGAATGATGTGGGAGGCCAACTCCACAAGAACCGGGCTTCTATATTCGAACATATATAGCGTTAAGGGCATGATGCCATTCGGGGGCAGGGTCTAGTCTTATCGGTATGTCACGTTCCGCCAGCAGCGCGATGGTGGAAATTCGTGCTGCAGTGCGTGCCCAACTCGTTGATTGCCTTCCTGGTGATGTAGTTATCGTCGCCTGTTCAGGGGGAGCAGATTCATTGGCGCTTGCTTATGCACTGGCAAAGGAGGCAGAGAAGACCGCACTCCGGGTAATTGGTGTCACCATTGATCATCAATTGCAGGCTAACTCTGGGCTTCAAGCACGGAGCGTTGAAAGACAACTCGCATCCATGGGTGTTCCCACAGAGATAATGCAGGTAACTGTGGACAGAACAGACGGAATGGAAGCCTCCGCTCGACGTGTGCGATATCAGGCTCTGGAAGAGGCAGCGAACAAGCTGCGCGCGGTGAAAATTTTTCTGGGTCATACCCGTGATGATCAGGCCGAGACCGTGCTTCTTGGTCTTGCGCGTGGTTCTGGGACAAGGTCCCTCTCGGGGATGGCGCCCATCATGGGCAAGTACGTACGACCGCTCTTAGGTATCACTCGGGAGGCCACGCTCGCTGCTTGCTTTGAGGCAAAGTTGGTGCCTTGGGATGACCCCCACAATCAAGACCGGCAATATCTTCGAGTCAGGGTTCGCCTTGATGCCCTTCCGGCTCTCGAGCGATCCATCGGCCCAGGGGTGGCTGCGGCACTGGCCCGTAGTGCGGCTCTGCTCAGAGATGATGCAGACGCCTTGGATGGGTGGGCATCCCGAGAATTCTCAGAGCGGAGCCCAGAGTCCATGGAAGTCTCCTCCCTGGCTGAGCTCCCCCGTGCGGTCCGGACCCGCCTCATCCGAGCCGGGATTTACGCCTGCGGCGCTCCTGCGGGCTCGGTCACTGCAGATCACGTGGCCGCGGTTGAGTCTTTGATCACCTCGTGGCATGGTCAAGGGGAAGTGAGCTTGCCTGGCGGTGTGAAGGCTAGGCGAATATCGGGCAGACTTTCGCTCTTACCCCCGACTAATTAGAAGCAGCGAGGAACCGTGGATCTATCAGAGGTTAGTGGCGACATTGAAAAGGTGATTGTCACTGAAGAGCAGCTCAAGGCTAAAGTGAAAGAACTCGCCATGCGGATTGACGCCGATTACCGCGATCGTGATTTGCTGATGGTTGGCGTTCTCAAAGGCGCAATCATGGCGATGGCTGATCTATCGCGAGCCTTGCAGCGCCATGTCGATATGGACTGGATGGCCATCTCTTCTTACGGTTCTGGCACAAAGTCGAGCGGTGTTGTCCGAATTCTAAAAGACCTCGATAGAGACATCACTGGGCGTGAAGTGCTAATTGTCGAGGACATCGTTGACTCAGGTCTCACGCTTTCGTGGTTGAAGGCGAACCTCGAATCACGTGGCGCGAAGAGCGTCGAGGTTCTTGCGATCTTACGCAAACCCGATGCTGCAAAGGTCGACGTTAAGGTTAAGTACGTTGGCTTTGAAATTCCAACCGATTTCGTTGTCGGGTACGGTCTGGATTTCAATGAGAAAT
>CAYXIS010000112.1:0-4875 GCA_964465545.1 uncultured Bifidobacterium sp. | reverse complement strand
TGAGGCGTCAACATCAACGGCTGGGAAGATTCTCTTGTCGGCCATACGTCGATCAAGCTTGAGTTCCATGTTTCCAGTTCCCTTGAACTCTTCGAAGATGACTTCGTCCATTCGTGAGCCGGTTTCAACGAGAGCAGTTGCCAAGATTGTCAGCGAGCCGCCGTCTTCAATGTTTCGGGCCGCACCGAAGAACTTCTTCGGAGGATAAAGGGCCGCAGAGTCGACGCCGCCTGAGAGAATTCGGCCACTTGCAGGGGCTGCGATGTTATATGCGCGTCCTAGACGAGTAATCGAGTCAAGAAGCACAACTACGTCGTGACCAAGTTCCACGAGACGCTTTGCCCGCTCGATGGCAAGTTCGGCAACAGTGGTGTGGTCATCGGCAGGGCGGTCGAATGTCGAGGCGATTACCTCGCCTTTCACCGAACGCTGCATATCGGTGACTTCTTCTGGGCGCTCATCCACTAGCACGACCATCAAGTGACATTCAGGATTGTTTGTCGTGATTGCATTTGCGATGGCCTGCAAAACCATTGTCTTACCAGCCTTTGGCGGGGAGACAATAAGACCGCGCTGACCCTTTCCGATCGGCGAGATCAGATCGATGACACGAGTTGTAAGAATGTTCGGCAGGGTCTCAAGGCGCAGACGCTCCTGAGGATAGAGTGGCACGAGCTTGGAGAATTCCACTCGGTTGCGTGCCTCTTCTGGCTGCATGCCGTTGATGGTGTCCAGACGCATCAATGCGTTGAACTTCTCGCGACGCTCTCCCTCGTGCGGCTGTCGAACTGCACCAGTTACGACATCGCCCTTGCGAAGTCCATATTTTCGGACTTGCTGCAGGGAGACATATACATCGTTTGGACCTGGAAGATATCCGGCGGTTCTGATGAACGCGTAGCTCTCCATGATGTCGACGAGGCCCCCAACAGGAACCAGAACATCGTCCTCGGACAAGACTGGCTCGCGTTCTTCACGTGGACCACGGTCGCCGCGACCACGGTCACGGTCGCCGCGACCACGGTCACGACCACGGTCACGACCACGCCTTGAACTTGAGTCACGATCGCTATCAAAATTGCGCTCTGAGCCAGCGTCGGATCCGCGATCCTCAGTGGCTGGCTCGGCTTCCTCAGCGGCTTCCTTCTTCTTGTTGCGGGCGGCATTGCGTTCTGCCCGGCGCGCTTCGCGCTCTAGCTTCGCAGCCTCGCGGTTTGCTGCCTGTAAATCACTAATTGCCTGCACGAGTGCGGCTTTCTTCAGTTTGCCGGCGCCTTCGACTCCTAATTGATTGGCAACTTCTTGAAGTTGCGGAAGGAGCATGGAGGAGAGTTCAGGGCTGCTCGAGCGTACGGTGCCTTTTTCAGTCATTGAGCTTCATTTCAGTTATGGGAATACACCCGTGATTATTTTTCTAGATTCTCTGAAGGTCACACGCCATAAGGCGGATCAGATGCCGAAACCATATCACCTAGCCACCAAATCTGCCAAACCCCGCAAAATGACGTCTGAATCAGGTCGAGACCACTCCTGCACCGTTGGCCGATATCTCTAGCGCCTGCAACGAGAATGATTCCCCCGCGGCCCGTTGCAACTCAGCGACTTCACTTGGATCACCTGTATGCAATACCAAAACCGAAGGCCCCGCCCCAGAAATGAAAGCAGCGACGCCGGCGGCCCGTAACTTATTAACTAGTGCAAAGGATTTCGGCATCGCCTCTTGGCGATATTTCTGATGTAGGAAATCCTCGGTGGCGATAAAGAGCAGATCTGGCCGACTTGTCAGCGCCTGCACCAAGAGAGCCGAGTGCATGGAGTTGGCAACAGCATCGGAGTGCGGAACCGTTTCGGGCAATAGTTTGCGCGCTTTTGTGGTTGCAACAGAGTTCGAGGGAATAAAGGCCAACGCCTTTATCCGTGCATCAACCGATATTCCTACACAACGAGCAACTAGTTGACCATGCCGAACTTCTTGCCACGCGATAGTTGCCCCACCGCACAATGCGGCAGCAACGTTGTCAGGATGGCCTTCAATTCGTGAGGCGATGGTCAACAACGCTTCATCATTCATCCGCTCTTCACCAGATAGAACGAGTGCTCTGGCAAGAACAAGACCCCCAACAATTGCGCTCGCCGAGGATCCCAAACCTTTGCCATGAGGAATGACGTTGAGCGCCCGAAGCGCAAGTCCACGCGGCTTGCCGCCCATGAAGTGAAACCCTTCAAACATCGCCTTAACAACGAGGTTCTTCTCATCACGGCGAACGCTCTCCGCGCCCTCTCCTGTGACATCAATATCCAAACCCGGATCGTCCATGATCTGAGCGACGTATCGATCATGCAGGCCAAGGGCCAAACCAAACGCGTCAAAACCTGGGCCGATATTCGCGCTCGTTGCGGGAACTTGTACCTGAATCGGATTTGCCCTGAAGGTTGGCTTTGCCATGGTTCTAACTTAAACCCAATGCTTCGGCAGCACGCGATGCGATGGCAGGAATTACGACAGGATCGGCCGCGCCTTCAAGGGCCCACTGAACATCCTTTAATCCATGGCCCGTCACGGTGATGACAATCCTCTTTCCGTGAGCAAGGCGCCCGAGGCGCTCATACTTGATCAAGCCAGCTAGACCCGCTGCGCTCGAGGGCTCGACGAAGACCCCTTCCTTGGAGGCAACAAGCCTGTAAGCGCTAAGGATCTCTTCATCGGTCACCGAATCGATAAGCCCACCAGATTCGTCGCGAGCCGCAACGGCCTGCTTCCATGACGCGGGATTGCCAATACGAATAGCCGTAGCGATGGTCTCGGGGTCGGTGACGATTGCTCCGCGGACGATCGGTGCTGAGCCCTCAGCTTGAAAACCCCACATAGCCGGCAACTGGGTGCTCATGCCGTCCGCGCGATACTCGTTGTAGCCCTTCCAGTACGCCGTGATGTTTCCGGCATTGCCAACTGGCAGCGCGTGAATATCCGGTGCATCCCCAAGAAAATCTATTACCTCGAAACTGGCCGTCTTCTGCCCTTCGATCCGAAATGGGTTGACTGAGTTAACGAGCGCGACTGGATAATTCTCGGACAGTTCGCGAGCAAGGTTGAGACAGTCATCAAAATTTCCATCGACCTGCAAAAGAGTTGAACCGTGAATTATGGCTTGCGCCATCTTGCCCATCGCAATTTTGCCAGCAGGCACGAGAACCGCAGGAGTCATTCCCGCCTTTGCAGCGTAAGCCGCAGCACTTGCGCTGGTATTTCCGGTGGAGGCACAGATCACGGCCTTTGCACCATCTTGGGCAGCTTTGGAAATCGCCATTGTCATACCGCGGTCCTTGAAAGAACCAGTTGGATTTGCGCCTTCAAATTTCAGCCAGACATCGTTATTCAGAATCTTCGACAAGTGCGTGGCATGAATGAGCGGGGTGCCGCCTTCACGCAAAGTGATAATTGGTGTTGTCGAATCAACAGGAAGTCGATCGCGGTATTCCTCAATTACTCCACGCCATTGATGAACGCCGGACTTGGTCATTGTTTAACAACTCCTTCGACTCGAATAACGCTTTCGACGGTGCGGACTGTATCCATCAGCGAAAGTCGCTTCACAGTAAGTGCAAGTGCGTGCTCGCTTGCACCATGGGTCACAACAATCAATTCAGCATCCATGCCGCGCCCGGTTTGGCGAACGGTCTGGATAGAGACGTTTTCTGTGGCAAATGCCTGGGCAACAGCGGCCAGGACGCCCGGCTTGTCTGCGACGTCAAGGCGGATGAGATATTGCGTTTTGATCACATCAATCGGTGCAATGGCACGGTCTGCGTAATCGCTCTCTCGTGGGCCAAGTGCCCCGCTGGTGAGGTGCCGGGCAACCGCGACGACATCGCCTAGAACCGCACTCGCAGTCGGTGCTCCACCTGCCCCGCGACCATAGAACATCAACTCGCCCGCGGCTTCTGCTTCGACGAAAACTGCGTTGTACGCATTTCGCACCGAAGCCAGCGGATGGGTCCTTGGCAACAGAGCTGGGTGCACACGCACGGAGATCTCATCACTCGGCGTGAGTTCTGCAATGGCAAGCAACTTGATCACGTGGTTCATGGATTGCGCAACTGCAACGTCTGCCGCTGTGATCCCGGAGATTCCCTCTCGAAACACGTCTGCCGATGTCACCCGCGTGTGGAATGCAAGGCCGGCAAGGATCGCTGCCTTGGCAGCCGCGTCATAACCTTCAATATCTGCAGTTGGATCGGCTTCGGCGTACCCAAGATTCTGGGCGCCTTCAAGGGCCTCTTCAAAAGCCAATCCATCTTCATCCATTTTCGTCAAGATGTAATTGGTCGTTCCATTCACAATGCCCATAATGCGAGTGACGTGATCGCCGACTAGGGATTCACGAAGAGGCCTAAGGATTGGGATCGCGCCGGCAACTGCCGCTTCGTAGTAGAGATCAACCCCTCGAGAATCGGCTGCGCTGTACAGATCGGCGCCATGAGTTGCCAATAGTGCTTTGTTTGCAGTGACAACGGACTTCCCGTTTTCAATTGCAAGAAGAATGAGTTCTCGTGCCGGCTCGATTCCGCCCATGACCTCAACGATGAGGTCTATCTCAGGATCTGTGACAACGGACTTGGCATCGGTAGTGAAGAGTGATGGATCGATTCCTTCGCGTTCGAGCTTGTCATCTCGAACAGCGATTTTGGTCAACAGAAGATCCGCGCCCGAGCGGGTGGACAACTCTTTCTGGTGGCGGAGGAGTTGTGATGCGACCTGCGAGCCGACTACACCGCATCCCAGAATGCCAATCCTGATCGTGGGCAATTGCGCGCTCATGGGCTCAGTCTTTCACACATCAAGGCTGAGAAGATCAGCAAGAGTTTCGCGACGAA
>CAYXIS010000111.1:0-4952 GCA_964465545.1 uncultured Bifidobacterium sp. | reverse complement strand
GTGGTGTCGTCACCTTTTTCACGATGGCCTACATCGTCGCCCTGAATCCTCTGATTATTGGGTTGACCAAAGACGGTGACGGGAAATATCTAGGTGGTGACGGCTCGCATCCCAATCTTGCAATGATCGCGGCAGCCACAGCACTTGTTGCCGGCGTTATCACCATCCTCATGGGTCTAGTAGGCAACTTCCCCATTGCTCTTGCAACCGGTCTGGGGTTGAACACTTTTGTTGCTGTCGGCATCGCGACAAAAATGTCTTGGGCAGACGCCATGGGCTTGGTCGTGATAGAAGGCTTGATCATCACCATTCTCGTTCTCACGGGGTTTAGAACAGCGGTCTTCCGCGCAGTACCTCAGCAACTCAAGATCGCCATCTCTGTAGGTATAGGCCTATTTATCGCATTGATTGGCCTAGTTGACTCTGGCTTTGTTCGTCGGACTGGCACTGGACCCGTCCCCGTGACACTTGGCGACAATGGAACTCTCGTGGGGTGGCCGATAGTCGTTTTCGCATTCGGACTCTTCCTGATGATCGGCCTGATGGTTAAGAAGATCAAGGGCGCGCTTTTGATTGGCATCGCCCTAGGCACTCTGGCAGCGGTACTCATCGAGAAAGCATTCAAGATCGGTCCGAGCTTCATCTCGCCGACGGAATTCAATCCAAAAGGTTGGGGATTGAACATTCCTACCGTGCCTTCCAAGATCGTTGATAAGCCAGATTTCGGATTGCTCGGACACTTCAGTTTGCTTGGCTCGTTCAGCAGGATCTCAGCGATATCTGCCATTCTGTTGATATTCACACTTCTATTGTCTGACTTCTTTGACACCGTAGGCACCGTCACGGCAATCGCAACCGAGGCCGGATTGGTGGATTCGCGGGGCTACATTCCAAAAACCGAGCAAATCCTCTTCGTCGACTCCTTGGCAGCGGTTGCCGGTGGTGCTAGCAGCATCTCCTCAAACACCTCCTACATCGAGTCTGCCTCCGGTGTCGGAGAAGGTGCACGAACTGGCCTGGCCTCCGTTGTTACAGGAATCTGCTTTCTCTTCGCCACATTCCTAGCACCACTCGTCGCGATAATCCCTTATGAGGCAGCAACGCCCGCACTGGTGATAGTCGGGTTCCTCATGATGACGCAGATAAAGCAAGTGGACTGGGAAGATCTGGGCATTGCGATTCCAGCATTCCTCACGATCATCTTGATGCCATTCACCTACAGCATCTCAGTCGGTATCGGAGCGGGCTTCATCGCCCACGTAGTCATCCGCTTCATTCAAAAACGGCACAGAGAGATCCATCCGCTACTCCTACTCGTATCAGTGTTGTTCGTTATTTATTTCTTCACAGCACTGATCAACGTTTGGATCGGTTGAGGTCAACCTAACTTAGGGACCAATCAATTGCTCGTCTTGCCCTGCTCGCGAGCAATTGGTTGGTCTTACTAAAAGGTTGTGATCCGAAGAACCCTCGATACGCCGACAGCGGGCTCGGATGCGCAGACGAGATGACCAATTCCCTTGCGAAATATGGGGTGAGTTCTTGCGCATACCTTCCCCAAAGAACTGCAATGGTTTCTCGTTCTCCAAGTACTCTTGCTATCTCATTGGTGATGACTTGCCAATTGAGTTTTGCGTGTCCCGCACTCTGACTTTGAGGCGTCGTAAGTATTCGATTTACCAGAGCAACACCTTGGTCCGCCCATCCAGTCAAATCCCCTGATGATGGAATAGCGCATCCAATGTCGTCGTGAAGCTCGCGAAAAATATTTACTAATGTTTTGGGTATTGGGTGGACTTCCCTCGGAACAGAGAAGGCTAATCCCATCGCATGCTGTGGGTTTGGATATGGATCTTGCCCGAATATCACGACGGACGTCTGGGAAATGGACTTGCGAAGAGCTTTGAAAATATTCTCAGGCGCCGGGTTGAACGCGCACCCTTCAAGTGATTCTTCTATCTTCTTGATTTCACCAAGGACATTCTCCAGTGCAGTTATCCACTCTGGATGAACACCTTCAAGAATCCTCATAGTGCTTTAGCGAAGAATCGTGAGCCTTCCTTTGCAACGGCGATGGGAAGGCCGAATACCGCGCTTATGTGTTCAGAAGTAATTACCTCATCAATTGGTCCCGATACAGCGATGAGGCCATCCTTCATAAGGAGAGCATGGGTGGTTCCCTCGGGGATCTCCTCAATGTGGTGGGTTACCAAGATCGTCGCTGGCGCGCCCGGATCGCGTGAGAAATGAGCAAATCTGCTTAACAAGTCTTCCCTGCCGCCGAGGTCGAGTCCTGCGGCGGGTTCATCCAGCAGTAGGACTTCTGGATCGGCCATCAAAGCCCGGCAGATTTGCACCCGTTTGCGTTCGCCTTCACTTAAAGTTCCAAACTCACGATCGCCGAGATTACGCACTCCGAATGTGGTCAAGAGCGCGATCGCCCGTGACTCGTCCCAAAGATCGTAATCCTCGTTCCAGCGTCCGAGAATCGCATAGGCCGCTGTGAGCACGACATCTCGAACGAGTTCATCTTCAGGAATACTCTCTGCCATCACCGAACTGCAAAACCCGATTCGGGGACGCAATTCAAAAACGTCAACCCGCCCCATCGCGTTCCCAAGAATTTCCACGCGACCCGTCGTAGGAAAACTCATGGCGGCGAGCAACTTGATAAGGGTGGATTTTCCAGCCCCGTTAGGGCCCAGGATCACCCAGCGCTCCCCTTCTGTGACCGAGAAGTTGACCGGACCCAGGATGACTCGCTCGCCTTTGCGGACGCTGGCATCGGAAAGAGCGAGAATGGTTCGTGAATTCATAGAGATAGAAAGATAGCGCCTCCTTGGCACGTCGTACTCCGCAGACGCGATAACCTCACTCCATGTCCGTCACACACGAACCCACTTCACACCCCTACACGGGGCTAATCCTGCTCTCGGGCCAGGATTCACCTGGCATCACGCAGGCCCTTTTCAGTGCTCTCTCACCATTTGCGGTGACTATTGTGGATATCGAACAGATTGTCATACGAGATCGGCTGATACTCACCGTTCTGGTCTCGCTAAACCCTAAGCATGCCCAAGCCGTCGAGGCTGACCTTTCTGAATGTGCAGCCAGCCTTGATGTCGATATTGCCGTCTCCTTTTCGCATTCGAACCCCGATTCGATTGCGGCCAAATCCGGGCTTCTCCACGTAACGGCCCTAGGCAACCCGCTGAAGCCTTCAGCCATCGCTGCGATCGCAGGGGAAATTGCCGAGCAAGGCGCCAATATTGAACGGATCTACCGGACTGCCTCATATCCGATTTCAGCCTTCGAATTCGTTGTATCCGGCTCTTCTCAGCAAGAAATCCAGGCAGCATTGGCAACGGTTTCAGCCGACCAAGGAGTCGATATTGCCGTTCAGCGTGGCGGACTGATGCGATGGGCCAAGAAACTGATCCTGATGGACGTGGATTCAACCCTGATTCAACAGGAGGTCATCGAACTCCTAGCGGCCAAAGCTGGGGTGGAAACTCAAGTTCGTGAGATCACGCAGGCCGCCATGCGCGGTGAGTTGGACTTCGCACAATCTCTCACGGCACGGGTTGCCTTGCTCAAGGGGCTACCGGCCAGCGTCATCCACGAGGTACAAAGTGAGATCTCATTGACCCCTGGTGCCCGTACTCTCATCCGCACCCTTCAACGCCTCGGGCACACCGTCGCCGTAGTGACAGGGGGATTCATCGAAGTCATTGAACCTCTCCTCAAGGATCTGGGAATCGAGCATTACCGGGCTAACAGCCTTGAGGTCGCGAATGGCCTGTTGACGGGCAAGACGACGGGCACGGTGATCGATCGCCGTGGAAAAGCCGTGGCATTGAGGGAATTTGCAGATCTGGCCGGAGTCGACATGGACCAAACCATCGCAATCGGTGACGGCGCAAATGACCTAGACATGATCACCGCTGCTGGACTCGGAATCGCTTTTAACGCCAAACCTGCGGTCCGAGCAGTCGCCGATAGCGCGGTCAATCAACCTTATTTGGACAGCATTCTCTATCTCATGGGTATTGCCCGCGAAGATGTTGAGGATGATCAGAGCCGGCAGGCGTGAATGTCGGTCACGAGAATTCCTCTTGCCCCCAAGGCCCACAAGGCATCCATAACCTGATTTGTCTCTTTCTTAGGAACCATCGCCCTCACTGCCACCCAATCCTGTTTCTGAAGAGGTGAGATCGTAGGCGACTCGAGACCAGGTGTTATCG
The DNA here is from genome assembly GCA_964465545.1 of uncultured Bifidobacterium sp. Classification (GTDB taxonomy): domain Bacteria; phylum Actinomycetota; class Actinomycetes; order Nanopelagicales; family Nanopelagicaceae; genus QYPT01. Next base: position 708 of record CAYXIS010000111.1, on the reverse strand, counting down.
CGCACGCTCTTTCAACCGCGTCTCTTGGGACGTCGTAATCCAGAAGAACATAGCGTCTAGCAATAATGACTCCTTGAAGTCGACGGATGAGAATCTCAAGACCAGGAGCAAGGACCGCATCCTTGCGTTGAATAAGGACTGCCTCACTGGTCAATATTGGTTCGCCAAAAGTTGCAAGCCCCGCTTGCCTTAAGGAGGCTCCTGTTTCTACGACGTCGGCAATGACGTCTGCCACCCCAAGACGGACACTACTTTCAACGGCGCCATCAAGACGAACCACAGTGGCTTTGATTCCTGCTTCAGTTAGGTAGTTTCCTACGAGTCCCGGGTATGAGGTGGCCACGCGCTTGCCGTTGATATCTGCCAGCGACCACTCACGCCCAACCCCACCGGCAAAACGGAAAGTAGAACCGCCAAAACCTAACTCGAGTACTTCCTGCGCAGGTGCAGCAGAATCAATAAGAAGGTCTCGGCCGGTGATTCCCGCCTCAAGTTCCCCCGATCCAACGTAGATGGCGATGTCACGTGGACGTAGATAATAGAACTCAACGCCGTTGTCAGGGTCGGCTAGTACCAGATCGCGAGAGTTGGTGCGCTGGCGATATCCGGCTTCGCGCAAAACTTCTACGGCAGCATCGGCGAGCGAACCCTTGTTTGGAACGGCAATTCTCAGCACGGCAATCCCCTTAGAGGTATCGGTAAACGTCA
>CAYXIS010000110.1:0-4987 GCA_964465545.1 uncultured Bifidobacterium sp. | reverse complement strand
TCGGCAAGCTCATCCCAGCCGGTACTGGTCTTGCCAGATACCGCAACATCCGGGTTGAGCCAACCGAAGAAGCCAAGGCCGCTGTTTACGCAGCCTATGACGAGTACGACTTCACTCCTTTTGAATCGCAAGGTTCAGGTGAGGCAGTCCGTCTCGATGAATTCGAAGTACCTCGCTAAAGGAGAACAAATCTCACGGTGAGTCTTTACGGCCCCTTCATTCCTCACGGAGCGGAGGGGCTGTTTTGATTGCCTCTCGGAACTGGTCACCCAATCTTGAAGTATTTCTCAGCCTGCTTGCGGCATTTGCGATGATCTTGTCGAATATTGTCGGGAGTCAGTGGCATTATTCATGAATCCCGTCAGAGGCAGTGGCTTTGCGTGGGTCATCTCATGAAAGGACTTGAATCAGCATGGAACATGGGAACTCTCTTCTTTCCGAGATACTGGACCAATTTGATCGTAAGAGGGCGTTTTTACGCCTTGCTTTGAGCCTCGATGGTGATAAATGGACAATAAGACGCATGGAAATTCTAGTGGGCGACGTCGAAAGTCAATGGCTAGACAGAAAATGGATCTACAAAAAAGTTGCTTTCATAACCAGTGAAATAGGTGGGTTTAGATTGCGGGAGATTTTTGAAGATGCACTTCGGGAGGCGGTTCAAGTAAATTTCGCTGAAATATCGGCCATGCTTCCAAAACTTCGAGACAACACTTATGGATCATGGCGGCCAAGTTCGGCAAAGCGTATCTTTGAAACCATTCCGTGGCCGACAATAGATTGGGAAGTTTCGTTGGATGCCACTAGTGATTCCTCATGGTTGTCCGAAAGATATTTGGCAGCAGATGGTTGTCCGACTTTCATAAGTGTGCAAGAGGCATTGGATGCATTCTATTCCGGTGGATTCGGAGGCGGGAGTGCATTATTGCCAAACGATTTCGGATTACTGCAGATTGTTCAGGACCACGCTTGGATTCACAAAGTCAAAGTGGGTGTCCAATCAATTGATGTGCACGTCAAGGGTAAGGTACTCGATGACATAACTGTTCAGCTAATCAATAGTTCTAATTGTAAGGAAAAGAAAATCGGATCAAGTGGCAAAGTGCGATTTCCTCGCAAGAAGGAACTTGACGACGATGCCCGTATTTTTCTGACAAGCGGATATGATTGTTTAGATTACCGAGTATTAGGGTTTCAGTATCCTCATTCGGCAGATGGTCGAGTAGGTGTGGAATACGAAGTCATCGATGATGTGGAGAGCGAGATTACTCGTTTGGTTACTCAAGGCGAGGGCCCTAAGTTGGAGTACAAGCAAGAATTGCCTCGAGGCTTGGATTCGGAATTGAAATTGATGAGAACCGTGGCCGCATTTGCCAACGGCGACGGGGGAGAAATCGTCTTTGGTATAGATAAGGATGAGGTCACGATTGTCGGCCTTGGATCTGTTGATGAATCCAAAGAGCGCGACAGGCTCACGCAAATGTCGAGAGATTTTGTTAATCCGAGTCCCATTGCAGATGCTCGATCCTTTGAGTATGAGGGCAAACGTCTTATGGTTCTGAGGGTTGCGCCAGGTTCACAGCGACCGTACGGTCGAATGGACGGGGGCAAAACGGCTGTATTTTATGTCCGGCGCGGGGCAAATACCGTTCCGGCTCGTCCTGATGAATTGCGAAAAGCAGTGCTCGAATAACCTTTTTCGAGTCGTTATTCGAAGCTCAGCGTCTCGACTGGATTAAGATTCGCAGATCAGTGCGGCGAGGAATACTGAAATTGAAGCGAGTTGATATGCGCACTACCACCATATTGGTCATGATTTGCTTAGCCAGGAGTACGAAAATGGAACTAAAAGTAACGCCTATCAGGCCATCGAAGAACTCGCTCACGATGGCTCCGACCATGAAGGTCCGGAGGATTTATGATGACTGATCCCCTATCTAGGTGACAGTCATGAATCGCGCATCCTGTTAGCCTGCTGGAATGCCCAGCAGCCTTATAGCAAGAATTGATTCAAGAATTCGTATCCGACGATTGTCGAGCCGGGAACGCGCTGGTCGGTATTCAAGAGAGCTTGCTTGGAAGCAGATTAAGCCGTTCCTCAAGGATAAGCAGGGACCTTTCCTATTTTTGGGAATCTTTCCACTTGCGATTGGTTTGCTCTTGCTTCCATTTGTGCATGGCCGAATTGTCTGGGTGCTGATCGGTGCACTCGGAGTATCGGGTCCATGGGCAGTCTTTGCCACGAGCGTTGTCATGAGCGGAATAGCGAAGGACTTTATGGCAATCGACGGCGAAACCTCTACGGCTGATGCTTTCCGAAGATACCGAAGACGTGGCTGGGTGATCATTAACGGGCTCAATATCTCTGATCAATCGACGAATTGGGATGTTGACCATGTCGCAGTTGGACCAGCAGGATTTATAGTCGTTGAATCAAAGTGGAGTCGAGATCCGTGGCCAATGGCAGAATCATATATCAAAGGCATGTCAGAGCGCGTAAATGGTGCCATTCGACAAGTACTTCGAAATCAAAGAGATGTAGAGGAAGAATTTAAAGACGTCCTCAAAGGGGTGAAGGTGCGCGCCATCTGCGTTCTGTGGTCGGGGAACTATTTGCCAGATGGTAAGGCTTCATTTGAACGGGAGGGTGTCACGGTGATTAGTGGACCGCAGTTGGCTGGTTGGCTTAAGTCGCTTGACGAGAAGCTACTGACCAAACGAGAGATTGAAACGATCTGGAGGGCGATTGATCGTCATGTTCTTTTGAGAGACTTAGATGACAGTTCAGATGGGACAATTTTTCGTCCCACTCTTGGGGCGTTCTTCCTCGACTCGATACTTACCCCGATTTACATGGCTTTTCTAGGAGCGGTTATTGCTCTTTATGGACTTGCGGCGCTTAATCACTTTCGGCCGGGATGGGGTCTTGGGACTACGGGCGCATTTCTCGCAGTCGGTTTGATTTCTAAGAGGTTGAAATTTGGACGCTGGTTCACCGTGGGTTGGGTCGGAACGTCATTGGCCATCCTTGTTATTTCTGCGATAGCCGCCGTAGTCAACCGTTTTCATTGAACTGTCGGCCGACCAAACTGAATATTCCTCCCTTATTGAAGTGACAAAGATGCCCTCATACACTTCCAAAATGAAATTCCTGGGATTACGAACACTCATTTACCCGACCACTGATATAGATGCATCAAAGAAATAGTGGGAGGACTTTCTCGGGTTCGCCCCATACTTTGACCAGCCTTTTTACGTGGGATTTCTCGTTGGTGGTTATGAAATTGGACTCAACCCGGGAGCAGATGTGTCTTTAGGGCATGTGACCTATATCGGGGTGGATTCGATCACTGAGGGGCTAGCTCAAGCGGAGGCGCACGGGTGCACTGTGGTCTCTGGAATTGAGGATGTCGGTGAGGGGATCATGATTACTCACCTCGTATCGCCTACCGGGGATCGATTCGGATTGATTGTTAATCCGCATTTCAAGGTAGACAGCGAATAGCAACGCTGTTAAACATACTCAATGACATCTGAGAACCCCACACCAATCTTCCGACTTAGCGATGAATACATAACCGAGGCGACCAAACTCAGTCCTATTTCCGCGACATTTCTTGGCATCCCTGGCTACGACGATCAACTGGATGATTTCTCGCTGGAGGGCTCGAAGAAGAAACCAGAGATCATCCGGGAGACTTTGCGGAAACTGGCGAATATGCCACCACAGAATGAGGACGATCGGATCGCGGCGGCTGTAATGCAGGAACGCTTGAGTTCCGAATTGGCGCTTTATGACTCATATGAAGCGCAACTTGTCTGCGCCGGGATTGCGTCACCCGCCATCAACATCCGACAGGTTTTTGAGGTGAAGCCTCATGAAAGCGCAGAAGATTTCGCAAACTTCGCGGCAAGATTCAGCGCGGTCAAGGGAGCCCATGATTCCTGGAAGTCCTCTCTGATCGATCTTGCCAAGATGGGGAAGCGGGTGCCAAAGCGCCAAGTCAGCGGGGTTGCAGACCAGTTGAAAGCTTTTTCACAAGGTGCATACTCCGGAATCGCAAAAAGAATTGATCCTGAAAGCAAGTATCCGGAACTTCATGCCGCGGCCTCTTCGGCCGATGTATCCGCTGGTGAAATGGGCGAATGGCTACGGACAAGTTATCTTCCAGATGCTGTTGAAGATGATGGTCTAGGTGCAGCAAGGTATTCGGTGTGGGCAAAACATTTCACAGGCGCTGATCTTGATTTGCGAAACACGTACGACTGGGGTTTGAACGACCTCACCCGAATTAATAGGCGCATGTGGGAAGTGGCCGAGCAGATCAAACCAGGGGCCAAATCTCTGGAAGAAGTGGCCGAATTCTTGGATCGCGATTCGAAGTATGTTGTACAAGGCTCTGATGTGCTGATCGAGATGTTGAAAGAGTTCACTGAGGAGGCGACCGCCCAGATGAACGGTGTCTACTTCGACATCGATGAGCGAACCATGCTGCGGTTACGGCGGCGAGACCAAGAGAAACCGCATGTGACCACGCCAGCCCGCAAAGCCAGCAAGTCGAGCAAGGGGAACAAGTCCGCGGCCCAAGACGAAAACTTGACGATCTACATGCAATTGGCCGACGAGGACGGGTTTACCCACCAGGGTAAGCTCGACTTCGAAGAAAACCGCATCGACTCCGGCACCGGTACGCTTCGCGTCCGCGGGGTGTTCGACAATTCCGAACGGCTGTTATCGCCGGGCTTGTTCGTTCGCGTGCGGTTGCCCGTCGGCGAACCGCAATGTCACCGGTTCGACCCCCTTGCGGGCAAGCAACGCACCGGTCGGGTCCATGCACATCAGATGGTAGGCGCCCGGTGCGAAGCGCAGCGTTTGTCCCGGCGGCACGGGAACGGCCTCGACCATGTCCATGCTCGCCATGCCGCCCTTGGTGCTCGAGTGGTGCAGCATCACGGACGAGCAATCCGGCGCGCTTGCCCCCACCAC
>CAYXIS010000109.1:780-5039 GCA_964465545.1 uncultured Bifidobacterium sp. | reverse complement strand
AGTTATCCCGAGCAGATATCGCGGCGATGAGGCGCACCTACAGTGAAATCCCACTGGATGGTTTGCCGGCCGACCCGTTCGAAGCGTTCAACCAGTGGCTTCATGAAGCGCACACGAATCCAGTCGTCGTCGAGGCAAATGCGATGGTTTTATCGACCGTCGACCACGTCGGGGAGATCTCTTCTCGCACGGTGCTGCTCAAGGACGTCTCGCAACACGGCTTCACCTTCTTCACGTCCTATACATCGCGAAAAGGAAGAGCGATCCACTCGCAACCGCACGTCTGCCTGCTCTTTCCTTGGTATGCCATGGAGAGGCAGGTCTCAATAAATGGAATTGCCGAAAAGGTGTCGCGCCAAGAGTCAGAGGTTTACTTCGCGCAACGGCCGTGGGTCAATCAAATCGGCGCGTGGGCGAGCAGGCAATCAGACCGCCTCGAATCACGAGATATTTTGGAGGCGCGTTGGAAAGCCGCCGCTGAGAAGTGGCCCGAAGGAACTTCAGTCCCCACTCCTGCCGAGTGGGGCGGATACCGAGTCTTCCCGATCTCTATCGAATTCTGGCAAGGCCGTTTGTCTCGCTTGCACGATCGAATCCGATACGAACGCAACCACCCGGTGGATGAGCGTGGCTCAGCCGAATGGGAGATTAACCGCTACTACCCATAGGCTTTGGCCCGTGACTGATATTAAAATCCCCGAAAATCTCAAGCCATCCGACGGTCGTTTTGGTTGCGGCCCCTCCAAGATACGACCAGAGGCGCTCGCCGCCCTCGCCGCTAGCGGCTCCTCCATCCTTGGCACATCGCATCGCCAAAAGCCCGTGAAGAACGTTGTCCGCCGCATTCGAGAGGGACTCTCATCTCTATTTGAACTTCCCGAAGGTTACGAAGTCGTCCTCGGCAACGGCGGATCAACCGCATTCTGGGATATCGCCACTTTTGGACTGATTGAATCACGCTCACAGCACCTGGTATTTGGAGAGTTCTCCTCAAAGTTCGCCACAGCTGCCAAGGAAGCACCCTTCCTGGATGTGCCATCAATCATCAGTTCCGAACCTGGCACACATCCCCTGGCCAAGGCAGAGGACGCGATTGATGTCTACGCCCTCACGCAGAATGAGACGAGCACAGGGGTTTCTATGCCTATTCGTCGTCCTGCCGGCAGCGAAGGCGCGCTCGTACTCGTAGATGCAACAAGTGCCGCAGGCGGTTTGGCAGTCGATGCTAAAGAATTCGATACCTATTACTTTGCACCTCAGAAATCCTTCGCCTCGGACGGCGGAATGTGGCTTGCGATCATGAGTCCTGCAGCCATTGCGAGGGTGGAGAAGATCAAGGGCACCAACCGATGGATCCCCGCCTTCTTTGATCTCACGACTGCCATTGAAAATAGCCGACTCGACCAGACGTACAACACACCAGCACTCGCGACTCTGATTCTGCTGGCAGAACAGATCGATTGGATAAATACAAATGGCGGCATGAAGTTCTCCGCTGGACGAAGTGCAGATTCTGCTTCGCGCCTGTATTCATGGGCCGAGAAGACTGCCTACACCACGCCTTTCGTCACAGACCCTTCCATGAGGTCAAACGTCGTTGGCACCATCAACTTCGATGATTCCATCGATGCGACAAGGGTTGCAGCAATTCTTCGTGCAAACGGAATCGTGGACACAGAGCCTTACCGCAAACTTGGCAAGAACCAGTTGCGCATCGGCATGTTCCCTGCAATCGAGCCAAGTGATATCGATGCACTCACCGCATCGATCGACTTTGTCGTCAACGCTCTGTAGTCACTGAAATAATGGATTGAAGGCATGAGGCTTAAACGTGATCGTGTCTTCTGGGCAATTGCGCTGCAAGTCGCAATCGTCAATTTCTATCTTGGCGGCTTCGGTCCTGCGCAGCCACTCCTTCGGGCTCAGCAGCATACGTCGTTAACGGTTGCGGGCTTGCACGGAACGGCTATGGGAATTGCCTCCATTTTGGCTGGCCTGTTCTCTCCCAAATTGACCCACCGCTTCGGAAGAGCGACGACATCGTGGCTTGGTCTGGCGATCTTCTGCTTCGGCATATTGATGTTCGTCTTCTCCCCGCCAATCCAACTCACCCTTACGGCAACTCTGATTACTGGCTTTGGAACCTCCATCGTTGTCGTTGCAATGGTGACGCAATTGTCACACCACTATCCAATGCGCCCATCAGCTGCCGTTTCGCAAGCCAGTGGAATTTCATCCCTGGGCTACGTGATGGGAACCCTCACGGTTGGTGGAATCGCCGCTATGTCTTTGGATTGGCGCCTTGGACTCTTGCTCGCTATTCCCTTCAGCACCTTCCTGTATCTCATCACACGATCCTTCATTGCTGTCGAGCATGTTCCCGATGAAGCTGGACCACAGAAAGGAAGCCTCAATCGCAAATTCTGGATCTCGTGGATTGGATTTGTTGCCTGCATTTCAAGTGAATTTGCTACCACTTTCTGGGCAGCTGCTCTTCTTCGAAATCGAGTGGGATCCAGTGCAGCTCTGTCAACAATCTGCATCGTGGCCCTTGGAAGTGGAATGGGGCTTGGAAGATGGTTTGGCCCTCTCGTCTTGCGGCGGGCGCACGTGGATAGCCAGCTGAAGGCGGTGATCCTCACCCAGTTTCTGGGATTCACCGCACTGTGGATCTCCCACACTCTCTGGATTTCCTTAGCTGCCCTTCTTGCTGCGGGCATTGGCATCTCTATGCAATTCGCCCTTGGTGCTCAACGGTTGATCGGGTTCAGCCAAGGCCGACCAGATCTTGCAATTGGGCGAAGTTCCTTGGGATCCGGAATCGCAATTGCAGCTGCGCCATTCATACTCGGTGTCTTGGGCGACCATCTAGGAATTTCTCGCGCATACCTGATGGTCCCCGTATTGATCGTCATTGCATTCGCAACGATCGTCGCGATACGTTCTGCGCAAACAACGGATGACACATTGAGCACGGCGGGCTGACGGATGAATTACAGAACTAGACGGCTGATTACCTTGGTGGCCCTATTTGGCGTGCTAGCTCTTATTGTCATATGGGGGCGGTAGGACAACGTCAACGGAGAAGTCGATCGGCACTTCCACCTTGTCTCGAAAACGCTGAAAAGCGAACAGAGCCGCCAGAATTGTGATTGCTCCGCATGCAGCCAATGTGGAACGGACGCCAATCTTCTCAGCAGTCCAACCGATAAGAGGCGAGCCAAGTGGGGCTCCCCCGAGAAAGACTAGAAGATAAATCCCCATGACTCTCCCGCGAACAACTGGATCAGAATTAACCTGCATCAGCGAGTTCGCGCTGATCAAAGTAGTGAGCGCCGTAAAGCCACACACTGGGAGCCATATCGCATAGGCCATATACGTCGGCATGAATGCAAGGATGAGAATCGAAGCACCAAATGTGGTGGCGCCATAGACCACAAACATCGTCCGTCGAAAGCGTTCAAGCCTTGCGGAGATGATCGCCCCGCTAAAAGAGCCGATGGCGACAAAAGTACCGAGCAGGCCAAAAGACATCGCGCCGCGATGGAACACCTTTGTCGCTGCGAGCGCGTTGAAAATCTGAAAATTCAAACCGAAAGTGGCCATGAAGAATATGACGATCATGACTACGTAGAGATCTGGTCGAGCCTTCACGTATCGAAGACCTTCGCGGACATTTGCAGCGCCGCTGCTTCGAGCTTGCAAGAAGAACTCGCTCTTGCGCAAGCTCATCAATGAGAAGATCACGAGCACGTAGGAGCCGCCATTGAGCAGGAAAGACGGACCGGTTCCGAACGCAGCAATCAAAGCACCTGAAATACCTGGTCCAATGAGTCGGCCCGCATTGAAATTCGCCGAATTCAGGCTCACGGCGTTGCCCAAATCGCTATGCCCGACGACTTCGGCAACGAAACTCTGACGCACGGGCGCATCAACAGCGTTTGCAACCCCGAGCAAAAAAGCAAGAAGAAATACGTGCCAGAGTCGAACATGGTGAGTTGTCACGAGCACGCCAAGAATTCCAGCCGACAATCCTCCGGCGAGATTGGTGGCGATCAATACTTTCTGCTTATCAAAACGGTCGGCCAGAGCCCCACCATGAAGGCTTAGGAAAAGGACCGGAGTGAATTGAAGCGCTGTCACCAATCCCAAATATGTCCCACTATGTGTCAACTGCAGGACCAACCAGTCTTGAGCAATGCGCTTCAATTCACTCCGGTCCTTTTCCTAAGCCTTCATGGTGGGGCTCTGGAAAAGGA
>CAYXIS010000109.1:0-770 GCA_964465545.1 uncultured Bifidobacterium sp. | reverse complement strand
CTTGAGCAATGCGCTGGGCCCACGTTCCGATATTGGAGATTGCGTTTGCCGCGAAAAGTATCCGAAAATTGCGATGTCGAAAAGCGCGCCAATTGCCAGTTGATTCGATGTGCACCGATCGACCTCCTATTGCCACCCTATCGTCACTTCATGGGTGCATGCGGGGGACTACTATCTGGCCATGGCTCAAAATGTGAGATCTGTTGTCGTCCAGCTATCTCTCTTCACATGTGCGTGGGTGGTCGCAGTCGTAATCGCCATACTCGCAGATGCGCAGTCAAAAATAATCTGGACGTGCATCTCTGGATCGGCTCTTGGAATTGTGGGTATCTATTACACAATCAGACGGGCGCGAAGAAACGGTATCTAGGCTTCCAGTTGCGAAGCAATACCTCGGAGGACTTTTCCCACTCGCTCGGCCTCGGCGGCGGATGGGTGTCGGCCATGGCGAAGGCCATTTCCCACCTTGTCCAAGATCTTGATTGTGTCTTCAATCATCGCTGCAAGATCATCGCTATTGACGTGAGATTGAGCGGCCAATGACGGCGGCGCATCAATGATGCGAACTGAAAGCGCCTGAGGACCACGACGGCCGTCAGCAACACCGAACTCCAACTTGGTGCCCGGCTTCACCGTGGTCACGCCCTCAGGCAGGGAGGTCGCTGCCAAATACACATCCTCGCCTTCATCGGAGGCGATAAAACCGAAGCCTTTTTCCAGGCTAAACCATTTCACGCGACCACTAGGCATGGGAACTCTCCTTTAAATTG
>CAYXIS010000108.1:0-5109 GCA_964465545.1 uncultured Bifidobacterium sp. | reverse complement strand
GCTGATCGGCACCGGGTGGGACGTTGGCTTGATCTCGGCAGTGGCGACCTCTTGGACGCGCGCCACGGCATTGAGAATCACGTCCATCTCGGTGGCTAGGTGGTCTAACTCCGAATCCGTCATCTCAATTCTGGCCAAACGAGCCAAATTGGCCACTTCGCTGCGAGAAAGGGTACTCATGCAGGGAAGTCTATTTACCCACGTCCGCAACGGCGAATTAACGACACCTCGGAGGGAGACTTGAAGTTAGTAATTTAGTGTGGCACTATGTGAGGCATGGCATCAAGGATCAAATCCCCGGTTCAACGGCGAACCTCACTTCCCTTAACTGAAACGAATGAAAGTGATCTTTCCATTCTTCTTGAGTCCTCGAGTTATCAATCCGCCCTAGAAAAATTAAGTGGAACAAAGATCGTTGATCAAGAAATAAGTTCGTCCGCCCTCTTGCATGCGATATTTGAAGCGGGCATGGCTGCGGTCAAGAAGACAGCCGAGCTTGAGGGCTATGCCCAAATCGCCTCAGGGATTACCCTCTCCAGCACTCAACAAAAGCGGAGAGATGCACGACGTCGCCGTCCGACATGGGCCGACGAAGAATGAATACCCCGTGGCCGCTTCTCCGAGGAAGGGTTTACGCCGCCAAACTCTCCAATATCAAGAACGAGAAGTACTTCGTTGTAGTGTCCAACAATCAGCGGAACTCTCAACTACCGCAAGTTCTTGCCGTTCGACTGACAACTTCTCCGAAGCCCGGCATCCCTAGTATTGTTGAAATTGGAAAAGGTGAAGTGTTCGTTGGGCGCGCAGTCTGCGATGACATCGTGGAACTGTATGAAGATGAAATCCAGCGCGATCTTGGCGCGTTAAGTCCATCCGCAATGTCGGCGGTGGGAAACGGATTGAAAGCTGCGCTCGCTCTGTAGGTCTCTAAGTTCGAATCTGCCCCTGACCCGTCACAATCCACGTAGTTGTTGTCATCGCTTCCAGGCCCATCGGACCCCTAGCATGCAATTTCTGATTTGAAATTCCAATCTCCGCTCCAAAGCCCATTTGTTCTCCGTCTGTAAAACGTGTTGATGTATTCACCATGACGGCTGCACAGTCTGACAGGGCAATGAATTTCTCAGCGGCCGCTTGATTCTCGGTGACGATCGCTTCGGTGTGATTGGTGCCGTATTTAGCGATGTGATCACTGGCGGCGACAACGGATGACACCACGCCAACGTTCATTTCAAGGGCACCGTATTCAGTGCCCCAATTCTCTTCGGTCGCCAGAGAAGAGTCGACTCCCGCCGCATGTGCAATCTTCAATGCCGCCTCATCACAGTGAAGAATCACTCCTGCATCAGAAAGGGATTTCAGTGCCATCGGCAAGAACTTCTCTGCAATGGAACTATGGACCAACAAGGTCTCGGCAGCATTGCAAACACTTGGGCGATGGGTTTTGGAATTTATAACAATGGGAATGGCCTTTTCAAGATCAGCAAATTCGTCAACGTAGACATGGCAAACGCCAGCGCCAGTTTCGATCGTCGGCACCGTGGAATCATCGACGACCATGCGGATCAGCGCTGCACTCCCACGAGGAATGACGAGATCGACTGTGCCGCGAGCATGAAGGAGCGCGTGGACGGTTTCACGGTCGTACGAGGGGACCATTTGAATGACGTCAGGAGAGATAGCGGTCCTTGCAAGCGCATCGCGCATTACTTTGACAAGAACCTCGTTGCTCGACGCAGCACTGGATGATCCGCGCAAAAGTGCGGCATTACCTGACATTAGAAGAATGACAGCCGCATCAACAGTGACATTTGGCCGTGCCTCGTAAACCATGCCAACAACGCCAAAGGGGACCGAGACTTGCTTAAGGTGAAGTCCATTGGGAAGAGTTGATTCGCGCAGCGTCACCCCAAGAGGATCTGGAAGGTTGGCCACTTCGCGGGCACCTTTGGCAATTCCGAGTACTCGCTCGTGGGTCAGCAGAAGTCGGTCGAGGAGTTGGGAAGACATTCCCTCGGCCAGGCCGCGATCCATGTCCTCTTTGTTCGCAGCCAAGATCTCAGGAATCCGATTTTCAATTTCATCTGAGATCGCGAGAAGTGCTGCCTCTCGCTCAAGACCCGATGATCGTGAAAGTGTGCGGGCTGCCAAGCGGGCACGGTCTGCTAATTGCTCGATGAGTTCCTTGGCGTCCATGGGATAAGCCTATCGGGGCTTACGATTTAGAGGTGCGCACCTTATTTCGGGTAACACGCAACATCCTGATTGTTCTACTAGGCCTCTACCTGCTTCTCTTTAGCGCGACCCGAGTCATTCATTTCCCCGAACCCGTGAAAGCGGTGCGCTTGGCCCTTGCATCGGCATCACAGACGCCCTCGCTCATGCCTTCTCACATAGTGACTGGAGCCGGCAAATCAATCCCCTGGCAGATGAACGTGAGGACGTTACCGAAAACTGTGAATTGGAACGGTCAAGATGTCTCTGTCACTGAATTCCTGACGCGGACCAAAACCAATGCATTTCTCATCGTGAGAAATGGTGCGATTGCCTACGAATGGTACAAACGCCCGGCACTTCGCAATACCTTGCTTCCTTCGTATTCAGTGGCCAAATCCCTGACCGCGATCATGATCGGGAAACTGATCGACGAAGGCATATTGAAGGAGAACGACACCTTCGTCAAATACTTCCCCAAATACCGAACAAGTGGCGACTTCGACAAGATCACCATCCAAGAATTGCTGGACATGCAATCTGGTCTGGATCTTCCCGATAACTATCCATCGGGTTGGAGCGGGTGGGCGAATCCGATATCGCAGATGTACGCGACCACGGACCTCACTTACTTCCTAAAGAACAACCTGAAGATGAAAGCGGACCGGTGGATCACCACCGAGTACAAGAGCATCGACACGCAACTCCTAGGGCTGATTATCAAGAAGGTGACTGGCACGGGCGTGGCAGATTACTTCAGCAAGAAGGTCTGGCAGCCGATCGGTGCCGAGCAAAATGCGACGTGGAATGTCGACCACAAAGGCGGGGTTGAGAAAACCTTCTGCTGCTTCAACGCGACGGCGCGCGACTACGCCCGAGTTGGTCAATTGCTTCTAGACGGGGGAATCAATAAGGCTACGGGAGCCGTCGTGATCTCCCCCTCGTGGCTCAACCGCCTCACAACTCCGACATCCACCCTCATCCACGGATGGGGATACGGCGCCCAGATGTGGCACCCATTCGAGGATGTCGACTTGATGGCAGGGTTGCATGGTCAATACGTCTACATCCAGCCCAGTAAAAGCATCGTCATCGTGAAACTCAGCGACGAACCCACATATAGCGAAGGTAGCGACGCATCCACGCCGTACGTCTTTCGCGAGTTAGCGAGGGCACAAGGCTAGGAGGTTCTACTATTTAGCGATGCGCACCCTGTTTCGCCTCATTAGAAATCTTCTCGTCGGTCTATTCGCAGTTTACATACTTCTCTTTAGCGCCACACGAGTGATTCACTATCCCGAGCCAATTGCGGCTATTCGGTTAGGCCTAGCTCCTGCGTCGAAGACACCTATGTTAATGCCCTTCCATGTAGTCGAGCCGGCTGCATCCGCTGTGCCTTGGACCTCGCGCAGAGGAAACATGCCTGCCACCGTGAACTGGGGCGGAACCCAGATTCCCTTTAGCGAATTCCTGTCCAAGACATCGACCAATGCGTTCTTGGTTCTACGTGACGGTGTCATCACGTACGAGTGGTATAACAAATCCACCACGGCAAGCACAAAACTTCCGTCTTACTCGATGGCCAAAACCCTGACATCAATCATGATCGGCCAACTCATTGCCGAGGGGAAGATCAAGGAGTCGGACACCTTCGTGAAGTACTTCCCCCAATTCAAGACGGGTGGGAGTTTCGACAAGGTAACAATCAAGGATCTGTTGGACATGAAGGGTGGCGTCGGTGTCAGCGACAACTACCCGACCGGACCCTCCGGTTGGGGAGTTGCGATTGCGCAGATGTACGCGACAACAGATCTGAATTTCTTCCTGGAACACAACCGGAAGATGAGTTGGGATCCAGGGACAAGATCCGAGTACCGAAGCGTCGATACCCAGATGCTGGGATTCATCATCAAGAAGGTCGCCGGTACGACGGTCTCTGATTACTTCAGCAAGCATGTGTGGCAACTGGTCGGAGCCCAGGACGGTGCCTTCTGGAACGTCGATCATGTGGGCGGACTCGAGAAGACTTTCTGCTGCTTCAATGCCACCGCTCGAGATTGGGCACGTATTGGTGCACTGATTCTCGATAACGGTGCCGCAAGAGTAGGCGGGGCCAACTTGATCAAAGCCAATTGGATGGCCCGCCTAGAACAGCCAATGACGACCCTTGACCATGGTTGGGGTTACAGCGCCCAGATATGGCACCCGTTCGCGGGCACGATGATGATGCTTGGACTCCATGGGCAGTACATCTTTATCAACCCGAGCACGCATACGGCGATAGTGAAGCTGAGTGACGAGCCAACGGATAGCGGAAACCATGAAGTGCTCACGACAAATGTGCTGCGAGATCTTGCCGTTTCAAAACCTTAATCGACGTTGATTACTAGTTTGAATTTGTTGAAACGCTAAAGACAAATTCGACGGTGGCAGATCCGAGGACGGGAACCGAGAAGGTTCCGGTGCCTTTGCCGTTGCCGCTCATCACATGAGTGGCGCTGTCAATTGAGATCTTCACTGCGAAGGTAATCGCACCGTACATGCTATTTGATGCAACCACCGTTGCCCCGCCCGTAGCATCAGTCACACACCCGTTCACATTCCATTGATCGGCGCTGCCAGTGCCCCGGCCATTTAGTACCGTGAAGTTTGTCGGAATTGGAGTGGTGACTGAGTTCAGCGGTGAATCCGTCTTATAGATCGTCACCGTCGCGGTCCCGTGGTATGTCCCGTCGAATGTTGTTATCTGTGGAATGTTGCTCTGTCCGCAAGCGACCAACGCAGTCGTTGGTGAACTGTCAGGTGAAGGCGCGGGAATTGCATTGATCGATGGCGTTGGAGTGGGAGTCGGTGTTGGCGTCGGAGTGGCCGGTCCGTATTTGGGTGGAATGTAGA
>CAYXIS010000107.1:0-5110 GCA_964465545.1 uncultured Bifidobacterium sp. | reverse complement strand
GGACATTGCTGACCCAGGAGGCCGCCGACCAGCTACCCGCATAGCTGGAATTCCTCGAGAGGACGTGGCGCGTTGACATCATCAAGAAAATCGAAACCGCACGCTCCGAGGGGGACCTCAAGGAGAACGGGGGCTACCACGCCGCCCGTGAGGAGCAGGGCAAGATGGAGGCTCGGATCCGCCAGCTCAAGCACATGCTCGAGCACTCCCACATTGGGACTCCGCCCGCAGGCGAATCCGGATTCGTCAGTGCAGGCATGGTTATCACCGTTGAGATTTCCGGCGAGATGATGAAATTCCTGCTCGGGTCGCGTGAGATCTCAAGTGGCGACCTCGATGTCTATAGCGAGAATTCACCGCTGGGTGCTGCAGTGCTCGGAAAGAAGATCGGCGAAACCGTTTCGTATGTTGCACCGAACAAGCGGGAAATCACTGTCGTGATTTTGGAAGCCGAGTACTACATCTAAAGTTCGGAAAGGTCGTTCATGTCCAATCCATCTGTGCAACCTGGAGGCGCGCCCGTAAAGGCCCATACCCACAGAGAAATCATGATCATCTTGAGCGGTCTGATGACAGGCATGCTTCTTGCGGCATTGGATCAGACGATCGTCTCCACAGCACTGAAAACGATCGTCATCGATCTACATGGACTCAAGGAGTACACGTGGGTCGTTACGGCTTACTTGCTGACTTCAACGGCCTCGACTCCTCTTTATGGAAAGATCTCCGATCTCTACGGGCGGCGCGTCGTCTTCCAGTTCGCGATCGTGACGTTCCTCGTTGGTTCTCTGCTTGCCGGTCTTTCGCAGAACATGGCGGAGTTGATTGCAACACGTGCACTTCAGGGAATCGGCGCCGGCGGATTGATGTCGCTGACATTTGTCATCATCGGAGACATAGTTCCTCCACGCGAACGCGGTAGATATCAGGGTTATTTCGGCGCGGTATGGGGCCTCTCATCGGTTGCAGGCCCACTGCTTGGAGGATTCTTCTCTGACCACCACACCATTCTGGGTATCACTGGATGGCGTTGGATCTTCTACATCAACCTTCCGTTCGGCATTCTTGCATTGATCATCACCTCTGCCGTCCTTCACATTCCAAAAGTGAAGCGTGAGCATTCCATTGATTATTTCGGCGCATTTCTACTGGTTATCGGCGTCACCTCGCTCCTTCTTGCGATCGCTGTCTACGGTCCGGAAGACGGATGGGCTGACAGTCGCACTGTCATCTACCTAGTTGCAGGACTCATTCTTGCCATCGTATTTGTCATCTGGGAAGAGAGGGCGAAAGAGCCAATCCTGCCCATGCGACTGTTCAAAAATCACACCTTTACGCTTACTTCTCTGCTTGGCGGAGTCATTGGTGCCGGCTTGTTTGGCGCCGTGATCATGCTCCCTTTGTACCTACAGATTGTTAAGGGCAACTCGGCAACCTCGGCTGGACTTAAGTTGATCCCGTTAATGATGGGCATCGTCAGCATGTCCATCTTCAGCGGCAAGAGAATCACCACGCACGGCAAGTACAAAAAGTTCCCGGTAATCGGAACAGCGATCATGACGGTCGGAATCTTGATGATGACGACGCTGACTCGTAGCACTCCGTACTGGCAACTTTCCATCTACGCGATCATCGTCGGTGCTGGACTTGGACTCTCAATGCAGACGATCGTCATCGCATTGCAGAACGCGGTGGACTTCCACGACATGGGAGTCGCGACCAGTGCAAACACCTTCTTCCGTTCGCTCGGATCCGTCTTCGGCTCGGCGATCTTCGGTGCAGTACTCAATAACCGTTTAAGCCATTACATGGCCAGCGGATTCGCTGACCTTGCTCATAAGGATCCGAGCGTCATGGCCACCATCAACATCACTCCAGCTGGCATCACCAACATGATTGCCAACCCGAAGAGTGTGCCAGCAATCGTCCATAACACTGCCTTGGATGCTTACACCAACGCCTTCCATATCGTCTTCCTAACCGCCGCTCCCATCACGGCTCTCGGCTTCCTTCTTGCACTACTTCTTCGCGAAATTCCACTTCGCACGTCACATGATTACGCGGCAGCGCGCGAAGAAGCGGCAGGCGAGGCTATTGGTTGAACCGATTTAGGATACTTTCGGGGTTCCCCCGAGAAGTAAAAGTCCTTACCGCTGCGGCCTTCTTCGTGGCGGTGGGCTTTGGCATCATCGTTCCCGCGATGCCGCTCTTCGCAAAGTCCTTTGGAGTAAGCAATTCTGCTGTGGGATTGATCGTGTCGATGTTCGCCGTAGCCCGATTCTCGACAGGAATGTTCTCCGGCAAGTTCGTGGACAAATTCGGTGAGCGTCTTGTCTTTGCGGTCGGAATCTTAATCGTCTCCCTCTCCACTCTTCTCTGCGCTGTAGCGCAGAGTTACACGCAATTGCTGATCTTCAGGACAGCGGGCGGCCTTGGATCTTCAATGTTCTCTGTCGCTGCAAGTTCGGTCATCATGCGCTCGGTCTCCGATGACCAGCGCGGGCGGGCCCAGTCCGTCTACAACGGAAGCTTCCTCATCGGAGGAATCGCAGGACCGGCGATCGGGGGAATGCTCACGTCAATCTCCTTACGAGCCCCCTTCTTCACCTACGCAATTACCTTGTTCCTTGCTGGGACAATTGGATTCTTCTTCTTGAGCAGCGGCAAGCCAAACGCCAAACTCGAAAACACCAGCGGCGAGAGCACGACACTGCGCCAGGCACTGCGAATGCAACCGTATCGCACGGCCTTGATCCTGGCCTTCGTCACCAATTGGGTCCTATTCGGGGTGCGATCATCGATCCTGCCCCTGTTCGTAACCGAACAACTTCACTCGACCACAGCAATCGTCGGTCTCGGCTTCACCCTTTCAGCGCTCTTTCAGGGGTTACTCCTTCTGCCCGCCGGGACGCTCTCTGATATTCGCGGAAGACGTGCGGCTTTGAGCATCGGTTCAACGATTGTTCTGATCGGCTCACTCACGCTCGTCTTCACAGTCCACCCGTGGATGTTTCTGCTTGCCATGGTTGTCACAGGTATCGGCGGAGCTTTCCTATCGACGACGCCCGCAAACATCGTAGGCGATGTCATCCGCGGAAAGAGCGGGCAGGTCATCGCGCTCTGGCAGATGGCAGGGGATGCAGGCATGATCGTTGGACCGATCGCAGTCGGGTATCTATCGGATGCCTTCTCTTTTCGTGCCGCTTTTATTGCTAGTGCAGCTGTCTTCTCCGTATCAGTACTTCTTGCTTATCGTCTGCCGGAGACACGACGTTCCCACCTGATGGTTGTCGAGCAGGATTAGATTAAAGCGATGGAATTATAGTTCGAGAACAATTTTTCCACGAGCGTGCCCTTCGCCTAGGTATCGGAAAGCATCGGCCACTTGGCTTGAGGAATAACGCTTGTCTATGACGGGCTTCACTTTCGCTGTCTCAAGAAGTTCTCGCAACGCCATCATGTCTGCGCGGTTTATCCGAGCCATGAAGAAGAGAACTTTCTGGCTGCCCCTGAATGCAGCAATACGAACTTTGGCGATGTGACCGAGCGGCCCGATCAGAGCATTGCCCTTCGGTGCTCCGACGATAACGAGAGTTCCCTGCGGATTGAGTATGCGTCTGGATTCAGACCATGATTTGTTTCCGGCGAGATCGAGAATCAGGTCGTAGCGTCGATCGCTGCGGGTGTAGTCCTCGCGTGTGTAGTCGATAACGTAGTCGGCACCAAGTGATCGCATGAGTTCCAGATTCTTCGTACTGCACACAGCAGTCACTTCGGCCCCAAGGGCTTTTGCGATCTGCACTGCAAAAGTTCCGACGCCTCCCGATGCGCCATTTATGAGAACTTTCTGTCCAGGCTGGATCTGCCCCTTATCGCGCAAACCCTGTAGTGCGGTGATCGCTGCTACCGGAACTGCCGCCGCCTCCTCGAATGTTAGATTGGCAGGTTTCAATACGACGCCCTCGCGAACGCACACATACTCCGCTAATGCTCCACTTTTTCCGCCGAATACCTCATCACCTACTCGAAGCCCCGTGACGGCCTTGCCGACAGCTTCCACCGTCCCCGCGAAATCAATTCCTAACCTATTATCTTTTGGTTTGAGCAATCCGCCCCTTACGCGGATGAGAAGAGGTCTACCCGACAAGGTATATAGATCTGCTGGATTAATCGACGCTGCACGAACGCGCACCAACACTGCGTCATCCGTCAGTTCGGGCTTTTCAATCTCCTGGAATTCCAAAACATCAGGAGAGCCGTAGGTGTTGTGAACGATTGCCCTCATGAAACCTGACCTCCTTCAACAGTTAAGACGACGTTGCCTGTCTTCTCTTCCGTTTCCACGTAGCGAGTTGCTTCAACAACATCCTCAAGTGAGTAGGTCCGATCAATCACAGCTCGATACTTTCCCGCTTCAATCAACTCTTTTAGAAAGAGAAGATCCTCCTTCCTGTACCTGCCGATCGCGAACTTCGTTTTCTTCTTTCCGATCCACCGAGTCAACAAGGCAAGCATGGGGACTTGCCACATGAAGCCGAGGTCGACCGAAACGTATATTCCCTCTGGTTTCAACGAGTGGCGGCTTCGCCGGAAAGAGTGCTTGCCGACAGAGTCGAAGACGACGTCATACTCTTTACCATTCTTAGTGAAATCCTCGTTCAAGTAGTCGACGACCTCATCTGCTCCGAGCGAGCGCACCAGCTCGAGGTTCTTGCTGTTGCACACTGCCGTGACCTCGGCGCCAAAGTATTTCGCCAGTTGCACCGCGGCGGTTCCGATTGAACCGGAGGCACCATAGACAAGAACGCTCTGCCCTCTCCGCTCTGCCGGCTTCAAGCAGGTCAGCGCGAGAAGCGCTCCATCGCAAACGGCCGCGGCTTCCTCGAAGGTCATCCCCTTTGGCTTGCGCGCCAGCAGTCCTCCTTCGCCAACACAGATGTACTCGGCATTGGCGCCCCCCTCAATTCCGAAGACCTCATCACCCACCTGGAAGTCGGACACAGCCGCGCCGACTTCCTCAACCACTCCCGAGAACTCCATGCCGGCCATCGTCCTCTTTGGTCGTAGCAAAACAGTGAAAATCCGGGCGAAAAAGTATTCAGAACTTCGC
>CAYXIS010000106.1:0-5111 GCA_964465545.1 uncultured Bifidobacterium sp. | reverse complement strand
TTTGATCCCCGCCAATCTGATCTGCCGCGCACTGGCAACTTCAAGAAGAGGAAGAGGCAATGAGCCCGGTAACAGTTTTAGGTGCAGGTTCTTGGGGTACGACCATGGCTCAGGTGCTCTCTGATGCGGGAAATGATGTCTTGGTGTGGGGTCGAAATACGGATGTGATCAATGAAATCAACGCATTCCATACTAATAACAAGTACATGCCAAACATCGTTCTGCCCTCTGGCATGCGAGCCACAAGTGACATCGATGTAGCGATGTCCCACTCGAACACGTATGTCTTGGCAATTCCTGCCCAGACTCTGCGCCCCAAATTGGAGGAGTGGAGAAATGAGTTTGCCGAAGACGCCACTTTGATCAGCACACTTAAGGGAATTGAAGTATCTACGCACTTTCGGATGACCGAGGTGATCGTCGATGTCCTCGGGGTTGATGCGGCGAAGGTGGCCATCATTACCGGCCCCAACCTGGCAAGGGAACTGGCCCTTCGCCAACCGGCAGCGGCTGTGGCGGCGGCATCCACACTGGATTTGGCACACCGGGTTCAGGCTCTGTTCACAACCCCGTACTACCGCGTGTACACCTCAACTGATGTCCTCGGGTGCGAGCTGGCAGGCGCCATCAAAAGCGTCATCGCACTGGGTGTAGGGATAGCGGTGGGAATGGACCTTGGCGAGAACACCCAAGCCATGCTGATCACCAGGGGCCTCAATGAAGTGGCCCGTCTTGGCGCTGCACACGGTGCAGACCCTCTGAGTGTGGCCGGGCTTGCCGGTCTTGGCGATCTGGTCGCCTCATGTTCGTCTCCACTTTCACGCAACCGCACTTTTGGTGAAGCCCTCGGCCGCGGCGGAACCATGGAGTATGCGCGCGCCCATGTGGCGAGCACGGTCGAAGGCGTAGCCTCTGCGGGAGCAGTTGTAGAACTCGCTCACCGAGTTGGAGTCGAGGTTCCCGTGATTGAAGCCGTTGCCGATGTAGTAAACGGAACGATTTCCCCAGTTCAGGCGCTGGATCGACTGATGGAGATCAGCACACATGCAGAGGAATTCATCAAGTGAACCGGGATCGAATAGTTGTCGCGATCTTGTGCGGGGGCCGCAGCAGCGAGCATGAGATCTCCTGTGTTTCTGCAGGGGGAATACTTGCGGCGATCAATCGCGACATCTACGAGCCCATTCTCATCGGCATAACTCGCACTGCAGGGCGTTGGGTATTGATCCCGATGGACTATCCGCTCTCTATCGTCAATGGGGTTCTGCCCACGGTTCCTGAAGATGCAGAGGTCGTGAACACCGACATTCACGGTTTCTCCGTTAATGGCAGATCGCTGCACATCGACGTGATCTTTCCGATGCTGCACGGACCCTACGGAGAAGACGGCACGATCCAGGGCTTCTGCGAAATCGCCAATATTCCTTACGCCGGAAGTGGAGTCCTGTCCTCTGCTGTTGCGATGGACAAGTCATTTGCCAAACCGATATTTGCTTCTCACGGAATGAAGGTTGCCGAAGGAATGGTGATCACAAGCGAGCAATGGGAGAGCAATCGCGACGCGTGCGAATTGTTGCTTCGTGGTTTCGCCTATCCGCTCTTCGTTAAGCCAGCTCGTGGCGGATCCAGTCGAGGCACCACAAAGGTCAAGACTCCGGCTTCCCTTGCCCAGGCAATAGAGGAGGCCCACCGTTTTGATCGCAAGGCGTTGGTGGAAGAAGGCGTCAATGGCAAGGAAGTTGAATGCGCCGTTCTTGAAATCGACGGAAAGGTGCGAACATCCAATCCCGGCGAGATCATTATCGACAAGAGATTTGATTTTTACGATTTTGAATCCAAGTACCTCGATGACGGCACCAGTGTTACGGTCCCTGCCAATATCCCGGATTCAGCACGACAAGAAATCCAGCGACTTGCGGCGTTGGCATTCACGTCACTTGGTTGTTCAGGTCTGGCTCGAGTTGATTTCTTCTACCGAGAAGATGGTCAGATCATTATTAACGAGCTCAATACGATGCCTGGCTTTACTCCAACATCAGTGTTTCCTACCCTGTGGGCCGAAAAGGGAGTTACATACACCAACATCATTGACCAACTAATAAAGGGTGCGCTTACGCGCAAAAACGGGGTGCTTGGTAACTAGTGATTAGTAGCTGGTGACGGGGCAGGTGAGCGTGCGGGTGATTCCTGCAACGGATTGCACCTTGGACAAGATCACACGACCGAACTCCTCCATGCTTGGCGCCTCAGCGCGCATAATGACGTCGTAGGGACCTGTTACTCCCTCGGCCAGAGTGACCCCTGAAATCGCCGAGACTGCGTGGGCAACGCTGGATGCTTTCCCGACCTCGGTTTGGATCAAGATGTAGGCCTGGACTGACATGGGCGTTCCTTTCGTTGAACGTGCTACTGGTGAGAAGGTACCGCATTTTTTCCTCACCTGGCAGGGGTTTATTCCAGCGTAGGCTGTCGGCATGGAATTCTCCGAGTCCGAGGTCATAGCCGAGCTTTCAAAGATATTTTCTCGCCATGATTCTCGTGTACTTGTCGGTATAGGCGATGATGCAGCTGTTATTGCTTCGCCGTTGCAGAAGACGGTGATAACGACCGACATGGCAGTTGAAGGAGTGCACTTTCGGCGCGAATGGTCCACCCCAGATGAGATCGGCCAGAAGATCACTGCTGCCAATCTTGCAGATGTGTTCGCAATGGGCGCCACCCCGGAGCACCTGGTGGTCGCCCTCTCTTTGACCGGCCACGAGAGCATGGTCTGGATCAAGGAATTGGCGCGTGGAATAGAGATGGAGGCGCGCAGTTGCGACGTGCTCGTGGTCGGCGGAGATGTTGTTCGCGGACCTGTCATCGCCATCTCTATGACGGCGATTGGGCAGATAGGCCAGCCGATTTTGCGAACGGGTGCCAAAGTCGGCGACCGGATCGTCGTGTCCAATCTTCCCGGATGGTCTGCGGCGGGTCTTTATTTCTTGATGCACAACATTAATGTCAGTCAACTCCAACCTGCCCGCTGTGTTGAGCGCGCCCTCGCGCAGTTTCGCGCGCCCTCGGTCCAGTATGCCGATGCCATTGCCCTTCGCGGCGCCCACGCGATGTGCGATGTCAGCGACGGGCTTCTTGTGCAAGCCGAGCAGATGGCAACTCAAACAAAGTTCGTTCTTGATTCAGATTTGATACGACTGCATCCGGATTTTGCAGATTTGGCTGGCCTTGCCATTCAGGTTGGTGCAGATGTCTGGGACTGGGTAGCCGCTGGCGGTGAAGACCATGTGTTTTTAGCCACTGGAATTGATCTGCCTGGCTACCAGATAGGCGAAGTCGCGCAAGGAATGGGCGTGGAATTACAAGGGGTTGACCGGCGACCAAAGGGCTTCAAGCACTTTACATAAAGTGCTGGTGGTGCGTCTTAGCGAGAAACCTTGCCGGCCTTCAAGCACGAGGTGCAGACATTTGCGCGCTTGGATGTGCCACCAACGAGAGTGCGCACGCGCTGAATGTTTGGATTCCAGCGGCGGCGGGTCTTGACCTGGGAGTGCGAGACGTTATTGCCAAAGCTGGGGCCTTTGCCACAGATATCGCAGTTTGCAGCCATCGTCGTACTCCTTCGATATGGATCTTTACACGGATCATTCGTTCGTGTTGCGAACGGGGGTAAGGGTAGCGCCTAGTCGGGTCCGGAGGCGAATTGGCACCTCTTCGCACAAAGGAGGGCTACCCCTCTGAGGTTTTACGCGTAAAAAGCCCTTCCGTGAGGTTTGCCACGCTCAAAAATCCCGCCCCAAGTGGGGTCACGCCCGAGAATATGCCACAAGAATTGGCTTATCACGAGCCTTGAGGAGAGGAAAAAATGAATTCCCTTGATCTGGCGCGGTGGCAGTTCGCCATCACCACCGTGTATCACTTTCTATTTGTCCCGATCACCATCGGGATGGGCTTCTATGTCGCAGGACTGCAGACCGCCTGGTATCGCACGGGCAACTTGAAGTACCTGCGGGCGACCAAGTTCTTCGGAAAACTCTTCCTCATCAATTTCGCCATCGGGGTCGTCACAGGAATCGTTCAGGAATTCCAGTTCGGCATGAACTGGTCGTCATATAGCCGGTTCGTGGGAGACATTTTCGGAGCCCCCTTGGCCATGGAGGGTCTGCTCGCCTTCTTCCTTGAGAGCACATTCTTAGGTTTATGGATTTTCGGCTGGGACAGGCTCCCCAAGAAACTTCACCTCGCATCAATTTGGGCCGCTGCGATTGGAACCCTGTTGTCGGCCTATTTCATTCTTGCGGCCAACGCATGGATGCAGCATCCAGTCGGGTACGTTCTCAATGAGCAGAAGGGGAGGGCGGAACTCACAAATATCTTTACCGTCCTCACTCAGAAGACAGCGTTGACCACTTTCTTCCACACGATCCCATCGGCGGCCTTCACCGGCGCTGCCTTCATTGCTGGAATTTCGGCATGGCTCATCATCAAGAAGAAAGACGTCGAGATGACGAGAGGCACTCTCAAGTTGGGCCTCATTTCGATGTTGATCAGTTTCGTTTTCGTTGGAATCTCCGGCGACCTCACCTCACGCGTCATGACAGAGCAGCAGCCGATGAAGATGGCTGCGGCGGAGGCCCTCTATGACACAACAGAGTCGGCCCCGTTCTCCTTACTTACAATTGGAACACTGGACGGATCGCGGTCGGTATTTCAGATTGATCTGCCATCGGTGCTCTCCTTCCTATCCACGGGAGATTTCAAAGGCGTCGTCGAGGGCGTAAACGATCTGCAGTCCAAGTACGAAACGCAGTTCGGACCTGGTGACTACAAGCCGAATATTCCGCTTGCCTATTGGTCTTTCCGATTGATGATGGGATTTGGATTCCTCGGTGCACTCTTCGCACTTCTTGCACTATGGCAGATGCGCAAAGGTGGCACGCCGCGCGGTAGGTGGTTTGTACCCGCCATGGTGACATTGCCGTTCCTTCCATTGTTGGCCAACTCCTTCGGCTGGATCTTTACCGAGACAGCGCGCCAGCCATGGGCGGTATTCGGCTTGATCAAGACATCGGCCGGAGTAAGCCAAGTTGTATCAAGTGGAGCAGTTCTCTTCA
>CAYXIS010000105.1:0-5367 GCA_964465545.1 uncultured Bifidobacterium sp. | reverse complement strand
ACTCCTTCAGGAGACGATGGTGACCAGCGGGACCATGACCAACCGGCTGGACCGACTGGAAGAACTCAACCTGATCACCCGAAAGCCTGATCCCAAGGACGGCCGAGGATCTTTGGTGACGCTGACCAAGAGCGGAATGCGCGCGGTAGACGCCGCCATGGAGGACTTACTTGCGCAAGAGGGAGTTTTTCTTCAATCCTTAACCGAGACTGAACGGGTCAAACTCGCGTCCTTGCTGGCCGTCGTCGCTGCGCCCTTTGACCAACAGCAAGAAGATAAGTAGTTAATGAATTTCAGTTACCCGCGCTCCAGGAACCGGGCCGCTGACACGGGTGACGCTTCCGACAACGCCGCTTGATGTAAGCGCAACTGCGAGGTCGAGTGCTTGATCTTCATCGGCCACAAGAAATGCCACAGTTGGCCCTGATCCAGAAACAATCGAACCGAGTGCCCCGTACTCGTCGCCGACATCAAGGATGAGGCGCAACGCAGGACGCAACGAACATGCAGCGGGTTGAAGATCATTAACCAGTGACTTACCGAGTGCGACAGCATCCGCTCCAAGAAGTGCTTGAAGAAGATGGTCGCTCACCTGCGGTGTGGCAACCTTCATCCCTTCGCGTAAACGATCGCATTCGGCATATACGGCCGGAGTCGATAGACCCACAGTCGATAGCGCAAGAACCCAGTGGTAGGTGCCCCGTGAAAGCGCGGCAGTGACTTGATCACCGCGGCCACGGCCGACGGCGGTTCCACCGCTCAACATGAAGGGAACATCGCTGCCGAGTTTGGCCGCGACTTCGTGCAACTCCTCCCGCGTCTGTCCTAATGCAAAAAGAGCGTCAATGGCCAAGATAGTCGCCGCTGCATCTGCGCTGCCACCGGCCATCCCGCCGGCTACAGGAATGGATTTCTTGATGTCGATTCGCAAATCGGCGGGTAACTCATGCTTCTGGCACATCAATACTGCCGCGCGCCACGCCAGGTTCGTCGCATCGGCGGGGACTCCATGAACGTGGTCGCCGGTGATGTTTAGTGAAAGCCCAGCACCGATTTCTTCCTTAGTGACGGTCACATCGTCAAAGAGGGAAATCGACTGAAATACCGTGACAATTCCGTGGTAGCCATCTGCTTCTTTGGGACCTACAGAGAGTTGGAGGTTGATTTTTCCAGGCACACGTACGACAACCGATGTTGCTACAGGTTGCGACATATCAGGACCCCCATATCAAGACCCTATGCCTAATTCGTCGGCCGAGCGCGCAATCTGACAGAACTGTTCGACCACAAGTGCCTCTCCTCGCAATGTTGGGTCGATCCCTGCTTTCTCCAACACTTCTTGCGCCGCTTCCGCACTTCCAAGCCAATTCTTAAGTGCCGATCGAAGCATCTTCCGACGTTGCGAGAATGCCGCGTCAATTGCGGCGAAAACTCGAAGACGTAACTTCTCATCGCCCAGCGGCTCGTGTCTGATGAATGAAACAAGTTTGGAGTCGACATTAGGGACTGGCCAGAACACAGATCTGGATATCGAACCTCCATGGGACATATCTGCCCACCAAGCAGCTTTGACGCTTGGGATTCCATAATCCTTTGATCCGGGTTTGGCGACGAGTCGGTCTGCAACTTCTGCTTGGACCATCACGATTCCAGAACGGATCGTCGGGAATTTCTCCAAATAGTGAAGCAGGACAGGTACGGAGATGTTGTACGGAAGATTGGCCACAAGGACTGTCGGATCTTGTGGCAGACGAGAAACTTGAAGAGCGTCCTCGTTGATTACGGTGAGGTTGGCAGCATGCTCTGAATGGGCTTTGACGGTTATAGGGAGTTGCTCGGCCAAACGTTGATCGATCTCAACGGCAATAACCCTTGCCGCCTCATCGAGTAGCCCCAAGGTGAGAGATCCCAGCCCAGGCCCGATTTCGAGTGCGACGTCGGTCGAAGAAACTCCGGCCAACTTCACGATCTTGCGACAAATATTGGCGTCGATCACGAAGTTCTGCCCCAGCGCTTTGGCAGGTTTGAGGTCCAACGCTGCGGCTAAGGCCCTGATTTCAGCCGCGCCAAGCAGGCTCATTCCGAGAACGATCCGAATATGCGCTCGGCATTGGCGCCGAGAGCGGTGGCCAATCCAGCCAGATCATCGCCACGCTCGGCAGCCATGGCACGCACAATTGTGGCTATCTGTGCTGGCGAGTTGAGAAGACCGCGATGAGGAGAGGGAGTCAGAAATGGCGAATCCGTCTCCACCAGTAGTTGTTCGATCGGGACCAATTTCACCGCCTCGCGCAAGTGCGGGGCGTTCTTGAAAGTCATTGTGCCCGCGAAAGAAAGTACATATCCGCGGTCAATACAGGTCTTGGCCATGTCGACATCGCCGGAGAAGCAGTGGAAGACGGTTTTCTCTGGGGCTCCGACTTCTAGCAAAATCGACAAGATGTCGTCGTGCGAGTCGCGATCGTGGATGACGAGCGCCTTCTTCGTCCTCTTTGCGAGGTCGATATGCCACTTGAAGGACTCTTGTTGGCGATGGCGCAACTCTGGAGCAGTGCGGAAGTAATCAAGTCCAGTCTCGCCAATCGCGCGGACTCTCGGGTGCTGCGCCAACTTCTCGATGATCGCCAAGTCATGATCTAGATCTTCCACAACGGGTGCCTCGTTGGGATGGAGGGCGACAGCGGCAAGAACTGTGTCGCTCCAATGCTCTGCCGCATCGACACACCATTGCGACTGCTCTGCCGAATATCCGACTTGAACAACACGATCTACATTTACCGATTTGGCCTGCGCCAAAACTTCGCCGACCTCAGGTGAATCGGGTGCGGTGTTGGTGACGATTTCAATGTGGGCGTGCGCATCAACTGTTGGCACAGGAAGCGCCTTGGGAAGAGGCGCCATTGGGCGATCAATATCCCGGTTGTGCCGATCTGCCATCGGCGTTAGGCGATTACATCTAGACGTGGGAAAAGCGATGCGCTCTTGGTGACAACCGAACCAGCAGGAAGCTGACCCCACTTCGCGACATCAGCAATGTGCTGATCTTTCAAAGCGCCAATTGATTTGTTTGCACCAAGGGATTCCCAGAGGATTTCAGACGTGGCCGGCATAACCGAATTCAAGAGCACGGCAAGTGCGCGCAGGGCTTCAGCGGTGTTGTAGAGAACCGCATCGAGTTCTGCCTTGTTTGCAGGGTCCTTTGCAAGGATCCACGGCTCTTTGATGGTCACATAACCGTTGACCTGCTTGCAGAATTCCATGATCGCGACGATTCCACCTTGGAAATCCAGATCGCAGATTGCCGCGTCGGCAGTCTTTACGGTGGCGATAAGACCTTCGGCAAGTTCCTTGTCGTAGCTGGCGGCAGGGACCACACCATCGCAGTATTTCTCAATCATCGCTGCAAGGCGGGATGCAAGGTTTCCGAAGTCATTGGCCAACTCGCTTGTGTAGCGGGCGTGCATGTCTTCCCATGAGAACGACCCGTCACTGCCGAATGGAATCGCACGAAGGAAGTAATAGCGGAACGCATCGATACCGAAGTGGTCCGTGATCTGAGCGGGAGCAATTCCGGTGAGTTTGCTCTTGCTCATCTTCTCGCCGCCGACAAGCAACCAACCGTGGGCAAAAACCTTCTTGGGTGTTGCTAGTCCCGCTGCCATCAACATGGCTGGCCAGATAACTGCATGGAAGCGCAAGATGTCTTTCCCAACGAGATGCACATCTGCCGGCCAAGTGTTGGCAAACTTCTTGCCGCCTTCACTTGACGGGTCATCACCGAGTCCGACTGCGGTTGCATAGTTCAGCAGCGCATCGAACCAGACATAGAAAACTTGGTCGGTATCCCAAGGAACCGTGATGCCCCAGTCAAATGTGGATCGAGAGATCGAAAGATCAGTCACGCCGCTTTCAAGAAAGGAGACAATTTCATTACGCGCGCTCTCCGGCTGCAACGCTTCGGGGTTATCGCGGTAATGCTTGAGGAGAGGCTCGACAAATTCGGAAAGTTTGAAGAACCAGTTGTTCTCGTTGACAATCTCAATAGGAGTGCCGTGAACAGAGCACATCTGCTTGCCATCTTTTTCTACCAAGTCTCCCGGCAGTTTGAACTCTTCACAACCGACGCAGTATTGACCCTCGTACTGTCCCGCGTAGATGAATCCTGCATCTTTTAAGCCTGTAAGGAACTTCTGAACACGTTCGCTATGACGAGGCTCCGTCGTACGGATGAAATCGTCGTTGGCGATATTGAGGGCGCGCCAGTTTGGCTTCCATGATGTTTCGACGAGATTATCGACCCAAGCTTGCGGGCTGACTCCGTTTGCTTCAGCCGTTCGGAGCACCTTCTGACCGTGCTCATCGGTGCCAGTCAAGAACCAGACCGATTCGCCCTTCTGACGATGCCAGCGCGTTAATACGTCGCCCGCGACCGTCGTATAGGCATGCCCAATGTGAGGCACGTCGTTGACGTAGTAGATAGGCGTGGTTACGTAAAAAGTCTTCGGTGGGGTCGTCACGTGGATATCTTAGAGGTTGATTTCGAATCGACCATCGCGGCGAAAACCACGCGCTTGGAGACGGAGAATTCTTCAGCCACCGTTGCAATCGCGGATTTCCGATCCATCCCGGCATCTTCATATTCCTTCACGCGGGAAACCATGCTCTCTGATGTGATTTCCGCAGAATTGATGGGGGCGCCTTCGAGGACCATCGTGATCTCCCCCAGAACTTCGTGAGTCTTCGCCCACGTCAACAGTTCACCAAGACTTGCTCGAATTGTCTCTTCGTATCGTTTCGTCATCTCTCGGCAAATAGCCCCGCGGCGCTCGGAACCGAAAACTGCCACAGCATCCTCGAGTGCATCAAGAAGTCGATGGGGTGCTTCAAACCAGACGATCGTGCGCTCTTCATTTCTCAAATTCTCAAAGAACTTCTCACGCGCACCCGATGTCCTTGGTGAAAATCCCTCAAATACAAATCTGTCTGTAGGTAGCCCAGCCAGTGCGATCGCCGTCGTTACGGCGCTTGGTCCTGGAATGACCGCGACAGAAATTCCGCCAACAATCGCATCCCGCATCAAGCGAAAGCCCGGATCGCTGATTGTCGGCATTCCCGCGTCAGAGACGACCAATACGGAAGTCCCCGCGTGAAGCATGCTCAATATCTCCGCGGTTCTCTCCTGTTCATTGCCTTCGAAAAAAGAGATGACCCGACCTTTGAAGTCGATATTCAAATCTGCACACAAGCGGTGGAATTTCCGAGAATCCTCAGCTGCAACGATTCCAGCATTCTCAATCGCATCCTTGAGTCGCGCGCTTGCATCCCCAGGATTACCAAGAGGAGTAGCTGCAAGGGTCAAAGTCATAG
>CAYXIS010000104.1:0-5513 GCA_964465545.1 uncultured Bifidobacterium sp. | reverse complement strand
AAATAGTGCCAAATTGCATTGGAAAACCGCCGGCGTCGATGACTCCCTGACGTGAGGCTTTGGCCAGACGATCTAGAGAAAGGTTGCAGGGGGTGATTTCGTTCCACGAGGAAACAATCCCGATCTGCGGTTTGACCCAGTCGTCATCATCCATACCTACCGCACGCAACATGCCGCGCGCTGGCGCTCGCTCCATTCCATCGGTGACCAGACCTGACCGGGGCTTCATTGTGCTCATTGGGCAATCGTAAGGCGCAATTTGCGGGATTCGAGCCAGTTACGATACGGTACGGTATCGTTTCGAAAGTCAGGGGAGGAAGTTCGTGAGCATCGCTCAGTGCATCGGCCGTCCCCGTGATAAATCCCGGGATGTCGCTATTGAAAATGCCGCCGTCGAAATCCTCCGTGAAGTCGGCTACGAGCACCTGACTATTGAGGCCGTTGCAGCCCGCGCGCAGGTGAGCAAGGCGACCATCTATCGTCGTTGGAAGAACAAGGCAGCCCTGGTTGCCGATTCGGTTCATCACTACGCCTTCTGTAAAGCCCCCACTATCGACACTGGAACATTGCGAGGAGACCTCATTGAGGTCCTTGTCGAAAAAGTGAAGACGATGAAGAGCGCGGACGGCCAGTTGATCGCCGGCTTGATGTGCATGGCTCGAACGGATGAAGACCTTTCAGAAGTCCTGACCGAAAGGCTCTCGGGTTACGCCAGTGCAGCCCATTCAGCGATCTTCGACCGCGCCGTAGAGCGTGGTGAAATTCCAGCCGATGCAAAACGTGAACTTGTCATCCAACTCGTACCTGCAATCATCGGGTTTCGCATATTTATGGCCCGCGAAAATATCAACCGCAAATTTATCGAGAACTTCGTAGATGACGTTCTCCTTCCTGTTCTAAAGCACCCCAGCAAGTAATCCGTCGCATACAGCTATCCCCCGAGGAGATACACGTGTCCCAAATAGAAGCAACCAAAGTCGTTCCTGAAGAAGGTCTTGATCCTAAAAGATGGAGAGCTCTGGGTGTCATCGCATTAGCCCAGTTGATGGTCATTCTTGATTCGTCAATCGTCAACATTGCGATCCCAAGTGCAAAAATTTCTTTGCATATATCCAACGCGAATCAGCAATGGGTCGTCACTTCCTACACATTGGCCTTCGGCTCTCTCCTTCTCCTAGGTGGTCGTATCGCTGACTATGTCGGCCGCAAGAAGATCTTCATCATCGGTCTCCTAGGTTTCGCAGGTGCTTCAGCCCTTGGCGGAATTGCCTCCACTCAAGCACTGCTCTTCGCGGCACGCGGTTTGCAAGGTGCATTTGGCGCAATGTTGATGCCCGCGGCCCTATCACTTCTCAACGTCACCTTTACCGTTCCTAAAGAACGCGCAAAGGCATTCGGCGTCTATGGTGCAATCTCAGGTGGCGGCGCGGCAATCGGTCTCATCCTCGGTGGAACCCTTACCGAATACGCCAACTGGCGCTGGTGCTTGGGCGTAAACGTCCCGATCGCGATCATTGCGGCGTTGCTTGCCCGACCATTCATCAAGGAATCAAAGGCCGTTGGTGATCGAAGCTACGACATTCCGGGAGTGCTCACAGCGACACTTGGTCTCTTCTCACTTGTTTACGGTTTCACATTGGCAGCAAAAGATGGATGGACAGACGGTCACACCCTCGTGTTCTTCGCCCTTGCCGCGGTCCTACTGGCACTCTTCATTGGGATCGAACGAAAGGTAAAGAATCCGTTACTGCCGATGCGAATCCTTGCAGAACGTAACCGCGCAGGTTCCTACCTTGGTTCGCTATTCGTGTCCTCCGGCCTGTTTTCGATGTTCCTATTCCTTGGTCTCTACCTCCAGGTAATCCTGGGATACACACCACTACATACCGGCTTCGCGTTCTTGCCGTTCTCAGTCGGAATCATTCTCTTCGCCGGTCTTGCAGCGAAGTTACTGCCAAAGACTGGCCCTCGCCCGTTGATGATCTGGGGTCTCCTACAGGCAACTGTCGGACTCCTACTTCTGACTCGAATCACGCCAGGAACCTCCTACGTCACCCACGTACTTCCATCACTGATCATCATGAGTACCGGCATGGCCCTTGTCTTTATTCCAATGGCTACAACTTCACTTCATGGAATCGGAAGCCACGACTCAGGTGTTGGAAGTGCAATGCTCAACACCAGCCAGCAAATCGGTGGATCTCTGGGTACTGCCTTGCTTAACACCATCGCAACAACGGCAACCGCTAGTTACATCGCAATCCACGGAGGAAACAGCAAAGTTGCACAATTTGCCGCGCTCACCCATGGATACACCGAATCATTCAAGTTCGGTGCAGGACTTTTGCTCCTCGGTGCATTCGTTCTCTTCTTCACCATCAAGATCGGCCGCGACTCACTCGTCGAAACCGACCTGATAGTCGGAGCGCACTAAGTAATTATTAGTTAATTGCTAGTTAGCAGATTGGCCCAGATGGCCAAGTAGAAGCTCCCTCACACGGGCAGCATCTGCTTGGCCTTTGGTGTCCTTCATGACCGCACCAATGAGTGCACCAGCCGCAGGGATGTGGCCGTTGCGGACTCTCTCCGCGGTCTCCGGTTGCCCCGCGATTGCTCGCTCGATTGCAGCCATCAGCGCTGATTCATCGGAAACAACCTTGAGGCCGCGCGACTCGATAACCTGAGCAGGCTTTCCTTCTCCGTTGATCACGCCCTCAACTACTTGGCGGGCCAACTTGTCTGTCAGATCGCCCTTCTCAACGAGGGCCACAATCTCTGCGACATCACTTGCTGAAATCGAAAGCTCAGAAAGTGCTACGTCCTTCTCGTTTGCGATACGTGAGATCTCGCCCAGCCACCATCCGCGGGCTCGTGCCGGATCGGCGCCGAGATTCACGGTGGCCTCCACGATGTCGAGTGCATCCGCGTTGATCATCGCCGCCATCTCTTTATCCGGCACCGACCACTCTGCCTGCAATCTCTTGCGACGCTTGGTCGGCTCCTCTGGCAGAGAGGCACGCAATTTCTCAATCCAGGCAGTATTTGGCTCTACAGGCACAAGATCTGGCTCTGGGAAGTATCGGTAATCCTCGGCCTGCTCCTTGGAGCGACCAGAACGCGTTAGTCCTGTCTCCTCTTGGAAGTGACGGGTCTCCTGCACAACCTTCTTGCCCGCGTTGAGCAATTCAGCATGGCGGATCATTTCCCCGCGCACTGCTCTCTCGACAGATCGAAGTGAGTTCACGTTCTTGGTCTCACTTCGCGTTCCCAATGTTGTCGCACCGATCAAACGCAAAGAGACGTTGGCATCGCAACGGAGCGAACCTTGCTCCATGCGGACATCACTGACGCCGAGGGACCGAAGAATCGTCTGTAATTCTGCAACATACGCTTTTGCAACCTCAGGCGCGTACTTGCCAGTGCCCGGAACGATCTTAGTGACGATCTCCACCAATGGAATTCCTGCGCGGTTGAAGTCGAGCAATGAGTAATCGGCACCGTGAATTCGGCCAGTTGCACCGCCCATGTGCAATGACTTCCCGGTGTCCTCTTCCATGTGCACGCGCTCGATCTCAACGCGGAACTGCTTCACGCCTTCATCAGTATCGATCTCGACGTCGACATAACCGTTCACGCAAATCGGCTCGTCGTACTGAGAGATCTGATAGTTCTTGGGCATATCCGGATAGAAGTAGTTCTTCCGTGAGAAGCGACTAAAAGGCGTAACCGAGCAATGCAATGCAAGGCCGATCAAGATTGACGATTCAATTGCTTTCTCATTCACCACAGGCATGGCGCCAGGCATCCCCAGGCAAACTGGGCAGGTCTGCGTATTCGGCTCGGCGCCAAAAACTGTTGCGCAACCGCAGAACATCTTCGACTTGGTATTGAGTTCAACGTGGACTTCAAGTCCTAGTACTGGCTCGTACTTTGCGATTACATCATCGTATGTAAGGCTCACTTCGCACCCCCCAATGCAGGAATTTGCGAGAGCAATGGAGCGCCCCACTTCGATAGCAATTCCGCTTCAAGTACAGCACCCACCGAATACAGTCTCTGATCCTGCATTGCAGGAGCCATGATCTGGAAGCCAACTGGCAGACCATCTTCCGGTGCAAGACCACATGGAAGGCTCATCCCACCGATGCCGGCCATATTCACCGGAATTGTCGCAATATCGTTGAGGTACATCGCCAGCGGATCATCAACCTTGTCGCCGATTTTGAATGCGGTGGTTGGGCAGGTTGGCGACACAAGAACGTCAGCAGAGGTGAACGCCTTTGCGAAATCCTGAGTTATCAAGGTACGCACCTTCTGTGCGCTGCCGTAATAGGCATCGTAATAACCCGACGAAAGTGCATACGTACCAAGGATAATTCGACGTTTCACCTCGCGACCGAAACCGACTTCGCGAGTCAGATTCATGACCAACTCCGCAGAGACTCCATCCTCATCCCCCACCCGCAGGCCATAACGCATCGCGTCAAAGCGAGCCAAGTTAGAAGAGCACTCGCTCGGCGCGATCAAGTAATAGGACGCAAGTGCGTACTCGAAATTGGGGCAGGAGACTTCAACAATTTCAGCCCCAGCCTGTGCAAGCAGTTCGAGTGATTCCTCAAATCGCGAACGCACTCCTGCTTGATATCCGTCGCCGTTAAGTTCCTTAACGACTCCGATCTTTACCCCCTTCACATTTCCGTTCCGTGCAGCTTGAACAACCTGCGGAACGGGAACGTTGATGCTCGTCGCATCCTTCGGATCATGTCCCGCAATCACTTCATGCAACAACGCTGCATCCAACACCGTACGAGCACATGGACCTGCTTGATCAAGGCTCGAAGAGAATGCAATAAGTCCGTAGCGAGAAACCCCGCCGTATGTCGGCTTCACTCCAACGGTTCCGGTAACCGCTGCAGGTTGGCGGATGGACCCCCCCGTATCTGTTCCAATCGCAAGAGGCGCTTCGAAGGCGGCAAGGGCCGCTGAAGATCCTCCACCAGATCCGCCGGGAATACGCGTTAGATCCCACGGGTTATGCGTCGGACCGTATGCAGAGTTTTCAGTTGAGGATCCCATTGCGAATTCGTCCATGTTGGTCTTGCCAAGGATTACGACGCCAGCTTCCTTCAACTTTGTTACCAGAGTTGAGTCATACGGAGGACGCCATCCTTCAAGGATCTTCGAGCCCGCGGTTGTTGGAATGCCTTTTTGGACCATGACGTCTTTAAGTGCGAGTGGCACGCCGGCAAGTGGTCCGACTTCCTCGCCGTTTGCCCGTGCCTTATCTACAGCTCGCGCCTGAGCCAGTGCACCTTCGTGATCCAGATAGAGAAAGGCGTGAACGTCTGCATCGACTTCTGCAATTCGATCAAAATGATCTTGAGTCAACTTCTCAGAAGTGACTTCTCCCGCGGCCATCGCCGCGGTCATCTCGTGGGCTGAACGAGTAACCATTTACTCTTCCCCCAAAATCTGAGGCACTCGGAAGCGACCGTCCTCTTTCGCGGGAGCAC
>CAYXIS010000103.1:0-5516 GCA_964465545.1 uncultured Bifidobacterium sp. | reverse complement strand
TTCAATTAGACCGCATCCGTTACCTCAGTAACGGCTGCGGTCTTTTTATTTCTCATTTTTCTTGCAGGGTATTCGGTCTAGAGAGGGAAGGGGTCGCCAATGAACAAGGATCGTTTCGCCTCTGCCCATGAACTCGTCAGTGAGTATGCCGAACTCGAAAAGCAGATGGCCGACCCCAGCATTCATAACGATCAGGGCAGGGCGCGCTTGCTTGGTCGTCGATACGCACAACTGGGTCCTGTAGTGGCAGGTTTTCGCCAGTGGCGGGCTGCCGAGGATGACCTTGCAGCAGCGAAAGAGCTAGCCGAGACTGACCCTGATTTTGCCTCGGAGATCCCTGCCCTGCAGGAGGAGTGCGACCGTGCTGCCACCAAATTGGAGGAACTCCTCTTGCCGCGTGACCCCAATGATGACCGCGATGTCATTATGGAGATTAAGGCAGGGGCAGGTGGGGATGAGTCTGCGCTTTTCGCTGGCGATCTTCTCCGCATGTACCTTCGCTATGCAGAAAAGCATGGGTGGAAAACAGAAATTCTTGACGCCACCGAGAGCGATCTGGGCGGCTACAAGGACATCTCCATTGCAATTAAGTCCAAGGGTGTTCCCGAACCCGGTCAATCTCCGTACGCTCGCTTGAAATTCGAAGGTGGCGTGCACCGAGTTCAGCGGGTTCCAGAGACGGAATCGCAAGGTCGAATTCACACATCCGCCGCGGGAGTACTAGTTCTTCCGGAGGCCGAAGAAATCGACGTCGAGATCAACATGAATGACTTGCGCATTGACGTCTTTCGATCAAGCGGACCTGGCGGTCAGAGCGTTAATACAACTGACTCGGCAGTGCGCATCACCCACATTCCGACTGGAATTGTCGTCTCGTGTCAGAACGAGAAGAGCCAGTTGCAGAACCGAGAGTCGGCGCTGCGCATCTTGCGCGCCCGCATGCTGGCTGCGGCCCAAGAGGCTGCCGACCAGGCAGCTATGGCTGAGCGAAAATCCCAGGTGCGAACAGTGGATCGAAGCGAGCGCATTCGTACGTACAACTATCCAGAGAACCGCATTAGCGATCACCGCGTAAATTACAAAGCCAACAATCTGGACGCAGTCCTGGGCGGCGAACTCGACCCCTTGATCCAGTCTCTACTAGACGCCGATAAAGCCGCCAGGTTGGCCGCAACGAGTTGATTATGGATTTCAGGAGCGAATTGCAGCGTGCTAAGCGCGAATTTCGGGAGTCTGGATATTCTGAAATAGATGCTGAGTTGCTGCTTGCCAATGTTTTGGGAATAACGCGGATGGAACTCCACAACACCGTAATAGTCGAACGGATGCTTGCTAATTTCGAGAATGTCGACGATGTCCTTGAGCAATTCGAGGCATTGTGCGTGCGTCGCTTGGGTGGCGAACCCGTTCAATACATCACGGGTGTTGCATACTTCTGTGACCTCACACTGCAGGTTGGCAAGGGCGTTTTGATTCCAAGACCGGAAACTGAATTGCTCGTGGAAAACATCCTTGCCCACTTGAAATCTCTCGGTAGAGCGACCAGTGTCATCGATTTGGGTGCAGGTTCGGGTGCGCTGGCAATCGCGATCGCGGCACAGGTTCCGATGGCACACGTCATTGCTGTTGAGAATGATTCGGAGGCATTGGTCTGGCTCCGGAAAAATATCGAGTCAAACGATGTGGATGTTCGAATTGTTGCTGAGGACGTTTCAACTGCACTCATTGGCGTAAAGGCCGATCTTGTTGTCGCAAATCCGCCATACATCCCCAACGAACAGGACCTTCCTTTTGAGGTGAAGAATTACGAGCCGCACTCAGCGCTTTTTGGGGGTAAGGACGGGTTGGATGTCCCTCGTCAATTTATCGCTGCCGCATCGCGTTTACTTAAAGATGAGGGGATTCTTGTGATGGAACACGGAGAAGGACAGGGCGCAGCAATTGAACAAATGCTTTCCGTGGACTTCACCGATATTAGATTGCACAGTGACCTCAATAATCGCCCCCGTTGGACAAGTGCGGAGAGGCGACATCGATGATAAACACGATAGACATCAATTCGGGCGAACTCGACGCCCACGTTGATCAAGCGCTTCAATGGATCAGATCCGGATTAATCATTGCTGCTCCACTCGAGAACGGTTACGTCTATCTTGCAGATGCATTTGATCAAGACGCAGTACGCGCCATGCATGTGCTTCGTGGTGACGAACTGGGGGTCGCGGCTCAGGTGCTGATTTCTAGTCACGAAGTGATCGATGGAATCGCACGCGATATATCGGTGGGCGCACGCGTCCTCATGTCCGTTTTCTGGCCAGGGCAACTCTCGTTCAACCTCTCTCCACAGCGCGGCCTTACATGGGATCTAGGGGATGGAAAACGTTTGGCCCAGGTGTCAGTGAGAGTGCCGTCTGTCGAATTCACTCTTTCCCTAGTGCGCAAGAGTGGACCGCTTGCAGTCAGTAGCGCGGCTCCCGCTGGGCAACCTCCTATCCTGGATGCCAAAGATATTTCAGCAAGGGAATACGACGTGGCAGGTATCTTCGATGCTGGAATCCTCACCCCGAGACCGGTTTCTACCGTCGTGTCAGATAACGAGACCGCGGTGGAGGTTATTCGTGAAGGCGCCGTCAGCGTTGATAAATTGCGGGAGGCCCTGCCCGAGATCCTCGTTTCTGATTCATCAAATTCCAACTGAGAGAATAGGCTTACGTTATGTCTGATACCCCTTTCTATGGTCCTGATTTCGACCTACTCTCAAAGCAAGACCCAGAGATCGCTGCAGTGCTCCTGTCTGAACTTCATCGCCAACAGAGCGATCTTCAACTCATAGCGAGTGAGAATTTCACCTCACGCGCAGTCCTTGCGGCGTTGGGGTCGACCCTTTCGAACAAGTACGCAGAGGGGTATCCAGGAAAGCGCTATTACGGCGG
This sequence comes from uncultured Bifidobacterium sp., assembly GCA_964465545.1. Taxonomy (GTDB): domain Bacteria; phylum Actinomycetota; class Actinomycetes; order Nanopelagicales; family Nanopelagicaceae; genus QYPT01. Next base: position 2,583 of record CAYXIS010000103.1, on the reverse strand, counting down.
TTGTGAGGAAGTGGACAAGGCCGAGGTTCTCGCAATCGAGCGCGCCAAGTCACTCTTTGGTGCCGAGCACGCGAACGTTCAGCCGCACTCAGGGGCAAGCGCCAACATCGCCGTTTATGCAGCTTTTACAAAGCCTGGTGACACGATCCTTGCCATGTCGCTTCCACATGGCGGACACCTGACCCACGGCTCAAAGGTCAATTTCTCAGGCAAGTGGTTCAACATCGTTTCCTACGGTGTTCGCCAAGATAACGAACTCATCGACTACGACGAATTGCGCGACCTAGCGATTAAGAACAAGCCGAAGATGATCTGTTCTGGAGCCACCGCCTACCCGAGCTTGATTGATTTTGAGAAGGTACGTGCGATTTGCGACGAGGTTGGCGCGATTATGTGGGTGGACGCTGCTCACTTCATCGGTCTTGTCGCTGGTAAAGCGATCCCATCGCCGGTGCCATATGCCGACGTAGTTTCCTTCACGACACACAAGGTTCTTCGCGGACCCCGCGGCGGAATGATTCTTTCCAAAGCCGAACACGGCCCGGCCATCGACAAGGCAGTCTTTCCTGGCATACAGGGCGGACCGATTATGTCCGCCGTTGCGGGTAAAGCCATTGCACTCAAAGAGTGTGCTCAACCTGCCTACCAAGAGTATGCGAGAAACGTGATCGCCAACTGCAAGGTTCTTGCCGCATCCCTTGAAGAAGAAGGAATGCGCGCAGTTTCCGGTGGAACTCAGACCCACTTGGCATTGATTGACATCCGCAACACCAAAGTCACCGGTAAGGTCGCCGATCAACGATGCGGCTTGGCAGGAATCGTTCTTAACAAGAATGCGATCCCATTCGATCCAGAATCACCGGCCGTAACAAGCGGAATTCGTGTTGGATCAGCGGCCACGACCACCCAAGGTATGGGGGCAGCCGAGATGAAGATAATCGCGTCGCTGATCTCACGCGCCATCGCGAGCGAGGACGAGAAGGTGTTGTCGCAGATTCGTAGCGAAGTTCACCATTTGACTTCACGCTTCCCCATCTATTCTTCATAACTAGCAGCACATCGAAAATGCGCGTCTATCTTGCTACCGCCCTCTTGGCGGCAGCGCTGTGCTATTTAGTGACGCCGTTCGTCAAGAGGATGGCTGAGCATTTTGGCGCGGTCGCACAAATTCGGACGCGAGATGTCCACACGCTTCCTACTGCACGCTGGGGCGGCGTAGCTATGTGGATCGCGATGGTCCTCACCTTTGTGATCGCCCGTCACTTGTCGCTGGTGGGCAAGACCTTTGGCCACGAGTTGCAGGGGATCTTTCTAGCATCGACCTTTGTCATTATTTTGGGAATGGCCGATGATCGCTTCCAACTCGACGCCATCACAAAATTGGCTGGACAAGCCCTCGCAGCTGGCATCTTGCTGTTGTATGGAGTTCAGATTCTCTGGCTTCCGATCAATGGAGTAACCACTCTTCCGTCAAGCATTGGTCAATTGGTGACGGTTCTTGTCGTGTTGGTGACAATCAACGCGGTGAATTTCATTGACGGCCTCGACGGCCTTGCCGCTGGCATTGTTGCAATATCAGGGGCATCCTTTTTCGCCTTCGCCTATTTGTTGGCGGTAGTTAACGGTTTTAGTCGCGCGGGTTCGCCTTCGTTGATCACCGCAATCATCGTTGGGGTGTGCCTCGGATTCTTGCCACACAACTCCCATCCAGCACGGATTTTCATGGGGGATTCCGGCTCGATGTTTCTCGGACTTCTGCTTTCTGCCGCTTCCATCACCCTTACGGGACAGGTCGATGCCAATGCGATTGCAGCCGAGGATGGGGGACCGACCCTTCTGCCACTTCTGCTTCCATTCGCGGTTCTGGCAATTCCACTGGTGGATTTGATACTGGCCGTGTTCCGCCGTGCATTGTCGGGACGTTCGCCATTCACACCTGATAAGGAACACCTGCATCACCGACTACTGGGGGCAGGCAATTCGCACCAGCGCACTGCAGTGATCATGTATTTCTGGACCGCCACCCTAGCGATACCGGTGACTGTTCTTGCATTCTGGCCATGGTGGGCCGCCTTGATCACTGCAGCGGTACTCGCAGGCTCAAGCATCGTTATCGCGAGTCGTTGGAAAGTGCGAAATGGCAGGCGAGACAATATAGAGAAGGTGAATTCGAAAACATGAGCACTGAAAAAACGAATGAGAGAGATTTAATGTTCGGTGCCCTCATCCCGACATTCGCGGTTGGAATCATCGGGATCATTGCCGCCTCACTGATTCGCGGCAAAGCCGGATTGCTGGGTGCATTACTAGCTCAGTTAGTGGTTGTGATGTACTTCACTGTTCACTTGGCGGTGTCAGCGATTTCCCGAAAACTCGATCCATTAACGACATTCGCTCTTGCAATTTTCTCCTACTTCGCAAAGATCGCACTTCTTGGTCTCTTCCTCTGGTTGCTGACCCGATACACCTCACGCGAGACCATCGATCGAGGAAGTTTCGGAGTGGTTGCACTGGCACTCACGGTGGCGTGGTTGGGTGGCGAGATCCGAAGTTTCTTAAAGCTGCGGATACACCTACCATTGC
>CAYXIS010000102.1:0-5563 GCA_964465545.1 uncultured Bifidobacterium sp. | reverse complement strand
TTGAATTCGACGAGCTTCCAGAAAGTGGGAGTGCGCCGATGAACCTCAACCGGGCGGTCCCGCCCTACAAGACTTCTCGGCCGGAACTTCTTGCCGGCGCTGGACACACGTTAGTAGGCGTGCTTTTCACCCTAGTGTTGATTTCATTCGTTATCGTGATTGCACAAGTGGTGAGAGTACGGAGATCTCTACGCACAGGACCATGAATTGACCTCCCGTTCTTGCACCCGTTGAGTCTCCCTCCATTCTCGACGGGTGCAAGAGCTTTCCTCGGTCGCTAGCATTAGGCGATTACTCGGGAGGTGAGGTCTGTGGCGATCAATGTATTTCTCGTCGACGATCATGAGCTTGTTCGGCGCGGACTCGTGGATCTCATCAGCGGCGAGGAGGACCTTGAAGTGGTGGGTCAGGCAGGAAGCGTCCGGGAGGCGCTAGGAATTCTTGAGGCAATTGCACAGACCCCACCGCATGTGGCAGTGCTAGATGTTCGGTTACCAGATGGAAATGGGATCGAGCTCTGCCGTGAAGTCCGCTCTCTCTATCCCGACACGCACGTCCTCATGCTGACGTCGTTCTCTGACGATGAAGCCCTCCTTGGCGCGGTCCTCGGGGGTGCAAGCGGATTCGTCATCAAAGACATCAAGAACCTTGATCTCCTCGACGCGATTCGCAAAGTGGCCAAAGGCGAGAGCCTTCTTGACACTTCAATCGCCTCGAAGGTTCACAACAGACTTCGCGAGGCAAGCAACCCTGCTGGAGGCATTCAAGGATTAACCGACCAAGAACGCAAAGTGCTAGAACATATCGGACAGGGCCTTACCAATCGCCAGATTGCCAACTCCATGTTTCTTGCAGAAAAGACAGTCAAGAATTACGTCTCGTCTCTGCTTTCTAAATTGGGTCTGGAACGCAGAACCCAAGCTGCAGCCCTAGCAGTTCGATTAGGTCTATCGCGTTCATGAATGTTGACTAATAAGTATCAAGTCTTAATTTCGTAGGAATTGAAGGCGCCACACCTCGGGACCCCGCTCCAAGTAATCGATGCTGAATCGACCCGGTGCGCGTTCTTCCAATTGATTAAGAAGTGGTAGAGGGTCATGCGGGGCAAGCAGCACCATTCCCTCACCGACGCCAACTGAATCCAAGGCGCCAAAGATCGTTGCGTGCCTAATAGTGTGGGGCACGGTGCGTGCGTCGAGCTCGGGCAGTTCTGTTGAATCCTGATGACCACAAGTGCACTCCCCACCGCAGCCTCCCCCAGCCTTTTCTTCTTCCCTATCGCCGAGTAGCTCGTGCATGCCTCCAAGAATCCGAGCAAGGGAGACATCCCGTGCTGCTGCCAGCAAGGGCAGAATTTGCTCATTCTCCTTGGCCAGATGGGAATCAAAAAGTGCGCCGAGAGCTTCGGCCTTTGCTGCCACCAGAACTGGGTTCGAAACCGCGTCTATCTTCTGAATGAGGGCCACAATGGTGCGATGCTCCGCGATCATGGCATCGATGAGAAGGCGAGCCGAAGGATCCTCATGAGCTTTGGGATACATGCTGGCTTCCTCGGCCATGGCATGTGGAACCAGTTCGCTCTGACACCATAGAAGCAGCGCCTGCTTAGCATTCTCTGAAGCATTCACTTCCCCGCCTATGGCGGCATTCAAAAGGCTTTCAATATGCCTCCCCAGTGCCCTTGCCAACTCAGCATGGTGTCCCATCACCGCTTCCACCGCCTGTGCATCCTGCTCGCTGCTCGCCACCACGACTGTGCTCATTGAACCCCCACCTTCATCGCTGAAATCTTGGCAAAACTTTACTACACTTTATTCCGTGGAAACTAGTGCTGTAACTGAGCGATCTCACAAACCCCTTCTTGGGCCTACGCCCAGCGCTCACGCAATGAACAACGTGAGGAACCTCTCCAAAGCCCGCAGCAAAATTCTTGAACTTCTATCCGATGGGCCATGCACCGTCTCTTCCCTTGCGATGCGAACTGGCCAACACGAAAACACCATCCGTGAGCACCTTGACGCATTGGTTGTTGAAGATCTCGCCATCAAATACCAAGCAAGCGAGCACTTGCGCGGACGTCCGGCATGGCTATATCGCACCCTTGATCAATCCAGCATCGGAGAATACGCCGGCCTTGCATCGGCACTGGCTGGCGCCATTGTGCGTCGAAGCGCGAATCCTGTCCATGAAGCCGTGGAGGCTGGCATCGCATGGGCGCCGGAGCTCATCAGAAATACAAAGGTAATTTCAGATCCACACCAAAATGGCGCGAACAAGAAGAATGCAGCCGCGACGCGTCGAAACGTTGTACGGCTCCTTGAAAAGTTGGGCTTCGCGCCAAAGCCCAATGTCGATGTCAAAAGAATCAAACTCACGCGTTGCCCATTGCTTGAGGCAGCCCGCCAACATCCAAATGTTATTTGCAATGTTCATCTAGGCATTGTTCGAGGAGCCCTCAAGGAGCTTGGCGCAGAACCAAAGGGCATCGACAAGGTCGTTCTCGAACCATTTTCGGAGCCAGGCGCCTGCTTGTTGAGAATGTAGCTGGCGCAAGAGTACTTCTACAGCTTTGCTCTCCAGATCGCTTCGGTGCCTCCACGGGGGACGCTGTGGATGTCAAAGCTACCCTGCAGTTTCTCAGCCCTGCATTCGAGATTAGCAAGTCCGCTGCGCGGTGCACCTTCTCTAAGACCGATGCCATCATCGACAACTCTGACCACACAACTGGTCAGCAACGCATTCACTTGCACTTCAACTTTTTTTGCTTGTGAATGTTTTATTGCATTTGAGAGCAATTCCCTGACAACTGCAAACACCTGCTCTGCTACCTCGCCCACGATGACAGTATCAACGGGACCGTTAAACTCGCATGAGATGATCATGGATGAACTGTTGCGAAGGGATGCAATTTCGGCTTGAACACTGGCCCTTATTCCTCCGGCACCGGCCTGATTTTGAAGAGCGAAGACCGAACTCCGAATCTGCTGGACAGTCGAATCGAGGTTGTCTATCGCCTCTTTTACTCGGACCATGTCCCTCTCCGGCAGGTTGGGATCCTTCGTGATCGCCTGCAGTGACAAACCTGTCGCGAAAAGCCTTTGTATGACCAAATCATGCAAATCCTGGGCAATGCGTTCGCGCTCGGCAAGGACGATGACTCGGTGCTGAGCTTCTTGACCCCGGGCGTTGTCGATTGCTACCCCTGCTGCCGATGCCAGAGCACTCACAAGTTGTTCGTCTTCCTCGGTGAAATCCTCGCCCCCGCGCTTCTCGGTGAGATAGAGGCTTCCATAAATCTCATCGCGAATACGAATGGGAACACCAAGAAAGGAGTTCATCGCGGGATGGCCTTCGGGAAATCCAATAGAGGCGGGATGAGACCTGATCGGATTAACTCGAAGCGGAACCGGATGGGTCAACAGGTGGCCCAGCAAGCCCTTTCCTTCAGGAAAAGTGGCCATCTCATCTGCCGTCTCTTCGCTAATACCAACGTAGGTAAACTCTTCAAGGCTGCCGTCTTTCGCGATTGCCCCTAGAGCTCCATAGGTGGCACCGGATATCTCAACGGCATTCTCAACCAACCGCCTCAGCGATGCCTTGAGATCCTCCCCCTTGGCAATGTCAATCACCGCCTCCGAGAGCGCTGCCAAACGAGATGTCATGGCGATGAGTCTGCCCAATTACCGCCTTGAATGCGAGTTAGCAGGGTTTCTCAGCTCCGCGACGGGTGTAGAACCACCATGCAACAACTGTGCAGCCAGCGGCAAAGAGGCTTACCCCTAAGAAGAAGGATTTTGGGGCAACCATTGAGAGCAATACACCAAAAATGAACGGCCCGAATGCCGCAATGGCAGCCGTCCAACCAATTACACCACCAGCTTGCCGGGGCTGGAAAATCATAGGCATCTGCTTGAAGGTGCTCGCATTTCCCACCCCAGCGAAGAAGAAGATTGAAATCATTCCCCAGAAGAACGGCATGAAGTCGTTACTGCTTTGCGGTGATAGTTGGAAGGACGTGAATATCGCAGAGCCGGTAATTCCTATTCCGGAAAGTGTCGTCAACACCCCGCCTCCGACCCGATCAGCGACCGGACCCGTGAGAACGCGAGCGGCTGAAGCAATGAGTGGGCCATAAAAGGCGTACTTCACGGGATCAGGCGCGTTAGCGAAATCGCCAAAAAGGTTTTTCGTCAGCAATCCGAACTGCGCCGCAAAGCCCGAGAAAGTACCGAAAGTCATAACATAGAGAAGGGTCATCAACCAGGTGTGCTTGTTGCTGAAAATATCCAACTGATCTTTGACGCCTCTTGAAGTCACTGGAACGCTCTTAAGCAGAGTCCACGCAAGAATGACGGCAAGAACCACGAATGGAACCCAAAGAAGTCCCGCGTTCTGGTACCAAGTCGACTTGTCTATCCCTTTAGCTTTGTTGACAAAATGCTGGGGCGCGCCAAAGGTTGCGCCAAACATTGCAGAGCCGACGATTATCGGAGTTACAAATTGGACAATGCTAACTCCGAAGTTTCCCACCCCTGCTTGTACTCCGAGTGCAAGGCCTTGTTTGGACTTCGGAAAGAAGTATGAGGTGCTGGGCATGAATCCGGAGAAGACGCCGCCGCCCAAGCCCGCAAGAAAGGCTAGGGCCAATAACGCAACATAGGGAGTGGAGGGGCTGCGAACTGCAAATGACCAGCCAATGAGTGGGATGACCAGCAGCGCCGTGGAGTAGGTCACCAACCGCCGAGTACCGAAGATTGGCGGGAGGAACATCCACATCAGACGGAGGCCGCCGCCAGCAAGACCTGGCATTGCGGCAAGCCAATACAATTCACCTTTACTCAAATCGAAACCGATATTGTTTAGCTTTGGAGCAAGCGCAGAAACGAGATACCAACTGATGAAGCCGAGGGTTAACGCGTAGGTTGTCACCCAGAGCGTGCGCCACGCGATTTTCGAATCCCATTTCGACTCATCATTGGGATCCCAATCCTTGAGCCATTCCTTCCCGCTCTTAATTGGTAATTGATTGGCAGTCATTTCAGTTTCCAGCTTTCTCTGAGGTTTGGGTGTCAATTCTGTTTTTTAGTTCAGGAGTTGCCCGGCGCAACATTTTGCTAATAGTGAAATGCATCCACAAACTTGATACCAATGTTAGAAGGAACAGAACGATAAATGTTGATTGCGGGATACCAGTCCACCCTTTTACGGAGACAAAGAGTGGTGGCAGTAGAAAGCCTCCCAGGGCCCCGAGCGTCCCCACCAATCCACCGACAGCGCCAACGTCCTTGGGGAAATACTCGGGAATGTGCTTAAAGACCGCCGCTTTCCCAATGCCCATCGCACAGCCGACTATGCATACTAAGAGCGTATTGGCGATGTTTCCGACAGAGAAGGCAAGAATGTTCTTTGCTCCTTGTGGGGTTTCGAGCACGATGTGACCGAATTGGACGGCCAAGACCAAGAATGCGATGAGCAATGTCCACTAGGACCGGTACACCAGTTGACAAGCGCCAAGTTGGTCCGAGAAGTAATCGCCACACGGACAGAACAACGATTCCGGAAA
>CAYXIS010000101.1:0-5782 GCA_964465545.1 uncultured Bifidobacterium sp. | reverse complement strand
GCGGATAACAAGAGCGATATTTGCCTGAGAGCGCGGTGCCTATCGCGATGCAGTTGTCTTGAACGCAGGCGCTGCGATTGCCGCATTCCGTGGTGAGCAGGAGAGAACCCCGATCGAAAGAATTACAGACGGAGTAAGTGCGGCAATTTTGGCGATTGACAGTGGGGCAGCGACTCACCTTCTTGCGCGTTGGGTAGAACTCACCCAGAAATTGGCCGCTTCCTGATCACGGCCACGAATCTTTTCTAGCTCGTATCTGGCAGCACCTGCACCGAAAGCGGGGGAAGTCCACTCGCCTTCTAGGGAAACTATCCGAATCCCATCACTGTCCAAGTAGGAGAGCAGTTTCTCAACTTCTTCGTATGTTGATGCAGGCAGAATTGCGTCACTGTCTTCCACGACCTCTGCGCTAGCGACAAGCGATGCGATTGTGTGAGAAACATCGATCCCAGGCCTCGACGAGGCGGTCCCGGCCAATCTGCCATAACGAATACATACGAACTCCCAGGTGCTGATCTCGTTTTGGGTCATGCGCTGTGCTACAACTATTTCCGATATGCACGTCAGAGCGCGTATACGCGCGCCACGCGAAACGCCTCTGACAAACGAACCAAGCTGATTGCGCACTGCCGCCGCCTCTTCAAATTTCTCATCCAGGGCAAGCAGCCTCATTTTCTCGTTGAGCGCGGCAACAATCTCGCGGACATCCTCTTTATTGAATTCATTCGGATCTTGGACAGAATGGTTTATCGCTTGTAGAGCGAGGCTGGCGTCCTCAGCTCCCGAGAAAGGGCCAATCCAAGTCGCCGAATCGCTGATGGATTCGCTTCCGCGTACGGTAACAAACCTCGGGTGCGGTTTCTGGACAACCTTGGCCCACGTTGCCTTCTCCTGTGATTTCGAACGGCGTTTGGATTGCAGCCTTTTCTCGCGTATGAGCAGAAGTTCTCGAACCTGTGCTTCGATAACGTTGGCGCAGACGATGTTTTGATCGTGGTCTGCAACCGCGATCATTTCCTGAATCCGCTTTCGAGTCTCACTTGCCGTGAAGTATGTTCGGACTCGATTCTTAAGATTTCGGGAAGTTCCAACATAGAGCGGTTCGTTCTTGGGACCGCGGAAGATATAGACACCTGGCGAATCGGGGACGCTATTGACGAAGTGCTTCTTCTCTCGTTGTGCGGATGTAATTCTGGTGCTAAATCCTTTAAGTTCATCGAAGGTGGTTACGCCAAAGGACCCGACGCGCTCAAGCAATCCGTGCAGCACGTCGACGGTCGCCTTCGCGTCATCAAGTGCTCGGTGGTTGGGCGAGGTATCGGTTCGGAAGAACTGCGCAAGTGTGGCGAGTTTGCAGTTGATCACTTCGTCCCTTAAGAGAACTTGTTTTGCCAGGCGAGCGGTGTCCAGAATTTGATATCTCGGCCAGAGATAATCCTGGTTGGCGGCCGCGGCCTTGAGAAAACCGATATCAAAAGGAGCGTTATGCGCCACTAAGACATTTTCTTGGTGGGGCCCTAGAAATTCGAGAAAGGCAGGGAATGCCTCTTCGATCCTCGGCGCTTGAATAACCATGGATTGGGTAATTCCAGTCAAGATCGTGATGAATGCAGGGATTGGGCTACCAGGATTTACCAAGGTTTGAAACTCACCAATAACTTTGCCGCCTCGCACTTTGACTGCACCGATTTCGGTGATTCCTGCACCAGTCGTAGGGGATGAGCCAGTTGTCTCTAAGTCAAGCACCACGAAAGTGGTCTCAGAAAGTGGCCTTCCAATGTCGTCGAACGTGGACTGCCAGTGGTGACTTTCCCTTTCGGCGCCCATGAGGCGAACTGTAAGTGATTGAAGTGACATCTGCAGAAGGTCTACCCTCTCAACTATGACAATGAGCGACGCGCCAGAAGGACTCCTTGAAGATTTCGCAATCCGTGGGAGCGGACCTGAGGGAAAGATAGGGATTCTCTTAGTGCACGGATTCACAGGCTCGCCGGCAGCAATGCGCCCATGGGCGGAGTTCTTCGGAGCTCGCGGATATACCGTGCGGGTGCCGCGTCTGCCCGGGCACGGACGTGAATGGCAAGATCTCAACAAGGTCTCATGGACCGAGTGGACAGATCTCATAACAGACGAATTGCAGCAGTTGGAAAAACTTTGCGACAAAGTATTCGTTTTTGCCTTGTCCATGGGCGCCGGCGCATCCCTTTACGTCGCAGCCCACCACGGAGAACGAATCGAAGGATTAGTGCTGGTAAATCCCATGATTCACATCCCAGGACTGTCGGCAAAGTTCGCCCCGCTTATTGCGAAGTTCCGGACGCATTTGCCCTCGGTAGGCGGCGACATCAAGCGACCAGGGGTTACCGAATGGGCATACGACGCGCTGCCTACCAAGGGCGTTGTTCAGTTGGCCAAGCTCCTTAAGAGTTCTCGATCCACTCTTGGGTCGGTGAAGGCACCTCTGCTCCTGTTTCACAGCGTAGAAGACCATATTCTGCCTGTGACCAACACTGAGATCATTATGAACGAAATTGGCTCACCTCGAAAGCAGCGGATCGAGTTGATGAACAGTTACCACGTTGCCACCATCGATTATGACTCGGACTTCATCTTTGAGAACTCGCTGGTCTTCGTGCGGGAACTTTCTTGATTGAGGTAGTTGCATACAATCCTTCATGGGTCAATCAATTCGAAGAACTTAAGCGTTGGTACGAACCCATGCTTTCGGGAGTCGAGGTGTCTTCCATCGAGCACGTTGGGAGCACATCGGTGCCTGGCTTGGCGGCAAAGCCAATTATCGATGTCGACATCGTGGTAAGACGAGAAACCGTCCCGAAAGTGATCGAGATATTTGAAAAGTTTGGTCATATCTGTAGGGGAGACCTCGGCATCGCCGATCGGTATGCCTTCTTCATCTCCGAGCCACCTTCTGCGACCAATACGTACGTGATTGTTGAAGGATCAACGGCGCTTCGAAATCATCTCTTGCTGCGAGAGGTTCTGCGTGAGAACCTCGAACTTCGGAGAGAGTATGGGATGACAAAGCGACAGATAGCCGCAAGTTCGTCCGATATCCACGAGTATGCCTCCTCGAAGACCGAGGTCATACAGAAGATTCTCAAATATGGCGGAATGGACGAGGATTCCCTAAGCCGGATAAGGAATCAGAATAAGTTAAGAGGCTAGACTTCCCACTCTGCAACATTGTTCGCTTCGCGACCGAAGGGCGCCATTGAATGTCCGTTGACCTCAACATCAAAGAACCTATTAGCTACCGTAAGACCTACATCACGATGCTGGTCTCTTCGCTGTTGAGTCTGGTCGCATCACTGGTTTTGTCGGTTGACGCAATCTCGCTGGCCAAGAACGCGAACTCCAAGTTGTTCTGTGACATAAACGCCGTCGTCTCATGCGGCAAGGTAGCCCTTTCGTGGCAGTCGAACCTTCTTGGTTTCCCAAATGCATTTATCGGACTCATCTGCGAACCCGTCGTCATCACTCTTGCCATGGCGGGATTGGGTCGTACCCAGTTTCCCAAGTGGTTCTTGAAGACGGCCCTTGCAATTTATTTCATTGGTTTGAGTTTTGCGCTTTGGTTGCTCTCTCAATCCTTCTTCGTCATCAAGGCCTTCTGTCCTTGGTGCTTGGTCGTCACCATCTCCACGGTGACTGTCTTCTCAACGATGCTTCGAGTTAATCTGTACGAAAACACATTCAATATGCCTCAAGCACGATATGAGAAGGTCGCAGATTTTCTGCACCGGGGATGGGACTACGTCGTTGTAACGGCTATCTATTCGATCTTGATCTTGGCCATCCTCTTCAAATACGGCAAATACTTCCTTCCTAATGGCTAGGCAGCACCATGAAGAGGCGAAGCATCTGGCACATAGATCCCAAACGCCGCAGCGCACTTGGCGCTGCGCTATCGGGGGCCAATGAACTGTTCCACCCCCAGGCCAAGCAGGCGCACGAGATTCAAGAAGAGGAGAGCCAGAAGGCCATTCAACTGGGCAACGAGGGCGACCCGATGAAGATAACGATCAAGCGACCGCCAAGCCAGTCGAACTAACTTCCGCCTGACTATTCAAAATTTGGCTCAATGGTTTTACCCTGTGGGGATGAAAAATGAAACCGAATTACGGACCTTTCTGTGGTTTGGTGGGCACTTGGATGAGGCCCTTGATTTTTATAAGGAAGTTTTCGCTGATGTGGAAATTCACGGCGTCAACCGACCTGAGCCTGATGGCCCCTTATTTACAGCGGACTTCTCCATCTACGGCCACGCATTTATCGGCATGAATTGGCCCGGTGGCCCGGAGTTCAACGACTCCATTTCAATGTCTCTGTCCTGCGATGGTCAAGAAGAGACCGATCGTTTATGGGAGGCGATCACCAAGGAGGGAACCGCAGGACAGTGCGGCTGGTGCAAGGACAAATGGGGATTGAGTTGGCAAGTTTCACCAAGGCAGATGAGGGAGCATCTTGAGAACCCCGATCCCATCAAAGCGGAGTTCGCGATGAACGCACTAAGGAATATGGGCAAGATAGTTCTATCAGATCTTTATGTTCACTAGTTCTAGACGGAGATTTCAGAACTTTTCGGTTATGACGGTGACTCCGCCGGGCGAGCAGGTGATGCGAATAGTCTCGGTTGGATTTTCTCCTGCGGCCGCCTCTTGCACACTGCCCTTTAGTTGACAACTTTGCTTGGTCTTTTTTGGTCCAGTGGACTTCCAGGCGCCACTTACGGCTCCGCTCGCTTTTGCATTTTCACCTGTGGAAGGACCCGAAAGCTTGTAGGTAAGGTTTAGGGAGCCATTTACCGTCCAGCCTGCAACACATTTCCAATTGGAGATAGTTTGGCGAACCGAACCTGAGACCGTTAAATAACTCGTGCTTTTTGTGAGAACAGTCGTGGTGGCCATCTTGGAGCCGATGTATCCGCCACTAGTACATGTGGAGCGATATTCAATTGCAAGGGTTCCAGAGCGAGTCAATGTTGTCTCAGCTATTTGTGTCTTTCCCGCATTTGCCGCCTTAGTGAGGGCGGCGCCAACGTCCGACATGGCCTTGTCCAAGCCGTCGTACAATTTCTGGATTTGAGCTTTGGTCATTCCGCTGGCCATCGTAAATGTCTGTTGCATTTGCGCACTGGAGGAGATTTGAAGGCTTGATATGACAAGTATCGCGATGAAGGCGGAAGTCATCCGATATCTGTATTTCATTCTGAGTACCTCAACTCGAGTTGGGCTACTTTCAAAATACTCAAAGGGCTGAGTTTCGCAAGAAGATACTGAGTGCAAGCCCCTATTTGATAAAGAAAAACCATTCGGGATCGCCTTGGTCTAGTTCCTCACTATGGTCGGACTGGCACCAATGAAGTTTTGTAAGCAAAGAGATCATTGGCTTATTGCTCTGGTTGGAAGAGGTCCAACATTCATCGGTATCGGACGTTTCCGAGAAGTGCGTGATGAGGGAAGTGGCGATTCCTCTTCTGCGGTAGGGGGAACCTACAACGAGCAAATCCAGAAAATCCATCCCCCGAAAAGCTTTAGAGCTTTTAATTGCAAATCCTTGTATATCCGGACCTGCAGCCATCACCTGGCAGCGTGATTCTGCAATTGCTTCGGCTATTTGCTGGGATCGGTCGAATGTGGAGTCTGTTGCTTCCTTGTCTAGACTCAAAATCGCATTGAAATCGGTTGGATCCGCGTCGCGAATTTTGCCCTGCATAATTGAACCAACCAATCAGGTGGTGGACCGTACTGGGATCGAACCA
>CAYXIS010000100.1:0-5784 GCA_964465545.1 uncultured Bifidobacterium sp. | reverse complement strand
CTCGGCGCAGGATGGTCATGCCTTCTTGCCAATCCGCTTCAATTTAATTGCTAAAAACATTCCCATAATAATGCGCGGCCTTCGGAGTATCTTCGGAAACGTGATCAAACCACCCCAGTGAATTAGGCTCATGCACCACTTCGAATCCGGAAAAAGTATTCGGCTGCCAAAATCCGTGCACTGCCCCGGTGGGATCTAAAACTAAGGCCATCCATCCGACATCCATGACTTGCATGGGCGGAAGGAACACATGACCTCCATTCATCCTTGCGCGTTCCACCGCTTGCTCAATATCTGTGGTTGAGAAATATGTAACCCAGCGCCCCTGTCCCTCTGCTTGCTCCCCTAGGCCAAGAACTGCCTTGCCATTATGGCGGGCGATGGAATAGAACCCCGTTTCAGGTGCATCCACATCGAAAGTCCATCCAAAGAGGGCACTATAGAAATCAATGAGGGCCTCACGCTGCTTTGACGTGCTAACGCTGGCATCTAGCCAGCAGGGCATTCCTTGGGCGTGCTCGGTTACAACTGGCATGCAAAGAGAGTGCCACCACTCAGAGAGGTTTTCAAGAGTTAGGGGCGCGCTTCTTGCGCCTTAATCGCCATCCGCGAGAGCAGGATATGGCCGAAAAAGCCGACTGCTAGCGCGAAGATCACGCCTAGATTTGCATAAGCCCACGCTCCGCTCTTGCCGCCGATGGCGTCCATGAAGTAGCCCTGCCAGGAAAGCCACGATGCCATCGGGTTGGTGACAAAGCCCCAGCCAATTATCGAACCCAGTACGGTGAGTCCGATTGATCGAAAGTTCCATGCACCGTAGCGACCAGTTGATTCAAACAATTCGGCTTCCGCATAATCTCGTTTTCTCATCATCACATCAGCAACGAAGATCGCAGACCACACGGCAATTGGAACGCCCAAAGTGATTAAGAATCCTTGGAACGGGCCGATGAAGTTGGAGGCATGCCAGACGATGTAGATGGTCCCAACTAGCATGATCGTTGCATCGATGGATGCGGCAACATGGCGCCGCACTGGCAGGCCGATGGAGACCAGAGCGAGGCCTGATGAGTACAGATCAAGAATCGCCCCGCCTATAAGGCCGAGTACCGCAACAATCGCAAATGGAATCAAGTACCACGTCGGCAACAACGTTGTTAACGCACCAACGGGATCGCCCATAATTTTATCGTTGAGTTCTTTGCTGCTTCCCGCCAGTAACGATCCGTAGACAATAAGAATCACAGGTACCAACGAGGAGCCGAATACCGTCCATCCCACAACGGCTTTGCTTGACGAGTTTCTCGGGAGATAGCGCGAGTAATCCGCTGCAGAATTCACCCAACCAAGTCCGACCCCTGTGACTCCAAAAATGATCGCACCGACAAAAGCCTGAAGGTTTCCGCCATGAATGGAGGAGACCATCCCCCAATCAACATGACTAACGGTCAAGGCAATGTATCCAATAGTCATGACCGCTGTTGCAATGGTCAACCACTTCTGTAACTTCATGATGACATGAAAACCAAGTACGCCACCAAAAACTGTCAGGCTTACCGCGATTACGAACCCAATGATTCGAGCAAGATTGTGATCCATATGTCCGAGGCGAGCAAAAATAGTTTCGGTCGCCAACGTGGCCAGCGACACCAGAACAGTCTCCCATCCAACAAAAATCAGATACGAAAGAAGACCTGGCACCACGTTGCCTCGGACCCCGAAGGCCGCGCGCGAGAGGGTCATTGTCGGCGCGTTGGATCGCTTACCGGCAAGCGAACTTACGCCAACTAGAACAAATGAGAGAACAACACTCAGGAATGCAGCTATAGCCACCTGAGAAAAGGAGATTCCAAAGCCCAGAAAGAAAGCCCCATAAGAAAGCGCCAACAAAGAGACGTTGGCCCCACACCACGGCCAGAAAAGGGAACTGGGCTTACCTCCTCGCTCACCGTCTTCGATGAAGTTGATCGAGTTCATCTCGAGGTTCATATTGAAAATTGGCACTATTTCTCCGAACGTGTTTTTAGGCGGTAGCGAACGGCCGTCAATATACCTTCTAAGATCACGATCGGCTCCGGTGGACATCCCGGAATCGCCAAGTCCACTTTCAAAACCTTTGCCACTCCCCCCATCGAGGCATAACTCTCTCCGAATATCCCTCCGTTTATTGCACAATCCCCCGCCGCTACAACGATCTTCGGATCGGGCATCGCCTCATCTGTGAGTGCTAGAGCTTGGGACATATTTCTCGACACTGGGCCAGTTACCAAGAGCATGTCGGCGTGACGGGGGCTCGCGACGAACTTGATGCCTAAACCTTCCAAGTTGTAATACAAATTACCGAGTGCGTTGAGTTCGAGTTCGCACCCATTGCAACTGCCCGCATCGACTTCACGAATGGTCAGCGCCCGGCCAAGGATTCGACGGATCTCATCATGAATGCGGCCAGCATCGAGAATGTCCTGGGCCGCAGGTGGCGTCTCTGTTCCGATTCCCACCTTTGCAATCTGGCGAATGAGTGGCCACATCATCGGTCGTGTCCTGAATAACTCAAATTGAATGACTTATTAATCAATGGAAAGTCAGGGACTATGTCACCGATAACCGCGTATTCGAGCACGGGCCAATTCTGCCAAGACGGATCATGCACGTGACACCGTGCGACTTGCCCGGATGCGCCGACTTCAAGAGCGGTGAAGATTCCCCCGCGCCAACCCTCAATCCATCCCACACCCGAGCCTGCAGGGCCACGACGTACGAATTCTTTTCGAATCGCTCCATCTGGAATGTTTTCCACTAGGTAACGAATCAAGCGAAGCGATTCGTATATCTCATCGAAGCGGACATCCACACGGGCTGAGACATCACCAGATTTACGCGATGAAATATTCACGAGAATCTCCGTGTAGGGCTCAGAGGCGGCATCCGCCCGCACATCACGCGCAACTCCACTTGCGCGTCCTGCTAACCCGGTGAGGCCCAACGTCGTGGCCAATTCATGGGAGACCGTGCCAGTAGTGAGGAAGCGGTCTTGGAGTCCCGAATGGTCGTCATAGATACCCTGAAGAATCCGGACTTCTTTCTCGATGTCATCGCACTGAGCAAGCATCTTCGCCAATTCTTCACTATTCGCATCACGCTCGACGCCGCCGGGACATATGTAATCCATCATCAATCGATGGCGGTACACCGATTTATTTACACGTAACCAATCTTCACGAAGTCGCATGAACTGCGAGAGGCCAAATGCGAACCCGGCGTCGTTTGCGATGGCACCAAGGTCACCTAAATGGTTGGCGACTCTTTCACGCTCAAGAGATACCGCGCGCAACCACTTCGCACGTCGAGGGATTTGCCACTTCCAGATACTTTCAAGGCTCATGCAGTAACTCCATGAATACGCCGCGGTGGAGTCCCCAGAAATGCGCCCCGCAAGTCGATATCCCTCCACGGCAGAGAAAGTTTCAAAGATCTTGTCCACGCCCTTGTGCGCATACCCGAGGCGTTCCTCCAAGCGGAGACTCTTCTCGCCCACGACAGAGAATCTGAAATGTCCAGGTTCGATAATTCCGGCGTGCACTGGTCCCACGGCAATCTCATGCACTCCTTCGCCGGCAACCGACACAAATGGATAATCGTCGAGCTGATCCGGCCACCCGTTCTCGTTGCCCGTATTGGCTTTGCGAAGGGGAAAGTAATCCTCTGGCCAGGCGCCATGGCGAAACCATGGCCGGGTGTCGCTTGCGCCATCGACATCAAGGCCCAGCAAATCTTTGATTGCTCTCTGCATTCGTGTAGCTGCCGGGAAAAGCGTCGATATGTCTGGGTAGGTGTCTCCACCTTTGGGCAGAGGCAAATCGAGCCAGAGAAGTTCGCCGTTATTGATGTCGAAAACCGACGAGACAACGAACTGCCCTCGGCGCCTCTCGCTTGCCCAAAGGGTGACAAGAATTCCGTGACCCTCAGCAATTGCCAGAGCAGTGGATGCCCATTCGTCCGCGTCCACCTCAGCACGCCAGATTGGAAAAGTCGCCGGCATTGCCGTGACGTTCAATTCCAAATCTTTAATGTTCATGGTGCTAACCCCCGATGATCTTTGCTGCCTGAAGGAACCAGGTGTTGAGATAAGAAGGAATATATAAACCAAGCATCAAAGCAAGTCCAAGGTGGATAAAGACGGGAAGCAACGCAGGAGGATGCGGCAGTCGCTTCACGTTAGTCTCGCCGAAAACCATCGGTTGGACCCTGCTGAAAATGGCCGCAAAAGCGACCCCAAGTCCCAGGAGAAGAATGGGCGTGGCCCACGGCAATTGGCGCATTGCGCTCGTCAGGATAAGGAATTCGCTTGCAAACACTCCGAATGGAGGCATGCCCAAGATTGCCAAGGTTCCCATCATGAGCCCCCATCCAACCGTAGGGCTGATCTTGATTAAGCCGCGGATCTGATCCATGATCTGCGAACCGGCTTTCTGTGCCGCGTGTCCCACCGCGTAAAAGATTGCTGACTTCGTCAGCGCATGAACAGTCATATGAAGAAGCCCCGCGAAGTTGGCAATCGGGCCTCCAATGCCAAATGCGAATGTCATCAAGCCCATGTGTTCGATGGATGAATACGAGAACATCCGTTTTATATCTTTTTGTCGCAGTAGGGAAAATGCCGCCACCAAGACAGAAAGCAGTCCGAAACCGATCATTAGATGGCCAGCAAAATGATTTCCGAGAGCTCCATCGGTGAGCACTTTGCACCTAATCACCGCGTACAGGGCAACGTTGAGGAGCAGTCCGGAGAGAACTGCGGAAATTGGTGTCGGACCTTCTGCGTGCGCATCAGGCAACCAATTATGAAGAGGGGCGAGACCCACTTTGGTGCCGTAGCCGACTAACAAGAAGACGAAGGCAAGGGACATGATCACTGGGTTCAGATGAAACTTGACCGCATTCAAGTTGGTCCATAGCAGCGGATTCAATCCGTGACCAATCACCCGCTGAGCGGCCATGTAAAGGAGGATCGTCCCAAATAGAGCCTGGGCAATTCCGACGCCACAGAGGATGAAGTATTTCCAGGCAGCCTCCAAACTTGCAGGAGTTCTGTAGACCGAAACCAGTAAAACGGTTGTTAGTGTAGCTGCTTCCATCGCCACCCAGAGGATGCCCATGTTGTTCGTAGTCAATGCGAGCAACATACAGAAATTGAAGAGTTGGTACATGCTGAAATAAAGACGCATGCGATTCGGCGTCATCTTCCCACGCTCTTCTTCAATTCTCATATACGGGCGGGAAAAGATCGAGGTCGTAAATCCGATCAAAGCTGTCAAGGTGACAAGGAAGACATTGAGAGAATCGATAAAGAACTGCCTATCCAAGGCAAAAACAGGACCGTGAGCGACAATCCTTGCAGTGAGAAATGCCGAGGCCAGAAAAGTAAAGAAACTGAAGATCACATTGATATCGCGACCATTGGGGCGATGCCCCACGAAAGCAAGCGCTATCGCCCCCAGAAGCGGAGACACGAAAACAAGCACCAATGGACTCACCTAGTCTTCCTTCAAATTCTCAAGATTATGAATATCTAAACTTTCAAATTGCTCGCTTATTTGAAACAAGAAGACTCCAAGGATGAATACACCAACCAGCACGTCAAGAGCGATCCCCAACTCAACGACCATCGGCATGCCGTAAGTCGCCGATGTTGCCGCAAAGAACAGTGCATTCTCCATAGCGAGAAACCCGATGACCTGAGGTAATGCCTTAGACCGCGTAATCATCATCATGAAGGAAAGAAGG
>CAYXIS010000099.1:0-5816 GCA_964465545.1 uncultured Bifidobacterium sp. | reverse complement strand
GTTTGAACTAGGTATCGCCACGAGGTCAGCCTACGATGGTGGCGATGATTAGCGATCTATTGAAGCCGGCGGTAACACGCGTCATTACCCCCACGGCTAGGGGACTCCTGCGGATTGGACTCACTCCCAACTCCATGACGGTGGTTGGCGGGGTTGGTGTCGTCGTTTCCTCCTTCGTCATGTATCCGAATAGGCACTTCTTCACCGGTTCCCTTGTAGTCGTCTTCTTTGTCCTCAGCGATCTCTTTGATGGCACGATGGCGCGCATCTCTCAGAAGGGCTCAAGTCCGTGGGGTTCATTTCTGGACTCCACGGTCGACAGGATCACTGACTCGTCGATTCTCATCGCAATGCTCCTCGGGCTGAATGTTCACGAGGATCGGTTGACCCCCGTGATTCTGATCGCCATTCTGACTGGGCTCCTGGTTCCCTACATCAGAGCCAAGGCAGAATCCATAGGGGTTGCGTGCACTGGCGGTCTAGCCGAGCGGACCGAGCGGTTGTTGATCGCCCTTCTGGCAATTGGGCTTCACGGTTTGGATGTGCCTTTCGCATTGGCGATTGGGATGTGGCTCTTGGCAGTGTTGGGAACATTTACGGTGTTGCAGAGAGTTCTGATCGTTAAGAAGGCCGTTAAAAATTCATGAGCAAGATCGTCGATTCATCTGTAGCCGTCCTGTATCTATTTGCATGGAGATTGGCGAGATGGCTACCGGAGAAATTTACCTATGGCCTCTTTTACTCCTTGGGCGGACTGCTTGCGAAGAAGCGAGGTAAGAGCGTGAACCGACTGCGCTCGAACCTATCACGCGTAAAACCTGAATACAGCGAGTCGCAATTGGATTCATTGACGCGGGAGTCGATGAAATCCTACATGCGCTATTGGTGTGACACTTTTCGTTTTCCGGACTGGTCTAATGACCGAATCATGAATACGGTCGAGGTTCACGATGAGCACCTTCTGATGAATGCAATTGCGGCAGGATCTGGTGTGGTCGTTGCTCTGCCCCATGCAGGAAATTGGGATCATGCCGGCGCCTATTTCTGCGGCAAAGGAGTGAAGCTTGCAACCGTCGCCGAACGACTCAAACCTGATTTATTGTTTCAGAAATTCGTTGCCTTCCGTGAGGCAATTGGTATGGAAGTTCTTGCTCTGGATTCGCGCTCGATACCGACTCTTGCAAGAAGACTTCGCGATGGGGGGTTGGTGGCCTTGGTCGCCGACCGAGACCTTTCAAAAACTGGTGTTTCAGTTGACTTCTTCGGTGGCACCGCCCGAATGCCCGCTGGCCCCGCGGTTTTGGCGATCAACACAGGCGCACCGTTGTTGACTGCCTATGTGTCGTATACGCCAAGAGGAATTCGAATTGATTTTTCTTCGGTTGAGGTCAGTGAGTCTGGGACACAACAAGAACGCGTGCAGGAGACGGTTCAACGTTGTGCGGACAACTTTGCCAAAGCAATTTCAGAGCACCCGCAGGATTGGCACATGTTGCAGCGAATCTGGATTGATGCGGATTTCAAGGAACGTGTAGATGTCTGAGAAGAAGCTGCGCATTGGCATTGTCTGTCCATATGGGTGGGATACCCCCGGCGGAGTTCAAGCCCACATTGGCGACCTAGCGGAGTATTTGATCTTGCAGGGTCACTACGTCTCTATTCTTGCGCCGGCAATCGACGAAGAATCCCTCCCACCATATGTGGTGAGCGCCGGCAAGCCGATTGCAATTCCTTATAACGGAGCAGTAGCTCGAGTTCTTTTTGGCCCTATTGCATTCTCACGAGTTCGGCAGTGGATTGCGCAAGGAGACTTCGATTTGCTCCATCTGCACGAACCGGCGATTCCGTCTCTCTCCTTGTTAGCATGCTGGGCCGCAGAGGGGCCGATGGTGGGAACCTTTCATGCATCATCAAAGAGACAGCGGGCGATTTTCGCTGTGGGACCAATCCTTGAGCCAGTCATTGAGAAGCTGGCGGTGCGAATCGCGGTGAGCGAAGTCGCGCGTCACACTCTCACCCAACATTTGGAAACAGACGCAATTGTCATCCCGAATGGCATCTTTACTGAAAAGTTCAGGGCAGGGGTTCAGCGTCCAGAATGGTCAGGAAACACCCTCGGCTTCATGGGACGCTTCGAAGAGCCCCGAAAAGGGTTGAGTGTTCTACTAGAAGCCCTTCCTATAGTCACCCGATTTATTCCTGATGTTCGAGTCCTTGTTGCCGGTCCCGGCGATAGCGATGACATATTGAAAAAAGTAGACCCGCAATTACGCGGAAGGATCACCTTCCTTGGACGACTTAACGACAAAGACAAAGCAGACTTCTTGAGTTCGGTCTCCCTTTATGTGGCTCCCAACACCGGTGGTGAATCCTTCGGAATCATTCTTGCTGAGGCCATGGCGGCCGGGGCCTCGATTGTCGCAAGTGATATCCCCGCCTTCGCATCCTTGCTCGGAGATGGCAAATACGGAACCCTTTTCAAGTCAGAGGACTCAACCGATTTAGCGAGAGTCTTGATTGATTTATTGCGCGATGCCAGCAAACGTAAAGCCATCGCGGCCGTTGGACGAGAACACTCCAATGTCTTTGACTGGGAGAGCGTCGCCAAGCAAATTCTTTCGGTGTACGAAATGGCAATGGTCGGCGGAGACGGGGTGCGTCTGGCCTCCGACACTCGAGGTTGGAGTAGATTGCTCAACCGCGAAGGGGAGATCCAGTGACTACAGTCGTACTCATCGTAGGAACTGTGGTACTTGTCCTGTGGTACCTGACCTTTTCTGCAACCCGATTGGATCGCCTTCATCACCGTGTCGAGACAAGTTGGGCCAATCTTGATGGGTTGTTGCAGCGAAGAGCGGCAATTGCCCTTGAAATCGCACGAAGTGAACGCGCGGATCCGGCTTCATCTCTGCTTCTTACCGCCGCCGCATATCAGGCGCGGGATGCCTCCATTGTCAACAGGTCGCATGCGGAGAGCGGACTCTCAGGGGCCTTGGGTCTCCTACAAAATGACCTGACACTTGAATCAAGTGCGGGTGAGCAGGCGTTGCTCCAGGAACTTTCGGAACTTACAAATAAGATTCGCGTGGCAATAGCAATTCACGTCGATGCAGTGAATAGGACCCGTGCGGTGCGCCAGAAATTGATCTTCAAGGTGTTTCGACTGGCTGGTCGTGCCCCTCTTCCGGTCACCTACGAATTTGAAGATGACGTTCTCTAGGCGTTCCAAGGCGATAGTGATCGCCACCGCGTTATCGATGTTTGCTCTTGCTGGCTGTTCCTCTGTGAAGAAGACTTTGCATATCTCTTCCTCGCCGTCGCCCTCTGTGGTTACCTACAATTCGATAAGCGGACGAGTTGGCACCGATGGCCCCATTTTGGCTGTTAAAGTCGACGACACGACACAAGCCCATCCTCAGATTGGATTAGAGAAGGCAGACCTCGTTTATATCGAAGAAGTCGAAGGTGGTCTTACTCGACTGGCTGCGATTTTTTCCTCGCAGATTGCACCCCAGATTGGGCCGGTGCGAAGCGCGCGGATCAGCGACATAGATCTGCTTTCGCAATATGGGCATGTGGCTTTCGCGTACTCCGGTGCTCAAACGAAGATGCTTCCGGTTATTGCCTCTGCCAACCTTGAAAATCTCGGCGCCCAAAGAGAGTCTGCAATTTTGTACACGCGCGATGAGAGTCGGTTGGCACCAGTGAATCTGATACTCAGGGCCGACTTGTTGATGTCGAAATTAAGAGATCAGAAAGTTTCAATTGCGACATCCAAAAACGTGGGATGGACTTTTGGACCGGCCCCAACGGGTGGTCAACCGATCTTGTCGGTGAAATTAAAATGGCCCGCCAACACTTACAGTGCCGTCTGGTCGCCAAGTGAATCTAGATGGCTCTTAATACATGCCGGAAGTCCGGATTTGGCAGCTGATGGAAGCCAGTTGGGACCTACCACGTTGGTCATCCAGTTGGTCTCCATCTCTCCATCGCAGTATCACGACAAATTCGGAGGGGTCACGCCATTCTCTGCCACCATCGGATCGGGCACTGGATACGTCCTTCGCAATGGGTTGGCATTTGAGGCCAGGTGGAATCGGCCCGACGCGACGTCTGGGACAACGTGGACTCAGGCCGATGGCACCCCGATTCCATTCGCGGGTGGGCAAATTTGGGTCGCATTGACGGATTCGCTTCCAGTGTTCACGCTCCCTGCCTCGCCCTCGGCGTCAGCGAGCCCCACTCTGACAAAGTAGGATTGGTTCCTCAAAAGATTTTAAAGGGGAGTTTCCATGTCTGAGGTCATCGGTACAGGTCGAGTCAAGCGCGGTATGGCGGAGATGCTCAAAGGCGGCGTCATCATGGATGTCGTCAATGCCGAGCAAGCCAAAATCGCTGAAGACGCTGGGGCTGTCGCAGTTATGGCCCTCGAACGGGTTCCAGCCGACATCCGTGCTCAAGGCGGAGTGTCACGAATGTCTGATCCTGACATGATCGAAAAGATCAAAGCCGCTGTCTCCATTCCGGTTATGGCAAAAGCTCGAATCGGACATTTTGTTGAAGCGCAGATACTTGAAAGTCTCGGAGTTGACTACATAGACGAATCCGAAGTTCTCACCCCGGCCGATTACAAGAACCACATCGATAAGTGGAATTTCACAGTTCCATTTGTTTGCGGTGCGACAAATCTTGGTGAGGCGCTTCGTCGAATTAATGAAGGTGCCGCGATGATCCGCTCAAAGGGTGAGGCAGGCACTGGCGACGTCTCCAACGCGGTAACGCACATGCGAGAGATTGGCGGGGAGATCCGGCGTCTGACTTCGATGCGTGATGATGAGTTGTACGTTGCAGCGAAGGAATATCAAGCTCCCTATGAATTGGTGAAGGAGGTTGCCCAAACTGGAAAACTTCCTGTTGTGCTTTTCACCGCTGGTGGAATTGCTACACCTGCTGACGCGGCAATGATGATGCAACTTGGTGCTGATGGGGTATTCATTGGCTCGGGAATCTTCAAATCAGGGGATCCATCCCGCCGTGCCGCCGCGTGCGTCAAGGCAACGACGTTCTTTGATGATCCAAAGGTTATTGCCGATGCATCACGTGGCCTTGGAGATGCGATGGTCGGGATTAACGTTGCGGACATCCCGGTTCCTCATCGACTTGCCGAACGCGGCTGGTAATTCGGGAAGATAATGAAAGTAGGCGTACTCGCGCTGCAAGGTGATGTGCGCGAACACCTTCGAGCGCTGCAAGACTGCGGTGCCGAGGCGGTGCCCGTGCGCCGCCCTGTTGAAATTGAAGCGATCGACGCGCTCATAATCCCTGGGGGAGAGTCAACGACGATCGCGCACTTGGCCCAGACGTTCGGGGTTTTTGATCTGATCTCCAAGCGAATCAAGTCGGGCCTTCCGGTCTACGGGTCATGTGCAGGGATGATCCTTCTTGCCGATCGTGTGTTGGATGCTGCTGCCGACCAAAAGACTTTCGGGGGCATGGACATCACTGTCCGTAGAAATGCTTTCGGTCGCCAAATAGACTCCTTTGAGATCGATATCGCGATAGAGGGCCTAACGAACACAGCTATGCGTGCAGTATTCATAAGGGCCCCGTGGGTGGAACAGATCGGACCAGGGGTTCAAGTCCTCTCGTCTGTCACGCGTGAGGGGGTCAGCCATCCCGTTGCCGTGAGGCAGGGCCGTATGCTTGCGACGTCCTTTCATCCCGAGTTGACCGATGACAGCAGGATTCATCGGTACTTCATTCATGAAGTGTGCGGGTAGGCGTGATTTAGTCCGATAAAGTTTGCCAAGACAGTT
>CAYXIS010000098.1:0-5833 GCA_964465545.1 uncultured Bifidobacterium sp. | reverse complement strand
GGGCTAACGGACTAGGGAGCTCGCTTAGGCAGCGAGAGCGAAGTCAGCGACAGTGAAACCTCCTCGGGTTGGTTAAATCCTTATGACCATCACTGACAATTCCGACCAACCATCTCCAGAACGCATGAAGAATACCTTCTGCCGCTCGAACTGCATCGCCTGTCTTGATGGATCCGAGTCTCCATGTCTCACTAAAAGATTCTCAACCAAGCGGTGAGACCGAACTTACACGGAATGCGGTAGCCACGTTTTCCACCCCTAGTTGGAGATTTAAGGTACTGGAGAGTTCTTTTAACTCCTAATAGAAGAAGACTTGCATATCATCGACCACAATCACACTGCCGTCGCGATGTGCTTCGAATTTCAGAGGGCAATTCAATTTCATTTACATCCGATAGTTTCACAAAGATATTCCGATAAGTCGATGCCCCCTGAGTATCTCCCGAAATCCAACTGCACCTCCGTAACTTCATCGGTTGCTCTTAGAACTCTGTCACGTTTAGAAGAGCAAAATGCCATCAACTCTACATGTTGCAAATACTGTCGCCGCATCAATGACAGAACAGAATTGGCCTCATTGGTCGCCTACTCCACACAAAAACTGAACATCTCTAGCACGTTACGAGATCCCACAGGAAGGAAGAAATCTTCAGCAAACTTATACACCGTAGAGAGACGAAGTAAAGCCTTAATCTACTGAATTTCTAGAGTCGCATGGCTACGACCTTCGAATTCTAGAGTGCGCAAGATCGCTAGCCCAATAATAAAGTAAACGATTCCGATGATACATCTAAATGCGATTTCACATCATTTTTGCCAGTCATGACCGGTCAAATTTTCTTCTTGGATTGCTGTGGCGCATTTGGATGTTCCGTAGTATCTGTCCACTAGTTCGTATCAATATTGAGTGAACTCAAGAGCACTTAAAAGTTCTCATCCACGGCGATGGGCAGTGCAACGTCATTTCTCAGAGGAGCTTGAATTTTTGGCTGCTAAGACCAACGCTAATATCGTTACAAATACTTAGTTCTTGACGTCTAAAGCTTAAATGCCACACTAAGATTACGGACATGAAGTGGACGAACGCTGAAGTCCCGATGCAAATGAGTCGGTACCATGCAGGACTAGCCCAAAGTTCGAAATGCTCCTTTCGGTGTCACTCATGAGAGTGCGCGATATATTGAATCCAAGGGCAATCTGGAGTTTATTCAAGAAATAATGGTCTGAGTAAGCCTACGACCCAAGCTGGACCGCCAATTCACGCACTGAGCCGATCCTCGCCAACGTGACCTCATCAGGCCAGGTAATTCCCTCTTGAATATCTCTGATGGTTTGTCTCCGTACACCGTTAGCCACGGCTACATCAGACATCGTCATACCTACGACACCCCGACGAGAACGAATCTCTCTGGAAATATTCCAGAACATCAAACAACCATGGTCGAGCACCGACCGCCGTGTCTCAGGTGATCGACGCTCTTTCTAAGAAACTCGCGAACTAGACGCCCAAGTTGACTGTGTTTTCGCCAACTCCAAAAGATCGTCGAGTTCGATTACTTCAAAGAGGTCAAAATGCGAAAATGACTCTCCGTCCATGCGGCTTGGGCGTCCAATTGTCAGCATTTTCTTGCCCTTCTCGCTTGGCGGTGCCACCTACTGGACGCAATCGCCAGATCCCCGTAGCCGGAGGCTAGAGGTTCAAATTATCAGTGTATGTAGGTTAAATAGGGGACGGGGTTTTCGGCGCATTTGAGAGTGCGAATTACTTGTATTTAGTTAGATCAAAACTTGTGTTCGCATAGTGCATTCCAAAGTCTCTTATTTGAGAGGATGAAGTTGCGAATAGTTAAATTGAACATCTATGCCTGTGTTTAAAGTTTGACCAGTCATTTAACAAATCGCTCTTCATTTCTCTCAAATAGCGAATTATCCTCCCAATACTTGGTTTCTCATTTGAAAGGTAGCGAAATGAGCCAAGAGACAAAAACAGATAAGAATTTTAGTCGCAGGGCAATTTTAGGAGGGATTGGTGGTCTTTCTTTAGCATTCCTCCCGTTTCAAGAATCAGCACGCGCCCTCACAGCTGGTAGCACTCTATTGTCTCCTCAAGATATTGCTGCAGCTACGCAGGTGGCGATGGGGTATTTATCGGCTCGAGCTTCACTTGCAAACATAGATAAATTTCAAAACATTGCTGCGTTCATTGATACCGACGCGATAACTTTACTTGCTTGGGAGAAGGCTCGACATGAGAAGTTCTCGCACATGGGAGATGCTGGTCAATGGAATGGGAAAATTGAGAACGTCAGTTCGACCCCGCAATTAAAGCAAGTTACGGCCGCGGGCAACGAAATAACTATTGCTCTCATGGACTGGACTGAGGTTTTGTGGCGTCAGATTCCACCAAAGATCTCCCTTACACCAGCGGAGTGGGCAATCATAAATAAAACCCCAGGAAAATATGGTGTTGGCGCGCCGCAATATCAACTTTCGGATTCAGCGTTCAGCGCCGATCATCAAATCACACTCCACCAAGTGGGTGGACAATGGAAGATTGTTCGGGATGCAAATGAAGAATTAGTTATGTTGGGGCGATCTCCCGATTGGGTGGAACCAGCACCCGCTCCTGGTACGAGCAACTTAAAAGTTGCCCCGCATACGCAGATGCCCGCACAAGGAGCAAATTTGCTTGGACGCACGCTTGATTACATGGCATCTAGGCAATACGCCCTTGATTGGGCAAACTCCTTCAACCTTGCGCACTATTTGGATCTAACTTCGTCGGGAGGTGATTGCGCTAATTTCGTCTCCCAGTGTTTTATTGCCGGCGGCTACCCAACAGATTCTGCTGGGGGTTGGTATCCTTATACGACCAATTGGGTAAATAACCTTGGATTACGCAATTGGTTAATCAATTCCGGTCGCGGCCACGCCGATTCCTCCGAAGCACAGTTGGGTTATGCTGATATTGTCAATTTTAAGGACTCCACGACTCTGCAATGGGCTCACGTTGCAATTGTCACCGAGCCTTATATTTCAGGTACGAGGATTAGTTGCCACACAAAACCTCAAAGGAACATTTTGCTCGCCCCATATGCTAGCGATCCATCTTGGGCGGGAGTGGAATATGCAAGCACGTATCTCAATTATTAAATAGCCTTCTAGTTGCTAATACTGTCCAATTCACTACTCAGGGAATGGGGGGACGACGCACAATGAAACGATCGCTAGCTTCTTTACTTGGCGTTTCGATCTGTGCACTCGCCCTAATGTTTGGCGATACTTCATACGCCAAGAACTTTGACTCCTTAAGCGCGGTCGGCAATTTCACTAAATCCTCACTCCCCGTTTGTGACATTCCACCTCAGGGTCCATTTGTGAAAGTGACAGTTGACGTAGTGGCTGCAGTCACAAAATTTTATGCGAAGAAGAAACTTACTCCGATCAAGGTTTCTCTCAACCGACAAAGGAATTTGCGCGTCTCGCTGCAAATCGTTGGGGATCACTGGTGTCACTACCGTGGTTATACAACCAAAGAGAAATATTCGGGGTTTCTGCCAAAAGAAACGATCGCTGCTGTCCAAGTACAAGTAGTTCACAAACCTTATCCGCTGACAGGAGGTGCAGTGCATATTGTATACTTAGCAAAGTTACCGAAGATTGGTTGGAAGGTCATTGAAGAAGGCACTGGCCCCTAAGCGAGAATTGGCTTGATGGTTTGGGGAATTTTCGCTAGAGATTTACTACTAGTACCAAGCGCCCAGTTTTGTCCTCTCTGGCGCAGCGCTTTAAGTTATAAAAAGCGCAAAAATCGGACCTGAGCGCATCCATTTGTTGAAGTTTGAGGGACACCGATCTAGTCCTGTCGTATCCATCCACATCTGGCACTTTCTTGTATTTAAAACTTCCCGAGTAACCTGGATTGAGAAGATACAGTTCGTATGGCAATCGTCGCGCGGTGTGATCTTTTGTCAGATTCTCGGTCAATACTAAGGTCATCATTTTCGCGCAAGGAGATTAGGAAGAGGTCAGAACATGCCCCAAAGAGGAACGTAGAAGTTTTCTGGCGTGCTTAAAGGACATTTTAAGGAAGGTATGAAATTTCGACCCCCACTTTTGGCGCTGGAGGAAATGGAGGTGACTGATTGGGTGACGGACGATTTGCCAAATTTATTTTGGCTTCTCTTGCTTGCCGAAAGTCACGAAGATTCCTTTACTCACTTAATCAGAAAAATGCAGACAACTCTCGCATCTGGAGTATTGCGCGATTCGATGGAGAATGATGAAGCAATTTTGTCTGGACGTCTCATTGATATAGAGAATATCGATGCTCGCTTGCGCTCCGAAATAATTGAGTCACTCAATGCCTACAATATCTTGGAAGAATTAGTTCCCGATCGTGTTCTGGCTACATTACGACTTTACCCAGAGATTCCTGGTGGATGGTTGCTGGTAAAACCCTTTGAAGATCGAATTTTAGATATCACCGACGAAGTTGCACTTCATTTTGCCGCAAGTGCCATAATGGCGGCGATCAAGTCAGGGGCAAGGAATGCCAAAATCAAATTCCCCTTACTTGAGTCTCTTGCTCTTGGGAACAAGATAAAAGTTGGTCTTGAGGAAGCTAGATTGCACAGTGCATATCCGAATGATCCCGCGAATCTTAAGAAAGCGGAGGCAACCATTCGGAGTTTTTTTCTATTATTCAATACGTCTGGTAAATCTGAGTTGCGCCGAGGAGAGGTATTGAAGTGGGCAAATAGTTTTTGGAAGCAAAATTGGCATTTATCCCTTTGCATGCCGGAAGAAGAACTCGATAAGTTGGACACTTCAACCGAAGAGATTCCAGAAGTCGAATCTGCGATAACCACTTCGATCCAAGAGATTGCCAGGGACGCGTCTTTAAAAGTAATTCGAGCTTTTGATCGGTTTGCAGATCAAGCTTTGGATCCGATGCAGAGTGTCGATTTGCATCACCCCGCGAAACATGAGGTGGTTTGCGGATTAGTTAGTAGATCGGCTAGAGCAATATTGGCCGTGGTTAGGGTCCCCCATCTTTATTCAGGTGAACAAAGTTCCCATGTAACCCGACTATTGGCCGAAACTAAGATAGTTCTTTCCTGGATGTCAGATAAGCCTGATGACATGTACATTAAATATCAAGAATACGGAAGAGGTAAGGAAAAATTGGCCTTAGCTCACTTAGAAAGTTTAGTTCTCGATCCGAATCAAAATGGATCAGTTTACTTGAAAAAGGCCATCGGGAAACGAACCAAAGATCTTGGTTCCGACTTAGGATTGGCATTTATTGAGGTGAATTTAGAACCTACGTTTTCCAATAAAAGTGTTCGAGCCATGGCTTCCGAGGCGGAGTTAATCGATTTTTACAATCATGTTTTTCAATCCGCAAGTTCTGTAATTCATGGGGAGTGGTCTTCGGTTTCGAATTATTCCATGCAACGTTGCGCCAATCCGCTTCACAAATTTCACTTAGTTCCATCCTTTACACTTGAATTTCCATTGACCCCAGAGCTGCCCAAGTTGTTCCTTCGGTATCTGGATGAAATTATCGATTTGGGTCTAGACATTCTTTTTGGCTTTGAGGAGAAAGATGCGACTGAGGCCACGCCTCCATATTGAAACAGCACTAACCAAATTCTGTGAACAAATTCCCTTTTCCTACTGCCCAAGTCTGTCCTTCCAAGCGCACCAATTGCCAATTGCAAAAACAAAAAGCCCCAAGAATCTCGATTTTCCGAAATATCTTAGAGCATTCGTCAGCAGGTAGTGGGTGCATTTGTTAGCACCATTCAGTGGAGGTGCCGGGAATCGA
>CAYXIS010000097.1:0-5840 GCA_964465545.1 uncultured Bifidobacterium sp. | reverse complement strand
CCAAGCTCTTCGAAAAATAACTGGCGCTCTTCATCAGTCAAAGACAACGGCGATCTTCATCAACCAGTTGCGCGAAAAAATCGGCGTTTTCTTTGGTTCACCAGAGACAACCACCGGTGGCAAAGCTTTGAAGTTCTACGCCTCAATCCGCATGGATATCCGTCGAATTGAGACGTTGAAGGACGGCCAAGAAGCAGTCGGCAACCGTACTCGCGTTAAGGTCGTCAAGAACAAGATGGCTCCGCCCTTTAAGCAGGCCGAGTTCGACATTCTCTACGGCGTCGGAATTTCTCGCGAGGGCTCCTTGCTTGATCTAGGTGTAGAAATCGGCATCGTCAAGAAGTCCGGTTCTTGGTACACATACGAAGGCGATCAACTTGGTCAAGGAAAAGAGAATTCTCGTAACTTCCTCCTTGATAATCCTGATCTCGCCAACGATATTGAGACCAAGATTCGCGCCCACTATGCGCCAACTCCAATTGACCCAGATCTTGTTGCCGCAGTCAATGAGGCAACAGCCGAGGTTGACTTCTAATTTCAATCACGCACATGGACGAAAGCTCTGACCCCTACTCCCTCGCTCAGACGATTGCGCTCATTGCGCTGGCGCCCCGAGCAAAGAGTAGGGGCGAGCTGTTCGCCCACCTGAAGAAACGCGGCATTGCAGAGGACATCGCCAATGCCGTTCTGTATCGACTGCAAGAGCAGGGCTTGGTCAACGACGAGGAGTTCGCCAGAAGTTGGAGTGAATCTCGCCAACGAACCAAGAAATTGTCCAAACGGATGATCATGAATGAGTTGCGGGCAAAAGGAATAGATGGTGACATCATCGAGATCGTGGCCTGCGAAATTGATGAGAATCGTGAGCACGATCTCGCCCTCGAATTGGCCTCCAGGAAATACCGCCCCATCGCCCACCTCGAGCGAGACCTTATTCAAAGGCGAATTCAGGGTGCTCTTGCTCGAAGAGGCTTCTCATCGGGGCTTATCAACTCAGTAATGCGCGAATTGGGGATTTAGAAGCCCCACTACAATTGCCCAATGACACGCACATACACAGTTGAGACGTATGGCTGCCAGATGAATGTGCACGATTCTGAGCGGATTTCAGGGCTCCTTGACGAAGCGGGCTACGTCCCGGCAGGCAAAGGCGAAATCGCCGATGTGATCGTCTTCAATACGTGTGCCGTGCGCGAAAATGCCGACAACAAACTGTATGGAAATCTGAGTTTTTTTGCCCCCATTAAGAAGGCCAATCCTGCAATGCAGATTGCCGTTGGAGGCTGCCTTGCACAAAAGGATCAGGCCCTCATTGTGAAGAAGGCGCCATATGTCGATGTCGTATTTGGCACCCACAATGTCGGCTCCCTTCCGGTTTTGCTAGAGCGCGCCCGCATTGAAGAAGAATCTCAAATCGAAATTCTCGAATCCCTCGAGCATTTTCCTTCAACTCTGCCTGCGCGACGGTTCTCCGCGTTCTCCGCATGGGTTTCCGTCTCAGTCGGATGCAATAACACTTGCACCTTCTGCATAGTTCCCACCCTTCGCGGCATTGAAAAAGACCGTCCCTCGACCGACATCATGAGGGAAGTTCGAACACTAGTTGAGCAAGGTGTCATCGAAATTACCTTGCTTGGCCAGAACGTGAATGCCTACGGTGTCGACTTTGGTGACCGCGAGGCATTTGCCAAATTGATCCGAGAGTGCGGGAAAGTTGAGGGACTGGAACGAGTGCGTTTCATGTCACCGCATCCTCGCGATTTCACCGACGATGTCATCGAGGCGATGGCGCAGACTTCTAACGCAATGCCCCATCTCCATATGCCACTTCAGTCCGGTTCGAACAAGGTCTTACAGCAGATGCGCCGGTCCTATCGAACGGATCGATATTTAGGAATCATCGAACGAGTGCGGAAGGCTATTCCGAATTCCCAGATAACGACCGACATCATTGTGGGCTTTCCTGGAGAAACCGAAGAGGACTTCCAAGCCACTCTGGATCTTTGCACGCAGGCACGCTTTAGCGCCGCCTATACCTATCAATATTCCAAGCGTCCTGGGACTCCGGCAGCCACGATGGTCGATCAGGTCTCGCCAGAGGTAATTGGCGAGAGGTACACGCGATTGCATGCTCATCAAGAGGCACTCTCATTGTCTGTGAACAAAGAGGCAATTGGCCACGAAATGCACGTGCTAGTTACCGAGCACGAAGGTCGCCGTGATGCCGAGCGGGGCAGAATGTCCGGCCGAACCGAAGATTTCCGCCTTGCACATTTCTCCTTTGATCCTGAAGATCAACCAAGACCTGGTGATGTGGTTACAGTTGAAATCACTGATGCGGCACCGCATTTTCTTTCTGGTGCTGGCGTGAGTGTTCGTCGCACTCGTGGTGGTGATGTTTTTGAACTGCTCACTACCGAACGCAAAAGCGAACCTCTGCTACTAGGAATGCCCACCACCCGTTCATGAGCGTCATAGTCATTTGTGGGGCGACTGCGACTGGAAAGAGCGATCTTGCAGTTTCTTTGGCCGCAGAACTCAACGGCGAAATCATCAACGCCGATTCGATGCAGTTGTACAAGGGGATGGACATCGGCACTGCCAAGTTGTCAATTGAGGAACGGAAGGGCATTCCTCATCATCTCCTGGATATTCTCAACGTAACCGAGGATGCGAGTGTGGCTTGGTATCAAGAGAGCGCGCGTGAATTGATTTCTTCGATTGAGTCCCGCGGCAAGAACGCGATAATTGTGGGAGGAACTGGTCTGTATATCAAGTCGATCCTGGATGATTTGAATTTTCCTGATACCGATCCAGAGGTTCGCGATCGATTGAATGAACTTGCCGAGAAGATCGGAGGGCCAGCGATGCACGAGAGGTTGGACAAGCTCGATCCCGGTGCTGCTCTGGCAATTGATGCCCAAAACCTGCGCCGTGTGATTCGTGCCCTTGAAGTTATTGAGATTACCGGCAAGCCATTTACTGCCAACCTGCCACGTAAAGAGAGCACACGTTATCCAGACGCGCGACAATTCGGATTGGTCATGGATCGAGACTCTCTGGCGACGCGAATCGATGAGCGTGTGGAACGAATGTGGGCGCGGGGGCTCGTCAAAGAGACTCAAGACTTGGTTGAAGCGGGAATTCGAAAAGGCCGCACGGCGCAACTGGCACTGGGCTATGCGCAGGTATTGAAATTCATCGACGGGGAAATCTCAGAGAAAGAGGCAAAGGAGGATACGAAGCGGGCCACACGCCAATATGCCAGACGGCAGGAGACGTGGTTTTCTCGAGATAGTCGAATTCAATGGGTTTCCCCAAAACAGCCCCACCTTGAGACTATCAAAGAGCTTTTGGCTAAGCCTCCGGTCCGTATAAACGGTTAAACTCCAGGAAGATATGGATACCACGCGAAAGGTCATGGCCACGTACGGTCACGGTACCGAGAATGACTTCGTCTTGGTTTTTGACCCAGACGAAAAGATCTCCATATCGCCGTCACAAGTGGCAGCGATTTGCGACCGCGCGACGGGTATCGGTGCAGATGGGTTGATTCGAATTACCAAGCACGATGGTCGCTGGTTCATGGACTACCGCAATGCCGACGGTTCGATCGCAGAAATGTGCGGCAATGGAATCAGAGTCATGGCTCGCTACCTTGTGGAACACGGTCATCAGGCCGAGGGAATTTTCGCTATTGATACCCGTGCGGGGCTCAAGCATCTTCGAGTTCCAGCAAACGGTGACATCACCGTGAATATGGGTCAAGTTTCCGCCGATGAGGATGAGATCACGGTTCACGTGCGCGACAAGGAGTGGCAGGGCTACAACATCGATATCGGAAATCCTCATGCCGTTGTGTTCGTGAACTCGCTGGATGAAGCAGGCGACTTAAAAGAGGCCCCTCTCGTTATGCCCAAGAACGCATACCCAGAGGGAGTCAATGTTGAGTTCGTTGAATTTGGCCAAGACCGCGAACTCAAAATGCGAGTCTTTGAACGAGGCGTTGGAGAGACGAGATCATGTGGCACGGGCACGTGCGCTGTGGCACTTGCTGCCTCCATTTCTCGCGGGGAGAAATTGCCAGCTCGATGGGTGATCTTTCCGCCAGGTGGTCGCTTGGAAGTTGACATCGATGGGCACTCGAATGCAACGCTTACAGGTCCGGCCGTGCTTTTGCGCGACCATGACATCACTTCGTTAGTTTCGTAGGGCAGGTGAGTGCATGACCAAGCGCGATGATTCCGAAGATCAATTTGAAGCGCTCCTACGTGAAAGTGTCAGGGTTGCAGAAGAATATGACGCCGGTGAGGAGGGTTCACAGCCTGAGTTAGAGCAACGTCACGGGCTTCGACGAGTCCAAGGATTCTCAACTGAGCTTCAAGATATTTCCTCTGCTGAATATCGCCAACTCCAGCTCGAACGTGTGGTGCTGGTCGGTGTATGGACAGAGGGAACCGCACAGATGGCGGAGAATTCACTCGTAGAACTCAAAGCTCTTGCCGAAACGGCCGGTTCGCAAGTCCTCGAAGGGTTGATCCAGCGCAGAGACAAGCCAGACCCGTCGACGTATATCGGTTCAGGCAAGGTGGAGGAACTCCGCAAAGTAGTCGTTGCAACGGGAGCAGACACGGTCATTTGCGATGGCGAGCTGTCTCCATCGCAGTTGCGAACGCTGGAGGAGAAGGTGAAGGTAAAGGTCGTCGATCGAACTGCTTTGATCCTGGATATCTTCGCTCAGCATGCCAAGAGCAAGGAGGGAAAAGCGCAGGTAGAACTAGCCCAGATGTCGTATTTGCTGCCGCGACTTCGCGGTTGGGGAGGTTCGCTCTCACGACAGGTTGGCGGTCGTGCCGCCGGTGGCGCTGGTATCGGTGGCCGTGGACCCGGCGAGACGAAAATTGAAACCGATCGTCGCCGTATTCGCGACAAGATGTCGAAATTGAAAAATGAGATCAAGGAAATGAAGGTCTCTCGCGATACCAAACGCCAAGAGCGCCGCCGCCACAGGATTCCCTCTGTTGCGATTGCCGGCTACACCAACGCCGGGAAGTCCTCTCTGCTCAATGCACTGACCAACGCCGGAGTTCTCGTTGAAAACGCACTCTTTGCAACCTTGGATCCGACCGTTCGGCAAACTCGCACCAGCGACGGCCGTATCTATACGTTGACCGACACCGTAGGTTTTGTTCGACACCTACCCCATCAATTGGTGGATGCATTCCGATCCACTCTTGAAGAAGTCAAGGATGCAGATTTGATCGTGCACGTGGTCGATGGTTCCCATCCTGA
Source organism: uncultured Bifidobacterium sp. (assembly GCA_964465545.1). GTDB lineage: Bacteria > Actinomycetota > Actinomycetes > Nanopelagicales > Nanopelagicaceae > QYPT01. The sequence goes on along the minus strand of CAYXIS010000097.1, from coordinate 548 downwards.
TCCCTTTGAGCAAATTCGGGCGGTTCGTGAGGTGATTGCCGAAATTGGGGGCGCCGAGATTCCTGAGATCATTGCCATCAACAAGGTTGACGTCGCCGACCCCGCCATTGTTATGCAAATTCTTCGCACCGAAAAGAATAGTTATGCCTTCTCGGCTCGGACTGGTTTTGGAATTGAAGGACTGCTCCTAGCAATCGAGAAGTCCTTGCCGGTCCTGCTCGTCGAGATTGATGTGACGATTCCATATGGCAGGGGAGACCTCATCAGTGCGATTCACCAGCGCGGTGAGATTATCAACGAGGAGTATGTGCCTGAGGGGACTGCCATCCATGCGAGGGTAGATGCTGCTCTCGCCAAGCAGGTAAACGAAGCCACATAGATCTTCGATTGAACCACTAGAGCCCTAGTCCCGTTTAGGGGGTATGGAAAGAAAACTATTGGGCAGGGCGCTTCTGCCATTTTGGCTCTTCTCCATATTCACCAGGGCTTCGAGCGCTTACGGAGCGAGTGTGGGGCTGACACTTGGCCCATCTTCACTTGGAAAGATT
>CAYXIS010000096.1:0-6015 GCA_964465545.1 uncultured Bifidobacterium sp. | reverse complement strand
AGATCCTTGGCGTGCACATGGTCGGCGCTCGCGTCGGCGAGTTGCTCGCTGAGGCACAACTGATCTTCAATTGGGAAGCGAACGCCAACGATGTCGCATCGCTCATTCATGCACACCCAACCTTGTCTGAGGCAATGGGTGAGGCACACATGGCACTTGCCGGGAAACCACTTCACGCCCACGGTTGAAAGTACATTCACAATCGCAAGAGAAGTTACGTAAAGAGGAGAAGCGTCAATGACATTTTCAGTAACAATGCCAGCTCTCGGTGAGAGCGTCAGCGAGGGAACGGTCACTCGCTGGCTCAAGGCAGAGGGCGATCATGTCGCTGTCGATGAACCACTCCTGGAAGTATCAACTGACAAAGTTGATACTGAGATTCCTTCCCCGGTGGCCGGAATTGTCCAAAAGATCATCGTCGGCATCGATGAAACCGTCGCAGTGGGCGCAGAGCTTGCGATCATTGCGACGGAGGTTTCACAAAACACGCCTCCCTCTGAACCGGCTGCGCCAATTGTTCCAGCCGAACCGATCGCTCCAGCTACACCAATAGAACCGCCTACACCGGTGGTGCCTGCTCCGCCCGCTCCTTCGGCTTCGACCGTGCCAGTTCCATCTGCTTCCGGCACCGTGATTTCCATGCCAGCCTTAGGAGAATCGGTATCAGAAGGCACCGTAACCCGTTGGCTAAAAAATGTGGGGGATTCAGTAGCCCTTGACGAAGCCCTGCTTGAAGTGTCCACTGACAAAGTCGATACAGAGATTCCATCGCCGGTCGCCGGAATTCTTCTTTCAATTGATGTGCCAGTCGACACGACCGTCGCGGTCGGCACACGACTTGCCTTGATAGGAAGTGCCGGAGCCCAATCAGCTGCACCTGCGCCTGTTATGACAGCGCCTGTAGCGCCAACTCCCCTAGAACCAGTGGCACCAGTGGCACCAGTGGCAGCGATTGTGGCTGCACCTGTCTCGACTACAACACCTGTTGTCTCGCAACCTGATGCCTACGTGACTCCATTGGTTCGCAAACTCGCTGCCGAACTTGGTGTGAATCTCGCAAAAGTCACGGGTACCGGGATCGGTGGAAGAATCCGCAAAGAAGATGTTCAAGCGGCAGCAGTTCCAGTGGCTCCCGTTGTCATCGCACCTGCAGTGTCTGTGGCGCCGAGCGCACAGAAGCCTTCTGCACCAGCAGGCTCTCCTCTTCGCGGACAGACCGTGACGATGTCCCGCCTTCGCAAGGTGATCGCGTCACGCATGGTCGAATCTCTGCATATCAGCGCGCAACTGACAACAGTAATTGAAGTTGATGTCACAAAGATCGCTCGGCTGCGAGATAAGGCTAAGGCCAAATTCGAAGAACGCGAAGGCGTGAAACTCACCTTCCTACCATTCTTCGCCGTCGCCGTCTGCGAAGCCTTGAAGCAACATCCTGTGGTGAACTCCTCAGTCGAGGGAGACCAGATCACGTATCACGCAGCCGAACATCTTGGCATTGCAGTTGATACCGAACGCGGCCTTCTTGTACCTGTTCTGCATGATGCAGGAAATCTCAATATGGGAGGCGTTGCCCGCAAGATCGCGGATCTGGCTGCTAGAACTCGCGACAACAAGATCACTCCTGATGAACTCGGTGGCGGCACGTTCACTATTACGAATACGGGTAGTCGCGGCGCACTTTTTGACACTCCGATTGTCAACCAGCCACAAGTGGCGATTCTGGGACTTGGCGCGATTGTTAAACGTCCGATGGTCGTTAGAGGCGAAGACGGCGGAGAGACGATTGCGATTCGTTCGATGGTTTATCTCGCGCTCTCCTACGATCACCGAGTAGTCGATGGCGCAGACGCCGCGCGATTCCTGGTTACTTTGAAAGAGCGCTTAGAAGGTGGCGCTTTCGAGGCCGACCTCGGTCTCTGATGCAGAATATCCAACGTATTGCCGTAACCGGATCCTCCGGCCTTATCGGCACAGCGCTGGTCGGTCACCTCAAATCTGAAGGCTACACAGTTCAGCGACTCGTTCGTCGCGGTGCTCATTCACCCGATGAAATAAGTTGGGATCCAAAAAACGGAACCGTGGATCTTGATGCCCTTGCCGGTGTGGACGCAGTTATCCATCTCGCCGGTGCCGGTGTGGGCGATAAGCGATGGACCAAGAAATACAAGAGTGAGATCCTGAACTCACGGCTTCTCGGGACAACCGCAATCGCCAACGCGGTTTCGCAGGTCAAGCCAAAGGTTTTCATTTCAGCAAGCGCAATGGGTTGGTACGGCGAGACGGGCAACCGGGCGGTGACGGAAAAGGATCGCGCTGGCGATGACTTTCTCGCCGCCGTATGTCACGAGTGGGAGAACGCGGCGGATCTTGCAGGAAATGTCCGCACCGTGAAACTTCGCATGGGTTTGATCCTTGATCCAACAGGCGGAGCTCTTGGAAAAATGCTGCCACCTTTTCGATTCGGCTTTGGTGGACGTCTAGGCACAGGAAAACAATGGTGGTCATGGATCACTCTTCACGACGTCATAAGAGCAATCATCTTCGCCCTTGAACATCCGATTTCAGGCCCCATAAACGTCACGGCACCCAATCCGGTGACAAACCAAGAATTCACTTCCGCTTTGGCTCGAGCTCTTCATCGCCCCGCACTCTTTCCAGTTCCTTCGCTCGCATTGAAATTGGCCTTCGGCGGATTCTCCAGTGAGATGCTCGGCTCAAAGAAGATCATTCCAGAGGCTCTTACCGAGGCAGGATTTGCTTTCGACTACCCCCACATCGGCGCTGCGCTTACTGCCCTTGTCGAGGAAATCTAGCGAATTGAACTTACGCGCGCCTCATCAATGAGAGACGCCACCGCTAATGCGTCATCAGTACTAACCGGCCACGGATTCTTTCCGATCAAGGCACCCTTGACCAATTCGTAGAAGATCGCATAGTTACCGTTCTCGCTCTGCAACTCCGTGACCTCAGTACCTTGATGCAGAAATGCTCGCTGAATGGTGGGAACCGCCCATTTTCCGCTTGCCGGATATTGGCCAGCTCGCAACAGTGCCTCTTGCGGGTCAAATTCTTCAATTATCAGAGAGCCCTTACGTCCACTTATCCGAAGTCGTGGTCCTGGCGATCCAATGATGGCGCTTGCCGCAAGATATGAGTCAACTCCTCCTTCGTGTTTGAGCACGAGAACGCAGTCATCATCTCCGCCTCCGCGGATCGAACGCACGGATGAATAGACCAACTCAGCAGGTCCGAACCAATCGATTGCCGTTGAAATTAGGTGTGGCTGAAGATCCAAGAACAATCCCCCGCCTTCCTGAGGCGAATACTTCTCACGCCAGGACGATGTGGCAAGGGACGGACGATATCTTTCAAATCGAGAATCGACTCGGAAAACATCGCCTAATAAGCCCTCTCTCATTACTCTCTTAACAGTAAGCGCATCGCTGTCCCATCGTCGATTGAAGAAGACAGTAACCGGGACTCCCTCTTTTTCCGAGGCCTCCACAATTTTCTGCGTCTGTGCAAGAGAAAGCCCCATGGGTTTGTCTACTACGACAGGGATCCCTGCCTGGATACCTGCGAGGGCTTGCTCGGCATGAACTATGTTTGCCGAAGCGACGACAAGCAGGTCTAATCGAAGTTCAATCAGCTCCTCAAGGGTTGATGCGACCTTCGCGTTCGGGAAATCTTCTAGTGCATGTTGAGCGCGTTCAGAGTTGGTTGTTAGCACACCGATCACGTCGAACTCGCACCCCTTAAGCAAGGGGGCGTGAAAGTGACGCCCAGCCAGTCCATAACCGGCGATACCTACCCGCACCGACTTCATTTTGATTCGTTGCGCAACTTCGAAGGCCACCAAATTTTCGATCCAATGTCGTGGACGAGAGAAGGAACCAATAGAGAGCGAACAACGATCGTGTCGAGAAGAACACCAAATCCAACTGCGAATCCCAATTCGGCTACAAAAACTAAGGGCAAGATACCCAGAACGGCGAAAGTTGCTGCCAAGACAACCCCAGCAGAGGTAATAACGCCGCCAGTCACAGTTAGGCCCTTGATCACTCCCTTTCGAGTTCCAATTTTCTTGCTTTCCTCTCTCACTCGCGTCATGAGGAATATGTTGTAGTCGATTCCAAGGGCGACCAAGAAGATGAAAGCGAAGAGCGGAAATGCAGTGCCTGCCCCTGGGAAATGGAAAATATTGTGGAAGACCAATTGACATACTCCTAGGGTGGCCGCGTAGGACAAGACAATCGTTACCAGAAGTAATCCTGCGGCCAACAAACTTCGCAGTAGCAGGGAGAGGATTATCCCAATTACCAGAAGGACAATAGGAATGATAAGTCGATTGTCGCGACGGGACGCCTGATCCACGTCGTAGTAGATGGCCGAAGTGCCACCGACAAGAATCGACGGATCAATTCTATGTACCACATCGCGAATCATTGGAATTGATTCTCTAGCTCCGACCGAATCAGGTGCTTGGTTCAGAGTCGCATTGAGAATCGCCAGACCATCGACTATCTTGAAAGAAGAGTCGAGACCGCTCGTTGATGCTCCAGGACTCTGAAAAGGCTCGACACTGGTGACTCCCTTAATCCCAAGGAGGGCGGTTGAAACTTCCTTCATCTGTGAAACCTTCACGATCACTTGAGTCGGTTGGCCTTGCCCACCAGGAAAATGCTTAAGAAGCAAGTCTTGACCCACCACTGACTCAGGGCGCGCTGTAAAAGATTGCGAAGTTGATAGACCTTTGGCTTGCAATGTCGTCGAAAATCCAGCCAGTATAAGTAGCAGGAGTGTCGTTGAAATCCATAATTGGCGCGGGCGACGGGCCACGCTTGCCCCCACTTTCGACCATATGCCATGCAATTGCGAATCAATGCGGTCAAAATGAGGTATCCGAGGCCAGAAGATCCAGCGGCCAAAAATCACCAACATGGCCGGAAGGAGAGTCAGCACCGTGATCATTGCCGAAACAATGCCTATGGCACCGACTGGTCCTAAACCTCGGTTGCTCGATAAGTCGCTAATTAGAAGAACCATCAAACTAATCGCAACTGTGGATCCTGATGCAATTATCGGTGCGAAAATTCCGCGGTACGCAGCCCGCATCGCATCAAATCGAGAATCGTATCGATGCAATTCTTCCCGATAGCGCGCAATAAGAAGTAGTGCGTAGTCTGTGGCTGCGCCAAGAACGAGAACAGAGAGAATGGCCTGGGATTGTCCGTCCAGCGTTAGGACGTGATGCTTTGCCAAAAGATAGATGACACCCCCTGCGGTAGAGAGTGCAAAAATGGCAGAGAGCAAAGGCAAGATCCACAGAACCGGAGAGCGGTAAACGAGAATCAAAATGAGGGAAACAACGCCCAATGTTGCATAAAGAAGCGTTGAATCAATTCCGCTGAATGCCCCAAAGAGATCACTGTACAGAGCTGCAATACCGGTTACGTGACTAACGAACCCATGAGATTTCGCCCATGCATTCATATCACTGCGAATCGTTGTAATCATCGCAGTCAATGCCGGTTTGCCGTTAGGCAACGTCACCCCGATCCCTGTATTCGAGATTGGAATATCTAGGAGAATTGCTTTGCCGTCTTTTGACGGAAAGGCAACCAAGGGCACGTTGGGGGCCAGATATCTTGATAATGGAATACCCGTATCGAATGAGCCTTTGAACTTGTCGACATATTGAATATGCGTCGGCGGCAAAGTCTGGGCATATGCGTTGATCTGCCCCAGCATCGCTTCGTCCACGTTTCCCTCTAAGAGAACAAGAGCAGGCAACGGCGCGTTAACCGAACTTGAGAACTTCTCAATCAAGTGTGCTGCCTTAGTGGCCTCCGCGCTGTCAGGCAAGAATGCCGAATTGTCGTTTGTTTGAACCGAGGTGAGCTTGCCGAATAAAGGACTTAGAACCCCGCTGGCTCCCACCCAGAGGAAAATCACCAGGAGAGCGGCCCAAAACGGGCGACGGAAACCTTTTGCGGACCTTTTTGGGGTGTTTTC
>CAYXIS010000095.1:0-6107 GCA_964465545.1 uncultured Bifidobacterium sp. | reverse complement strand
TCGAAGCCTTCACGCACACCTGCTTCATGGTCGCCCCCTACTTGGGCTACATCGAAGTCTGCGAGGCGCTTAACCGCCTCACCCCCGGAACTCACAAGAAGAAATCAGTACTTCTCAACTCTGGTGCAGAGGCGGTTGAGAATGCAGTCAAGATCGCACGCAACTACACAAAGCGCCAAGCAGTCGTCGTCTTTGAGCACGCCTATCATGGGCGAACAAATCTCACGATGGCAATGACGGCCAAGAACTTGCCCTACAAGGAAGGCTTTGGTCCCTTCACCCCGGAAATTTATCGGATGCCGATGGCCTACCCGCTGCGGTGGCCAGGCGGACCAGAAAAATGTGCCGAAGAAGCACTCAACTTCGTCATCCATAAGATGGAAAAAGAATTGGGCGCAAAGAACATCGCCGCAATCGTCATCGAACCGATCCAGGGCGAGGGCGGCTTCATAGTTCCTCCCAAGGGATTCCTTCCAGGTCTTTCCAAGTTCGCGACCGAGAATGGAATTGTCTTCATCGCAGATGAAGTTCAAACTGGTTTCGCGCGCACGGGCGATATGTTCGCCTCGAACGATGAAAGGGTCATCCCAGACATCATTGCCATGGCCAAGGGAATTGCAGGCGGACTTCCACTATCGGCAGTAACAGGTAGAGCCGAGATCATGGACGCTGTCCATGCAAGCGGGCTCGGCGGCACTTATGGCGGATCCCCCGTTGCCTGCGCTGCCGCCCTTGGTGCAATCGCGACTATCGAGGAAGAAGATCTCTGCAAGAGTGCAAGAAAGATCGGCGAAATCATAGAGGCCGCCCTAAATGCAATGAAGGCGAAGTACTCGATCATCGGCGAGGTTCGTGGACGAGGAGCAATGCAGGCCATCGAGTTCGTCCTCCCTGGCGGAATCGAACCACATCCAACAGCCGTGGGCCAGATAGTGAAGTTCTGCCAGAAAGAAGGCGTACTCATCCTCTCGGCCGGAACGTATGGCAATCTGATTCGCTTATTACCTCCGCTTGTGATGCCAGAGGATCTGCTTCGTGAGGCCCTCGAGATCCTCGATCGTGCAATTGCCTCGGTCTAACCTATTCACGCTCGTATGGTTGTAAGGGCACTCACCGCTTCTGAACTTGAAGCAGCTGTCCCATCTCTTGCACGCATTCTGTGTGAGTGCGTGGCCGATGGCGCATCCGTTGGTTTTATGAGCGATCTCACGCAGAGTCAGGCTGAGGATTATTGGCGTGAGATCTCAACCAAATCCAAAGCCGGAAAGTTGATTGTCTTTGGAGCATTCGACGATGCCGAATTAGTGGGCACCGCGTCCCTCATCACGGACACCCCGCCTAATCAACCGCACAGAGCCGACGTGGCCAAAGTCCTTGTGCGCCCCACGTATCAAAGACGTGGAATCGCAAAGGCCCTGATGATTGCAGTTGAGAAGAAGGCACTGGAAGTTGGCAAAGACCTGCTAGTTCTAGACACGCTCACTGGTTCTGGAGCCGAAGCACTTTATGCGAGCCTGGGTTGGATTCGAGTCGGAGAAATTCCACGGTACGCGCTAACTCCTAACGGCGAACCTCGAGCGACGATGGTCCTCTACAAAGAGTTAGTAAGGAAATAGACTTCGTAAGTGATTCAATTCCGATTAGCAAATAACGAACCTAACGAGATTGATGAGATTCTTCAGTTTTGGATTAACAATGCGGAGAATGGATCCCGACCAACAGATACGGCCATCGCAGTCCGTGCTCTAATTGAAAAGGACCCAGAGGCTCTCATTCTGGCTGTCGACGGGAATGAAATCGTTGGCACCGTTGTAGCCGGATGGAACGGGTGGCGAAGTGGTCTCTACCGACTCGCCGTTCGCGAAGATAGGAGGAGCAATGGGATCGGAAGGCTTTTGGTCGAGCGTGCGCTTGAGCGATTCAGATCCCTCGGTGTCAGTAGGGTCGATGCCATGGTTCTAGACGACAATGAAACAGCGCATAGGGCTTGGGCATCGTATGGATTTACTCGCCAGAATAACTGGTCAAGGTGGGTCAAGAATCTCTAGGAAAAGGCTCTAGGCTTCGCGGGTGATCCGTGGAATTGGTTTTGATTTAGACAACACTTTATTTGACCATCGTGAAGCCGCTTCTCGGGGCTTGGAACTCCTTATTGACGAAAAAGGTTGGACTTACCACGGTACGGAGAGCGCAGGAAGGCAATGGCATCTGCTAGAAGATCTCTACTTCGCACAATATGTTGCCGGAACGATGACTCTTATAGAACATCGCCGTGCCAGGATGCGGAATTTTCTCACTTCGACCGATGCTCAAATCGATGAGCGGGAATTGGATGATCTCTGGGATGGCTACCTTCACCATTATTCAGACAGCTGGGTCGCCTACTCGGACGTACTGTTTGCTCTAACTGATCTCAAAGCAGCCGGCTACAAAATGGCGGTGTTGACGAACGGACAGCAAGCCCAACAAGAAGCCAAACTCAATGCCATGGGACTAATGCATTTGTTTGAAGCAGTGCTGGCAATCGGAACCGTGGATGCCTTAAAGCCTAATCAGGGAGCATTCGAGCATCTCTGCCGAGTGCTCGAGTGCGAACCAAGCGAAGTCCTTTTTGTCGGCGATGACATTGAATACGACGTGCGAGCGTCAATTAGCGCCGGATTGCAAGGTGTTTGGCTCAATCGAGACTCCTTAGCAACGCCGGATGGAATCAACGCCCAAATTCAATCGCTGGGCTCTCTTCGGGGATTCCTGTAATTCCTAAATCGTAATCGCGCGATAGACCAGCACTAATGCGAATACGAGAAAGAGGTAAGCGCTCGTCTGGTCAATTCGTCGAACCCACTCTCCAGAAAGTCGACGCCCTAAATAACTTGCTACCAAACTCAGGGTAATAAAGAAGAGGAAAGATCCGCCGCCGACGCCTAGGGCGAAGCCGAGTTTGCCGCGCGTAGTACCGATGAAAGACCCTGCCGCGCTTAGTAGGGCAACCCAGGAGATGATGGTCAAAGGGTTCGACGCTGTAGCAAGAAGGGATAATCTCAATGCCGACCCAAAAGTTGGAGTCCTTGGCGATTCCGTCCCACCTAGATCTACTTCTCTCGTTGCGCGATGACTGATGATGGTCCGAATGCCGATCCAACTGATAATCAGAGCGCCAATGATGCTAATTACTCTTTGAGTTGATTGGGAAGAAAGAAGGACGGCCGCACCTAACGCGCCTAAGACGCAGTAGACGGTATCAATGATCGCCGCGCCAAGGCCAATTCCAAATGCAGCTGAAAATCCATATCTGATTCCATTTCGAAAGCACAATAACCAGATCGGTCCCACCTGGGCTGCAATCAAGAAGCCCGCGGCGAACCCACTAGCGAGAATGTAGAAATTCACACCGTCACTGTTTCATACATGACCAATTTCTGGCCCTGCCTTTATCTCGAGAGGAGGAAATCGGCACTCTTCCTACTAGGATCCGAGAATGCTCAAAGGGTTGCACGTCCTGCTCGCAATACTGACTACGGGCACCGTTATCGCCGCGACCCTTGAGGGCGCCGCAAGGATCGCTCGCAACAAACCCGCGAGTGATGCGGCATGGCGAACACTTTTAGCAGTGCTTGTGTCCGCGGGCGTCACAGCGCTTGCCGGGATCGCACTACTAATCACCGGTGAGCACCCTAAAGAGTGGTTACACCTTCTATACGCCGCTCTGGCATTCGGCCTTATCCCATTCGCCGACAACGCGAGTATCTCGCTCCCGAACAATCGCACACGAGGCCTTTACAGAGTGGTTGGCGGGCTAGTGTGTCTGATCGTTCTCACCAGACTGTTTGTTACCGGGCAGAACTGATCTTGAACGGGCTATCTAGAAGAAGCGCCACGGGCGTATTGAGAACCTTTCAAGCGCTGGCCTATGCCGAAGGCGCTCTCCTCCCATCGATTCTTGTTGTCGCCGTTTACCACTGGATAACAGGGCGCGGACATTTCCTGGTGGCCATCATCGGCGTAACCCACGGCTCGGTCTTTACTGCTTATATTCTTATCGTGCCCGTGGTTGCACGCTTACTGCGCTGGCCCTGGCGCACTACTTCGGTTGCTTTTTCAGTGGCATTCATCCCTTTTGCGACGTGGACTTTCGAACGCCGAATTCACGGCGAAATTATGAAACAGATCGAACGTAATAAGATCGTGTCATGAAAAATCCTATTCACCACATCACACTCACCGTGAACGATGTCGAGATATCAGCCAACTGGTACAAATCACTTTTTGGCGATGCATCGGAGATTCGCCGTGAGGGTCCCGGATGGAAACGCATTCGGATGACGTGGCCGAACGGACTTGTTATCGGAGTGGCCCAACATGACGACGCTCTGCCAGAGCAGAAGTTTTCCCATCTGGTGGTTGGCCTTGATCACATTGGCCTTGCGTGCGAGTCCGAGGATGACGTTCGCAGTTGGGTGAAAAAACTAGACGAGCTCGGTTTCGAACATGGTCCGTTTGAGAATGTCGTCTACGGATGGGCAGTTACGACAAGAGATCCAGATAACATTCCTATCGAATTCTTCTGCTCCAAGTAAATCAACCTCGGTTCAATTACCTTCGTGAACAATATTCTTGAGCCGCTCTCCCCTGGATAGCCGTTGAAGTTGATCCTCGAGCAATTTCCTAAAACGTGGCTCAAAGGCCGAGGATTCGCCGCCGACGTGCGGCGAGATTAACAGTCCCTTGGCCGTCCACAATGGATGACCTTTTGGAAGTGGCTCTGGATCGGTGACATCCAGGGCGGCGAGGATCCTTCCTGAATTCAACTCTTCAATCAGCGCATCGGTATCCACAACAGGGCCGCGCGCGACATTCACCAACAATGCGCCATCTTTCATGCGTGCCAATTTCTTAGCGTCAAAGAGATGGCGGCTATCCTCGTTAAGAGGCATAGAAAGAATCACGACGTCGAGGTTGGGGAGTTCCGCATCAAGTTCGCTCATTTTCTTGGAACCATCTGACCCCAATCGACTAAATGGAATCACCTCAACAGCGAACCCACTGAGATTTTCCTTGATCCTCTTGCCGATTGATCCGAATCCCACTATGCCGATTCTGCTGTCTGAAAGGGATCTTCGGCGCGAGCGAACCCATTCACCGCTTATTTGATTGCGAACAAAATCTGGAAAGCCCCGCAGGGACGCGATGGTGAGGCCAACGGCGAGCTCTGCTGTCGAATCATCGTGGACTCCACTGGCATTGCAAATAGTGAGCCCCGGTCGCACGAACTCGAGCGCGTTCTCATATCCTGCGTAAGGCAATTGAAGGACCCGCAAACTCGACATTCGCAAAATTGGCAGGAGCGCCCTCCGCCCGCCCATGTACGGTGGGACAAAGAAGGTGATCGCGCCAAGGTTCTCTCCGTCAAGGGGTGCGGTGCTCGGAGATAGAGACTCAAATCCAGCAGGGACTTTCAGATCCTCCCATTGAGTCCAAATCACTTCCGATTTCATTCACATTCCCTCCCATTGCGCCCGGACACATCTTTTCGTCATCCTTTCATACGCGGCAGCCCTTGCCCCGCTCCCTCTTCGGGAGGAGACTGAAATGAGGCACTCGCGAAGGCCTTCGACGCCTCTCGGGTAGATCGAGGTGGGTTCAATGACAAATAATCGCGAAGCCAAGTGGGCTGTTGGTATTGCCGCAACCGTAACAACTATTCTCATATTGTCCGGAGCGATACTTGGCGTCGCATATCTGCTTGGAGGCTCAAGCGCCGTCTCCGACAACTGGGTCGGATTCCAAGGAGCAATCGCATTGCTCGGTGGATTGATCGTCTCACCCATGGCGTTCGTGCTCGCGGCCACCGCACGAATCAGGCATGGCAATTCGGCGTGGCTCTGGTTTCCATTGGCCGTATTCCCAGCGCTTCTCGCCTTTGTCATTCTCGGCGAGGTGTTCTGGTGGGAGTAATCCGTGTGCAGGTTACCTGTCTAGAAGATTTTGTTTAGGCGAATACTTCTCGCCCCTCTTGCGCTTTGCGATCGCGCTCAATGCCTCAAGCACAACGCGATTGGCAAGTATTGCAGTGATATCGGCGCTGTCGTATGGAGGCGATACTTCGA
>CAYXIS010000094.1:0-6224 GCA_964465545.1 uncultured Bifidobacterium sp. | reverse complement strand
TGTTGAAATTCGGAATGATCCCTGAATTCATTGGTCGTCTTCCCATCGTGACTAGTGTTGAGAAACTCGACAAGACGGCCCTGATGCAGATTCTGACCGAGCCAAAGAACGCCCTCGTAAAGCAATATGTCCGCCTTTTTGATTTGGACGACGTCGAACTCGAATTCACGATTGAATCCCTTGATGCGATCGCGGAACTTGCCCTCCTCAGGGGTACTGGCGCACGCGGACTTCGGGCCATCATGGAATCAGTGCTGCTTTCGGTGATGTACGACGTTCCAAGCCGCACCGACGTGGCCAAGGTGATTGTTACCAGAGAATGCATTGCCGATGGGGCCCCACCTACTTTTGTAACGCGAACTGGCGATATCCCAAAGAGGATCGTCCGAGGACAAAAGGGTCCGGAGGAGAAGAGTGCATAATCTAGACTCTCCTCCATGAGTCAGCGCGAATTACCTCCCAATTTCTCGAGCGCGGAGGTCGAAGCCCCACTGTATGAAAAGTGGGTAGCCGCCGGATATTTCACCCCAGAAGCCAAATCCGACAAGCCTCCTTTTACGATTGTTTTGCCTCCACCCAATGTCACGGGCGTGCTGCATATCGGCACTGCACTTGATCACACAATTCAAGACATTCTCATCCGCATGAATCGGATGAAAGGCTTCAATTCGCTCTGGTTGCCGGGGACGGATCATGCAGGAATAGCGACGCAGAATGTGGTCGAGAAACAACTCGCAAAGGAAGGCTTGTCGCGACACGATCTTGGACGTGAAGAATTCGTGAAGAGGGTTTGGCAGTGGAAAGCAGAATCTAGCGGGGCAATTCTTCAGCAGATGCGCCGCTTCGGAGACAGCGTCGACTGGACTCGCGAGCGTTTCACGATGGATGAAGGACTTTCGCGCGCTGTTCTTACTATCTTCAAGCGCCTCTATGACGCCGGTCTGATTTATCGTGCGGAGCGCATCATCAATTGGTGCCCAAGGTGCATGACCGCTTTATCTGATATCGAAGTTGACCATAATGATGACGAAGGCGAATTGGTTTCTATTCGTTATGGCGAAGGCGAAGATTCGATCGTGGTGGCAACGACACGTGTCGAAACAATGCTCGGTGACGCTGCGGTTGCGGTGCATCCCGATGATGCCCGCTACTCCCACCTCGTCGGTAAGACGATCACGCTTCCACTTGTCCATCGCCAGATTCCGATAATTGCAGACGCGCACGTAGATCCGGAGTTTGGAACAGGTGCTGTCAAGGTCACGCCTGCTCACGATCCAAACGATTTTGAAATTGGGCAACGTCATTCGCTGTCGAACTTTGTCATCCTCAGCCCGGAGGCCGTTGTCACAGGAACCGGCACAGAATTCGATGGGCTAGATCGTTTCGAAGCGAGAAAGGCCGTTGTCGAGACACTCCGCGCGCAGGGTCGGATCGTTTCTGAGAAGCGTCCATATGTGCACGCGGTCGGACACTGCCAGCGATGCGACACAACCGTCGAGCCTCTTCTGTCCAAGCAGTGGTTCGTGAAGGTTGCTCCTCTCGCAAAATCTGCAGGTGATGCCGTCCGTGCGGGCAAGGGCAAGTTCGAACCTGCTTCGCTCGAACCTCGATATTTCGAATGGGTCGACAACATGCACGACTGGTGCATTTCTCGCCAACTGTGGTGGGGCCATCGCATCCCTGTCTGGTACGGACCACAAGGGCAAGTTGTCGTCACTGGCCCTGATGAGGATGCACCTATTGGTTACACCCAAGACCCAGACGTCCTAGACACGTGGTTCTCATCTGCACTCTGGCCCTTCTCCACGCTGGGCTGGCCCGAGCAGACAGAGGACTTGAAGAAGTTCTACCCAACGAGTGTTCTGGTCACGGGATATGACATCCTCTTTTTCTGGGTCGTACGAATGATGCTTTTCGGTCTATTTGCGATGGACGGGGTGCCTCCCTTCCACGTCATTGCATTGCATGGATTGGTGAGAGATAAGTTTGGCAAGAAGATGAGCAGAAGCAAGGGAAACGCCATCGATCCGCTGGAATTGATGGACATGTATGGGGCAGATGCAGTTCGGTTCACACTTGCGCGCGGTGCCAATCCTGGAAGTGACCAAGCCCTTGCAGAGGAATGGATCGCCGGCTCGCGCAACTTTGCGACCAAGCTCTGGAACGCGACGCGCTTCGCCATGATGAACGGTGCAACTGTCTCAGGCGGGATGCCTGAGTATGAATCACTGAACGCTATTGACCGGTGGATTCTGAGTCGACTCAACTCCACCATCACAGAAGCAGATAAATTGCTTGAGACGTACGAGTTTGCGCGCGCATGCGAGCTCATCTACCACTTTGCTTGGGACGATCTTTGCGACTGGTACTTGGAGCTGTCGAAGGAGGCATTTTCCACCGGCTCTGCCCATGATTCAAAGCGGGTCCTCGGCCACGTGCTTGATCAATTACTTCGATTGATGCATCCGATCATGCCCTTCATAACGGAGGAACTCTGGACCAATCTCACTGGTGGCGAATCCGTTGTCATCGCCGAATGGCCAAAGCCGAATCCTTCGCATGATGACACCGCAGGAGAGAAGTTGATTCTTCAAGTGCAGGAGATCGTCACCGAGGTTCGCCGCTTCAGGAACGACCAAGGTATTAGGCCGAGCCACAGGATCCCTGGCCAATTCCATGCGCCAGAGGAATTTGCTCGGTACGAAAGTGCGATGCGATTTGTTCTTCGCATCGACCACCCCGAGGAAGGTCTCTTTACTGCAAGCAAGACCCTAGAGATCGGCAAATTCAAGATTGAGTTGGATTTAAGTCAGAGCGTTGATGTACCGGCTGAACGTGCGCGCTTATCCAAGGATCTTGCTGCCGCGAAGAAGGACCGCGAGACGGCAATCGTGAAACTTTCAAACGAAGGTTTTATGGCGAAGGCGCCAGAGAGTGTTGTCGCCGAGATCAAGGAACGGCTGGCGAAGACCGATTCAGAGATCGCACGAATCACTGCCCAACTCGAACAATTGCCTACGGAATGACTACCGCTGAGGATCAAGCCCGACTTCATGCAATCGAGGTCGCACTAGAGGCGCGTTGGCCCGAGACCCGAATCGCACCGTCACTTGAGCGGATTTCCGCACTCGTCGACCTCCTTGGTTCGCCTCAATTGGCATACCCGACCATTCACATCGCAGGGACCAACGGTAAGACGACAACGGCCAGGATGATCGACTCGCTTATGAATGCCACAGGGCTTCGCACCGGTCGCTTCACAAGCCCTCACCTTGAGAGTCTGCTCGAGCGGATCGCAATCAACGGTGAACCGATAGACCCGAAGTTCTTCATCTTCGCCTACAACGACATTGCTCCCTATCTTGACTTGATGGACAAGAAATTCGGCACGCCCATCTCATTTTTCGAAGCCATGACAGCTCTGGCGTTCGTGGCCTTCTCAGAGTGGCCAGTTGATATCGGCGTCATTGAAGTGGGCATGGGGGGTGAGTGGGACGCGACCAATGTTGTCGAAGCGGCGGTATCCGTAATCACTCCCATTGGTTTCGACCACACGGCTTATCTTGGAAATACCCTCACCGAAATTGCCAAGACGAAGGGCGGGATCATCAAGGAAGGATCCTCCGTGATCCTTGCGCGGCAGGAACCGGAAGCCGCCGTCGAACTCATGCGTCGGGTCGCAGAAGTTGGCGCGGAAGTTGCGCGTGAAGGAATTGAATATTCTCTCGAGAAGCGAAGTGTTGCCGTTGGGGGCCAACTCCTCACGATTCAAGGACTTAGCGGACGCTATGAAGACATTTTCTTGCCGTTGCATGGGAAACACCAAGGTGCGAATGCTGCGACCGCTCTTGCAGCGGTAGAGGCGTTTTTCGGTGGCCAAGAGCTTGATCCAGAGTCAGTACAAGTAGGTTTTGCCGCGGTGACTTCACCGGGTCGTTGCGAAACGGTCTTTCATGATCCAACGGTAATTCTTGATGCCGCGCACAATCCTCACGGTGCCAAGGCCCTTGCAGAAACTTTGGAAACCGAGTTTACCTTCGATGAAATCATCGGAATCTTTGCAGCATTCGCCGACAAAGATGTCGAGGGGATACTAAAAGAATTGGAACCAGTTCTCAATTCCATTATTGTTACCGCAAGTGAATCGACACGCGCGATGCCAGCGCGCGACGTCGAGCGAATCGCAAATCGAATCTTCGGCCCCGATCGCGTAATGGTTGTTGAGAACCTTGAAGAAGCAATCAAGCGAGCAATTGGAGATGCACGCAGGCCACTCTCAGATGATTCTGTGGGTGTTGTGATTACAGGTTCAGTTGTCACTGTCGGACAGTCACGGACAATTCTCAAGCGACTCTCCAGCAACTGAGATGAAACGTAGATGAAAGTCCTAGCCTCCTCCGTTCTTACAATGGAAATAATGGTCATGGGCTTTGCCGTGCTGCTCGCCTCGAAGGACCACGGCGCACTCGCCTTGATCTGGGGCGGAGTAATCGCCGCACTTCTCTTGCTGGCAGTCTCAATGTTGCGGACCAGAACTGGCTGGGTCCTTGGTTCGGTACTTCAGGTTGCCTTGATCGGATACGGATTCGTAAGTACCTCGCTGTTCTTCTTGGGGTCCCTCTTCATGGGGCTTTGGATTGCCGCCATAGTTGTCGGGAGAAAGGGCGAGGCAGCCCGTGCGGCCCTCGTGAGGCAGACCAAGGGTCAATAGACCGATTACACTCTGGGGGTGAGCACAGAGAGAACCTTGGTATTAATAAAGCCAGACGGCGTCGAGCGTGGGCTAGTTGGAGAGGTTATCTCTCGTATTGAAACAAAAGGATATTCGATCGTTGCAATGAAGATGCTGCAAGCGGATCGTTCAATTCTCGAACAACATTACGCAGAGCATGCAGGCAAACCATTTTATGAACCGCTCGTTGAGTTCATGTCATCTGGACCGATAGTCGCACTCATCGCCGAGGGTCATCGCGTGATTGAAGGTTTCCGCTCCCTAGCTGGCGCAACTGATCCAACAGTGGCCGCTCCAGGAACTATCCGTGGCGATCTAGCCCGTGATCAAGGCACAAAAGTTGTCCAGAACATCGTGCACGGATCGGATTCAGTGGAATCAGCCGAGCGTGAGATAGAAATTTTCTTTAATGGATCTTCAATTGAGAGGAACACATGAGCAACAGAATGTCATTCATCGGCCGCGATATGGCCATCGACTTGGGTACAGCAAATACCCTTGTCTATGTACGCGGGCGTGGAATTGTCCTTAATGAGCCAAGTGTTGTTGCGGTGAATCAAGATACGGGCGCAATCCTGGCCGTCGGCCACGAGGCCAAGAAGATGATCGGACGTACACCGGGAAACATCGTCGCTATTCGCCCCCTGAAGGACGGCGTCATTGCCGACTTCGATACGACCGAGCGTATGCTGCGTTACTTCATCCAGAAGGTGCATCGTCGTCGTTATCTTGCCAAGCCACGTATCGTTGTTTGTGTTCCATCAGGAATCACCGGTGTTGAACAACGCGCCGTGAAGGATGCGGGATACGCAGCAGGTGCGCGCAAGGTTTACATCATTGAAGAGCCGATGGCAGCTGCGATCGGCGCAGGACTTCCGATTCACGAGCCGACCGGCAACATGGTCGTTGACATCGGCGGCGGAACAACTGAAGTCGCGGTCATCTCCCTTGGCGGGATTGTCACCGCTCTCTCAATCCGAGTAGGTGGAGACGAGCTAGACCAGGCCATTATTAACTGGGTTAAGCGCGAATTCTCCCTCCTTCTTGGTGAGCGCACTGCAGAAGAAATCAAGATGGCCATTGGCTCTGCTTATCCGATTCAAGGCGAGCCGGATGCCGAAATCCGCGGACGCGACCTTGCCACTGGCCTTCCAAAGACAATCGTGGTGACGGCTGCTGAGATTCGAAAGGCAATCGAGGAGCCGGTAAATGCGATCGTCAATGCGGTGAAGAGCACTCTTGATAAGACTCCACCAGAGTTGGCAAGCGATCTAATGGATCGCGGAATCGTTCTCACAGGAGGCGGTGCGCTTTTGCGCGGCCTTGATGAGCGACTTCGCCGCGAGACCGGTATGCCGATTCATATTGCCGATCGCCCACTCGACGCTGTGGTCGAGGGCACTGGAAAATGTATCGAAGAATTTGAGGCTTTAGAGAAAGTCTTGATTTCCGAACCTCGTCGATAGGCGCGCCTTAAATGCGATACGGCGGG
>CAYXIS010000093.1:0-6316 GCA_964465545.1 uncultured Bifidobacterium sp. | reverse complement strand
TTGCGGGCCTTGGTGCGATTGTCCTCTCGCTCTCTCCGAAATTTGGGGCGGTCTTGCTGGCCACCCCCATCGGAGCATTGGGCGGAGTAGAGACAGCGCTCTTCGGGATGATCGGAGTTCTTGGGGCACGTATTTGGATCGAAGGCAAAGTCAACTTCGCTGACTCAACCAACCTCATCATCGCCGCCTCAGCATTGGTCATCGGCATTGCCGACATGTCATGGACTCGCGGGCAGTACACCTTTACGGGAATCGTCAATGCAACGCTGGTAGCCGTAATCGGATATCAAGTTCTGCACATGATCTCAAAAGCGCGAAGCAACACCGCTGCCTGATTGCCTAACGCATTTGGATTAAAAAGGAGTTAGGGAAGGTTAGGCGAGCGTTCGATTTTCAGCTCGCCGGCCTTGCCCTAACTCCTTTTTATTTTGCGGCACAGATCGGTCGAATGGATAAGATCGCGCGGTGATCATTCCTACGCGATTGTGGCAGTATGCGATTGCGTCGATCATCATTATCATTGCGCCGGGACCAAGTGTCCTTTTCATCATCGCGCGAGCAATTGCCTGGGGTCGGATGACGGCCGTCTTTTCTGTGATTGGAAATGTGAGTGGGGCATTTCTTTTATCAGTCCTCGTCGCACTCGGTTTGGGTCCGATCTTGCAGCATTCCACCCTTGCGTTCTCGGCAGTGCAATGGGGCGGAGGGGCCTACCTCATCTACCTAGGAGTTGACGCGCTTCGCCACCGCCGGATCCACGCCGCTGATATGCAGGTGAAAAGCGGAACTGCTCCGAACGCATTGCGTTCTGTGCGCGATGGCTTCTGGGTGGGTGTGCTTAACCCGAAGACTCTTGTCTTTTTTGCGGCAGTTCTCCCGCAGTTCATTGATCGTGAACGAGGACACGTTACTTTCCAACTCCTGCTGTTGGGCACTCTCTTTGGGATCATGGCGATGATCTCAGACGGAAGTTGGGGAATTCTCGCAGGAACTGCACGCGAGTGGCTGGCAACCGACCCCCAGCGCTTACTCAGACTCCGAACCACAGGGGGCACGGTCATGATCGCCCTTGGCCTTCTCGTCGTCGCTTCGGCCATCGAACATGCTTTCACGTAGACAGAAGATGTCATGGAACGCTCAATAGAAAAACACATTGTAAGAGTTCTCACTTCGGCACAAGTTCTGAATGGAGTTGGTACGGCCGGAACTGTTGCTGCCGGCTCACTTCTCGTCTCCTCCATATCAAAATCTGAATCACTCGCAGGTCTGGCTCAAACAACTGCGGTCCTTGGCGCTGCTGCAATGGCACTGCCGTTGTCGCGTTTGACCATTCGCGGTGGCCGACGAATGGCCTTGTCTGTGGGCTATTTAGTTGGCGTAGTAGGAGCAATCCTTGCGATTGTTGGAGGATCAACGCGAATACTCAGTCTTATGCTTCTGGGCACCTTTCTTGTAGGCGCCGCTTCAGCGGCCGGTTATCAGGCCCGTTTCGCAGCGGTAGATCTGGCCACCGACGAAACTCGTTCGCGTCACCTATCGATGGTCGTATGGGGCTCGACGGTTGGTGCCGTAGCAGGACCCAATCTCATGGAGCCTGCAGGCAATCTGTCCAGCGCGATGGGCCTTCCTCGGCTTGTGGGGCCCTACGTGATAGCTGCTGTATCGCTGATGCTTGCAACAATTGTCATCACCATCTTTCTAAAGCCAGATCCTTTCCTTACTGCCATGAGTTATTTACCAGAGACCACTCAAAGCGAGAGCAGGAGATCGACCCGTTCGACATTGAAGATAATCGCAAAGAATCCTTCGGCACTGTTTGCCATCACCTCGATTGCCGTTGGTCACATCGTGATGGTCTCGGTCATGGTGATGACCCCCGTCCATATGGCACACGTTGACGTCACCCTTACCGTAATCGGTCTTGTTATCAGCGTTCACGTAGCCGGGATGTACGCCCTGTCGCCCATTGTTGGCTTCTTGAGCGATTCCCTAGGTCGTAAAAGGGTGATTCAAGTCGGCACTCTCATTCTGCTTCTGGCTTGCCTGGTTGCCGGACGCTCTCCCGGAACGAGCGCCATTCCTCTAGGCATTGGATTGTTTCTTCTTGGACTAGGTTGGTCATGCACCTTGATTGCCGGATCGGCGTTGTTATCCGAATCCGTCAACGAAGCAATGCTCCCCTCGGCCCAAGGAGCCTCAGATCTCATGATGAACCTCGTCGGTGCTGCAGGGGGCGCCTTGGCAGGCGTGATCATCGCAATTTTGAGTTACGGGTGGCTCTGCGCGATTGCCGCCATACCAGTGATATTTCTTGGTGCGTGGTCACTACGGCTGAAGATGGGCACAATGAGGCCATGAGAAAACCTGCGATTCCTGCGCGCGAATACATCTCCCCTTCCGATCTGACTTTCGGACTTTCAACCTGCAAGAGATGTTTGTGGATCAAGTACTGGCACAAAGTAGTAATGCCGGGCGCCTTCCCTTTGGTCGGCACCTTCTCATCCCTTCAGGAGAAAGCCTTCCGAGGTGTGGCAACTCAAGATATTGATCCTTCCCTTCGGCCGGGCCGTGTGACCAAGCTTGCAGAATGGGTAAAGAGCAAGCCCCTTGAGGTCAATGGCCAAGAATCACGGTGGCGCATCCTTGGCAAATATGATCTCGTCGCAGAAAACGAAGACGGCACTGTCGCCCTGATAGATTGCAAAGTCTCCGACAGCGCCCGAGATTCCGGCGAGTTCTACTCTCCTCAACTTGAGGCATATGCCTTTGCGATGGAACACCCGGCGGCCGGCAAAGCACTCGATGTAGCTAGCATGGGTCTTCTAGTCTGGAACCCGAACAAGGTTATTGGAACCAATTCGCAAGAATATGCATTTGGCGTTAGTCAAACCTACATTCCTGTTCCCCGTGACCACGACAAATTCCTTGGCGTTATGAGTGACTTCATCAATGTGCTGGAAGGACCGCTTCCCCTGCCCGGGCCAACCTGCGCGACGTGTAACTATCTGACTGAACGACTCGCACTGGAGAATTAGTTCGATTTACTCGATTTCGTCGATCTCTGCTTTGCGTTTCGTGGCAAATATGTCCACGTACTCTTGGCCTGAAAGCTCCTGAATCTTTCGCATCAATTCGTCGGTGAGATCACGCAAAAGCTGCAGATTGGTCGAGTCGCCCTTGAGGTATATGGGTTCGCCAAAGACCATTTTGACTCTCATGATTTTGGGAATCACCTTGCCGGTTGGCTGAATCTTGTCGGTATCGAACATCGCGACAGGAATGATTGGGGCCCCAGATTCAAGAGCCAGTCGAACCAGACCAGTACGACCCTTGTAGAGACGTCCATCCGGGGAACGAGTGCCCTCTGGATAGATGCCAAGACAATTGCCATCGGACAAGACCTTCAAGCCCGTAATCAAGGCCGCCTCGCTTCGACGTCCCCCAGAGCGATCCACCGGCACCTGTCCTAGAGCAAGAAAGGTGAGTTTCTTAAGCAGACCTTTGGGACCTGGAGCCGTGAAGTACTCGCTCTTTGCCAAGAAAGTGACCTTTCGTGGAACCACCAAAGGCATGAAGATCGAATCGCTAAACGAGAGATGGTTGGAGGCCAGAATCACAGGACCGGTAACCGGGACATTTCGAAGGCCAATTACTTTGGGCCTAAAGAGCACCATAAGGAATGGGGTCAAGAAAGCGCGAAGGAGGCCATAAGGCAAATTCACCGTGACACTCCTCAATCTAGTTATCGTGCGCGGATCCCTGATGGTTTTCGAGGTCCGCTTTCCTAGAGGACCAATTTAGTGGGTCTTGCCCCTCTGTGACACTATGGGAATGTGACGGAGAACCCAAACTTGCAGGGTTTGGAGTTGCTCGCGGGCGACGTCGGGGTTCTCATCCTCCACGAGGCGGCAACTTCGACTGATTTGGCCTTTACTTGGGCCCACACCCTCCACGATGCCGGGATGAGCGTCGCTCTTCCGGTGCTGGCAAGAAAACCCGTCACATGGCAGGAAATTAATTCTGACAACCTTCAAGATTGGTTGACAATATCCGAACAATCACTTGCATTTCTCAAAAATCGGTGCAGCTCTGTCTTTCTCATTGGTATCTCAATGGCTAGCACGATTGTTCTCCGACTTGCTGAACTGCTCGGAGAGGAAATTGATGGTGTCATCTTATTGGAACCCTCACTGCCAAAAAATCGATTTGCCCTTCGGAAGGCATGGAGGACCATTGATGAAGAACTCTATTTAGTCGAACAGCCGCTGATCATGCTCTACTCAAAACAAGCCGACACGGAATACTCCGAGAACGCCCTGGTCATCTCGAATAGCGTTACATCACCATTTGTACGTGAGATCATTTTAGTGAACTCATTCGAGGACTTGCCAATCATCCTCGACGAGGCCTCGTCTTTCATTAACGAAGTTGCAAACGGATTCTGGCTCACTGATATTGAAACCAACGACAACGATCTGATTGACGCAGAGTTTGAGTCAATCATCGCGGGCCTCTCCCTAGATGAATCACATCCAACAAACTTCCTCGACGATCTGGATAGACCAGACCCCGAGGATCATTTCCAAGAACCCAATCCCGCGCTCGAGCCAATTCATGATCGCTCCAAACGCACTGCACTTCTCGCAATGCTCATCGGGCCCATATATGCAATTGGGGCTGCCATCACCGGATTCAATCCTTTCGGTATCGAACCGTGGCCAGGCGTCCTTCTGTTTATCGGGGGCCTCGCCTCTTTTTTCTACCACCTGCGCGATGCCAATAACGATGATGATGGCGCAATTCTTTAGCCACGTTTAGGCTCTCGGATATGGACAAAGGATTTCGTTGGGGAATTATCGGTACAGGTGGAATCGCCAAGGCGTTCGCGATCGATCTTCAAAGGCTGCCTGATCACAAGGTGGCAGCTGTCGGATCAAGGTCCTCTCACAAGGGCCAGGCATTCGCTTCCGAGTTTACCGATTGCCATGCCTACGGAAGTTACCAAGAACTTGTTGCCGACCCGAATATCGATGGTATCTACGTCGCCACCCCTCACCCGACGCATGTGTCCAGCACCTTGCTTGCATTGCGTGCAGGTAAGCCAGTTCTGTGCGAAAAACCCTTCGCGGTAAATTCACGCGAAGCAAAACTCATGATCGACACGGCGCGAGAGATGAACCTGACATTAATGGAAGCAATGTGGACTCGCTTTCTCCCACACATCAAGATGGTCCGCCAGATATTGAACAGTGGAACCATTGGCGAGATCATCAGCGTTGAAGCAGATCACGGGCAGCGACTGGCAGCTCTCCAAATTCCACGATTGATGTTGCCAGAATTCGCTGGTGGCGCCCTTCTTGATTTGGGAATCTACCCTGTCTCATTTGCCCACATGGTGCTTGGCGTTCCGGACAAGATCACGGCGTCCGCGGCGTTCACCACTGAAGGGGTAGATAGTCAGACGAGTGTCATCTTTGACTACGATTCGGGTGCGCAAGCGATTTTGACTGCGAACATGATTGCAAAAAGTCCTTGCAGAGCGGTCATCAGCGGAACTTTGGGTCGAATCGAGATTGATCGAACTTTCTACAATCCGGCAGCAATGCATGTGGTGCTAAACGATGAATCAGTCACAAAATATCCCAATGACTACCAAGGTCACGGCCTTCGAGAACAAGCTGTCGAATTCGCACACCTCGTTCGTCACGGAGAAAAAGAGTCTTCGCTCTTGACCTTGGATGAAACCCTGCAAATCATGGGATCCATGGACAAGATCCGGGAATTAATAAAACTCACATTCCCAATTGAGTAACTCAGGCGCGAGCTAGATCCGCGGCCCCAACAAGTCCAGCTTCATTGCCTAATTCCGCCGCGATGATCCGAGGAGACGGGTGTTTGCCAGCAAATGGCATGTTCCGTTCAACCGCGGCTCTTGTCGGTGCAAGCAAAATCTCACCTGCATCGATCACTCCGCCGCCGATCACAACGCAAGCGGGATCTAGGACGACTGAGAGCGAAGCAATGCCGGCTCCGAGCCATTGTGCCGTCGTGTTAAAGGCCGCAAGCGCAACCGCGTCACCTTGTCGTGCCGCATCCGTAATGTGTTTTCCGGTTAATCCTGCAACGGTGCCATCGCCTAGGGCAAGCAGATTGCGAGCAACTTCCGGGGATGCGCTGATCGCCTCGCGTGCGTGTCTGAGTAAAGCATTTCCTGATGCGTATTGTTCGAAGCATCCGCGAGCACCACACCCGCACAGATGCCCATCGGGAACCACCCTCATGTGCCCAAACTCGGCCGCAATTCCGAAAGCGCCTA
>CAYXIS010000092.1:0-6330 GCA_964465545.1 uncultured Bifidobacterium sp. | reverse complement strand
AAGAGGAACGCATCCAGCGTGGCGACCGCGACTCGTGGATCGAAAACGCCGTCGGTCAATTGATATGCCTCATAGGCCGCTCTTATCACCTCGATCGCTATCGGGGGTAGTGAATGCCAGTTGCCTGGATCAGCATTAGCGCGCATCAGGGGACTTGTAGCGTGAAAGCGAGTACAAGAGACCTCGATTGAAGCGAAAACTTCGATTGCCTCATGGACTTTTTCGGCCACATCAAACATTGGACCGGCAATATCGATTGTCACATCGCTTGCCATTGATCTAAATGCGTGATGTAACGTCGTCATCCTTCAAATTCACGAGTTTCGATAAATAACGCTTTTTTTGGGCAAGCCCTGACAGCTTTGTGAGCTTCCTTGCCCAGATTCTCCGTAAGAACATCAGTAGGAATAATTGGATATCCCCATGGGTCTAAGGAGATTGCATTTGGCGCCACGCGAGCACACATCGCTACGCCTGCGCACATGGTGGGGTCGATGCGGAGGACTTCGAGGTTAGGACTTCTTCTCTTCATGATGCATTGGCCCCCGTTGGAATGGGAAGGAAATTGTATGAATGATCGAAGCCACATTTGCCCTCGAGATGGTTTTCAACTTCAGTGCTGAAAAATGTGATAGCAGATCGCGCTAACCTAATTGTTCCATCTGGGTGTGCGCAGCCACCTCGACCTGGGATAAGTCCGATCCTCATGAGCATGGTGTGGTACTCGTCGGAGGAGATCGATTTGTTTGAGAAGTCATTCCACCGCTGAGCAACATCTGCCAATCCCCGAAAACACGGACCGCATTGACGAGCAGATTGCTCGGCCATCCATGTGAGTACGCGTCCGGTTTCTACTATGGGGCAACTTCCTTCTGGAAGCATGCCTATGATTCCTGCGCCAAATGACATTCCCGTTGCACGCAGCATCGCCGGATCGCACTGCAGGTTCTTTACAGAATCCCAGGACAACCAGGTGGCGCCATAGCCGCCGAAGAGCGTGGGTGGATTGCCCACAATCTTCGAAAATAAATGACCATAAGTATCGGATGAGGATGCTTCAACAACGGTTCGACGATCCATTCCGATGGCGGTTATGAGGTGGAAACGCGCTGCTTCTGCACCGTATTTGCGCACCATCGCGATTCGGGCCAAAGTTTCGGAGTTGTGCGAAAGTATGGCGGGATTTCCCAGACCCCATGGGCGTGCTTTGTCCAGCCGATATCTGGGTGCGATCTCCTCGCCCCGAACCCCAGCGATGACCGAACTGTTCTCACCGCTCGTGTAACGCGGTGGCATAGTGAGGATTTCAACGTGGACAGGCAAGCCGGCGACTTCGCGCTCCTTTAATGCCTCCACCATTGATCGATGGGATGCGCGTTCATCATTATGCACCCAGATGATGAGTCGTTTCGCCTTAATGAGATGAGCTGCGATGATCAGTCCATCTAAGACAAGGTGAGGACGAAACTGCCACAGTGCCGCGTCCTTAGCAGAACCAGGTTCGCCTTCCGCGGCGTTTGCAACAACGGTTCCGCCGGTAGGGCTCTGAATCGCAGAGCGGATCTTGCGGGCCACAGGAAAGTGCGCGCCACCGTGACCGGTGAGTTCAGATGTCTCGAGAAGGGAAAGAAATTCTTCAGACTGTGCAGGAGACCCGAATGATGTTGGGATGTTGAGTTTTGAATGAGTTGCAAAATCCTCGCGGGTTTCACCCAACGACAACTCATGGTTTGCCGAGCCGAATACGATCTCCCGACTGAAGATCTTCATCGTGATCCTTTTGATCGGGTGGTACGAAGGGCCTCCGCACGATGCGAGACCTCACGGATCTGTTCACTCTGTCCCGGAGTCAGGTATCGCCAAAGGGCCAATCCAACCATGGAGCTCCCAGTGATCGCGTAAAAATAGGTGAGTTGGTGGGTGTCAGTCCCTGCCAATACCGCGTGCAACCATGTCAAAGCGAAAGCCGCAATGGCGACCTTGTGGATTGGCCACCAGATGCGAATAATCGAACTGGCGCTAGCCATCCCCGCAGTAATTCCAGAGAGCAAACCAGACCATACGGCCAGGATTCCTAGCGTTACCGCATACGGCCGGTATTGAGCGGCAAATGGTAGGAGCGAACCCATGACGCCCACTTTTGCGTAAGGATCCGAGGCCAACACGATGATGTGCGATAGAAGAAAAACCAGAGTGAAGGTGGCAAGGGATACGTGGATCCGAATACGTGTAATTGCCGAAGGCCGATGCCAGTGTGCCCTTCTCGGATGAGACAGGAGTAAGCCCATAGCAGTTAGGAAGTAGAGCAAAATGTACGTTGCAAGTCCTGTAGATCTCCCCAGTATCCACTTAGGAGCGGATGCCGATTGAACGTTTTCGAGTGCTTCTAGTAGCCAGCTTCCTACTAGGAGAGTGATTAGTGCTAAGACCCCTGCGGTCAAAAATGAGGTTCTTACATCCCTGCCGTTTGTTTCGTGCAGCATTTCCGAATGGTCGGGTGTACTCACTTTTTTACTCCTGACGCGCCGGTTGTGCCGCTGGTTGTGGGGGCCTTCGTCGATTGCGTTGCAGCCCACGCCTTCGTTGCCACGGCTTTGCCTTTATAGGCGACAATATCTTGGTTTATTTGTTGGAGTTCGGACTTTGTTGCATCAAGAATTACTTGTAGTTTCGCGGTTCGCGCCCGGCTTCGGGCAAGCAGATTAGGTAAGCCCTTCAGGCCTGCGATTTCCACTGAGTTTGCTGAAGTTAAAGGATTGTGGTGGAGCGTCCAGTAGGAGGCGAAAGAGAAGCTTCCTGCAGCCAATGGAAAGACCAGTAGCCATGCGAACCAGCGATGAACCAGCTTAATCACGGTCGAATTCATTGCCCTTCTTCCCTCCACTAGCCCCTGTTTTGCCTTGAGTGATAGGGACACCTATTTTTTTTGCCTGAACGAGAAGAGTCGCACTTCCGGTTGCGTTGGCATACTTGATGACTGCAGCGGTACGAGCGACGAGCGCCGCCTGCACCGCTTTCTGAGTTTGACGGATTTGATCCATCAACTGCTGTTCTATGTTCTGGCTGGTCGCAAGCCCCTTTTCAGTCGCGGGGATGGTGCTGTTTGTCGGGGGTTGGGGCGAATAAAGCAGAGCAAAAGCCCCGCCGGCCACCGCAAGGGTGGCGGCAGTGATGGTGGAGATCCGCCATTTCCAGCTTGAAACAAATCTCATTGGTCCCCCTCTATTTCTCGGAGATTATCAATACTCACGTAAATCTCAAAGGACTGGATTATTCATATGTTGCGTTCTGAGACGAACTCAATAGAGTTCGAGCACCTCGGTTTCTTCGCCTATTTGTGAACTTGTGTGATAAGCATAAAAACCGCGACTGTGATGACCAGAATTGAGAAGGCACGTGCCAAGTCCTTGGCTGGCAACTTGGCAGCGAGTGGTGCCGTGACGAAAGAGGCAATGACGGCGGCGCCAGTAAATACCACAACGCTGCTCCAAGGCACGAGATGCCAGTACTGGTGCCGTAAAAGGAATGCGATTACGGAGTTCAGCGTGATTGCCACCAGCGAAGTTCCCGCCGCCAACTTCACTTTGACACCCAAGATCAACACGAGCGCCGGGACGATGAGAAAGCCGCCGCCAATCCCAAATAAACCTGTCAGGATTCCGATCCCAGATGCTGTGAGAATGACCAGTGGCCATGGAGCAGAAGTGATTTCCTTGTTGTGAACGCGATTTCTCCACATTCCGATGGCGGCGGCGAACATCAGGAGAGCGAAGAGAAGTATCAAGACTCGGTCATTGAACAATGGCACGAGGCGGGTGCCAAGGAGTGTTCCAAGAAAACCCAAAAGACTGAAAGTGATGCCGGTCTTTATGTCTATGTTTTTCGACTTCACTCGTCGCACCGCACCTGAGAATGCTGCGGCGCCAACAATGACGATGGATGAGGTCGTTGCAGCAGTTGCTGACAAGTCCATCACCGCAACTAATCCTGGTACGGCCAGGATCGCACCGCCGGCACCGACGACTCCGAGGACTGTGCCAATAGCAATGCCAAGTAACAAGCCTTCAAGCATCAGCATTTAAGCAACTCGTGGTTCCCCTATGTCTGAAACCATTGGAAGGCCAGCGGCATGCCACGCCTGCATCCCACCAACCATGTTGAAGATGTCTGGCCTCGTTGTGGCTAATGCCTGGCAAACGCGACCGGATCTATTTCCTGATCGGCATATGAAGATCAAAGGTTTGTTCGACGGCAAAGCCGCGCCATTGAAATTGCTAAGGGGATTCCACGTAACTCCAGCGGCATGGCCCGCGATCCATTCATCAGACTCTCTGACGTCAATGCCGTAGGCGTCTCCACGGGTGATCATTCCGTAGGCCTCCAAAGGGGAAATGTTCTCGGTCATTCAGGCGCTCGCTTTCACATCCGATGGTGCGACAGGACCTGCATCTGCATGACCTGAGATTATGTTCAACCCGGCAACTTTGAGGCATTGATCGTAGGCCTCGTTTATGAGCACTGGTCTGTAACCCGCGCTCTCTAGAATTCCAAGTGAACCTGCGGCGCGGTAGGCACCAGCACAGTGGACCCAGATTTCCTTATCTTTTGGCAGTTCGGAGATTCTCGATTTCAATTCGTGCAAAGGTATGTGCGTGGTGCCTTGAATGTGGGAGGCGTGGCGCTCGCTGTTTCGACGAACATCAAGAACGAGGATATTTGGATCCTGCAAGGCACTGGGAACATCCCCGAAAGTGACCGCGCGGTTTGTTGACAACTCGGACGCACTTGTGAAATCGCCAACATATGCCCCGCTTGGTCGGTCAATACCAATGCGAACGAGTTCACGCTGTGCGTATGCAACATCGTCTTTTCGATCAGATAAAAGAACCAACTTCTCGCCGTAAGGAAAGAGCCAGCCAAGGTAGGTCGCAAAGGATCCGTCGATTCCAAACGACATGGAACCGGGCAAGTGCCCTTTCGTATACAGGCTCTTGGGGCGGAGATCGACAGCCCACGCACCGGATTCAATCGCCTTCAAGATCTCATCTGTCGACATACGATTTAGATCAGACAGATCGATCGGGCCGGCGCCTTCATAGTTGACTGGTCCCATGTGCTTGTAATAAGCAGGGAAGGCGTCAAGGCCAGCGAGCGTCTGCTCGATGAATGTTTTCTTATCCAAAAGTAGAGCTGGATTTGAATTTCTCTCATCGCCGATGGTTGACGAATTACCAGATGTTGAAGTTGCTGCACAGAATGAACCAAAACCGTGGGTGGGATGAATAGAGACCTTGTCTTCAAGTAAATCGGCGATTCGGTGTGCCGAACCATGTTGCAATCCAGCAAGTGTCGGTGCTTGATCCCACCCCAGTAAGTCGGGGCGTCCCGTCGAGCCGTGAAGCAAGGAACCTCCAGTAAAAATTCCCCTTGGATCATTGTCTTTTGTCAACAAGATATAGGACATATGAGTGAAAGTGTGTCCTGGAGTATGGAGGGCTTGGATAGCAAAGTCACCCACATTAACTATTTCTTTGTCCATCACCGCGACGCGATCAAACCTCACGCTGTCATCGGCGCTTGTAATGTATTTGGCGCCGTATTTGCGAGCCAGTACGAGCCCGCCGCTGACATAGTCGTTGTGCATATGTGTCTCGACCACGGCGTCGATTTTTACGCCTTCGGAATCAAGGATTTCCTCGACTCGATCGATATCTCTTTGTGGATCTACAACAAGAGCCGTTTTGCCGTCGTGGGCAATGTAGGAACGGTCTCCCAAGGTTGGAGTATCCAGATTTATGATCTTCAGTGACATGTAGATCCCCTCGTAGGGAGTGTAGGCGTTAGTGTTTGACGAACTATACCCCTAGGGGTATAGTAATTCCAATCAGTCAAGAGATATTCATAAGGAGTTTGTCGAATGTGCTCACGCGTAACTTGTCATATCTGTAGAAAGCCAACCTGGTCAGGCTGCGGCAACCACGTTGACTCAGCACTAGATGGTGTTCCAGAGCAGGATCGTTGCTCCTGCTAATAGAAATCTGTCCATAATTCATAAACAGAAAAGGGCTTGGTAGAAAACTATGTGCAGTAAAACAACATGTCGAAAGTGCGGCAAGGCTTCCTGGAGCGGCTGCGGTAACCACGTCGAGATCGTCCTTCGAGGAATTCCGAAATCCCAGCGATGCCAGGGCCATGCCAAAGAGCCTGCCGGCCCTAATTTCTTGACCAAGCTTTTTGGGAAGAAGTAAGCCGGGTCCAATTCGAGCGTGCTTCATGGCGGAAGGTGCGTGAAAGTGCTCGAAATATCACCTAAACCCGCAAAATAGTCCA
>CAYXIS010000091.1:0-6441 GCA_964465545.1 uncultured Bifidobacterium sp. | reverse complement strand
AAGGCGAAGAAAAAATGAGCCGCAACTTATACGACCTAATCGGATTAGCCGCAGCAGTTTGCTTCATTCTCGCCCTCAAGGGTCTATCGCATCCAAAGACAGCTCGTCGAGGCAACTTAATCGGTGCTTTTGGCGCAACAGTGGCAACAGTTCTTGTCTTCTTCTTCACTGGCAACAAGGGTGAGTCCGAATGGCATTCGCTTCCTTTGCACCATCTGCCTCTGATTCTTATCGCGTTGCTCATCGGCCTTCTCGTCGGCGTACCTGCTGCACGCAAAGTGCAGATGACGCAGATGCCGCAACTTGTGGCTCTTTTCAACGGTGTCGGCGGCGGCGCCGCAGCACTCGTTGCAATCGTGGAATACCTGAAGTTAGGCAAGGACGCGAGTTCGGCGGCGGTTGTCGCTACCGTCTTCACCGTAATTGTCGGAAGCGTCTCCTTCTCGGGATCTTGCGTCACCTTCGCAAAACTCCAAGAGCTGATGACGACTCGTCCCGTGGTATTCCCGGGTGGACGCTTCGTTATCGCTGCAAACCTCGCAGGTGTTCTTGCTGCAGGCGGATGGGTAATCAACTCCGGCGGAAACACTTCATTGGCAGTCCTTGGTGGACTCTCGCTGCTCTTCGGAATCCTCTTCGTGCTTCCAGTTGGTGGCGCAGACGTTCCAATCGTCATCTCCCTCTTGAACGCCTTTACTGGTCTCACAGTTGCCGCAAGCGGTTACGTTTTGCAGACAACACTGCTGATCGTCGCTGGAACACTGGTTGGCGCAAGCGGAACAATCCTCACCCGATTGATGGCTGAGGCAATGGGCCGCTCGCTCTTCAAGACTCTCTTCGGTGCGTTCACGGCAAAGCCAACGGCCACCGCAGGTGAAGCCGAGACGCGTTCAGTTAAATCTGGTTCACCTGAAGACGTTGCAATCCTTCTCAATTACGCGCGCCGCGTGGTTATCGTTCCTGGATTCGGCCTTGCCGTCGCACAGGCACAGCACACCGTGCGCGAATTGGCGGATGTTTTGGCCTCAAAGGGAATTGACGTCGCCTACGGCATCCACGCCGTGGCAGGTCGTATGCCTGGCCACATGAACGTTCTTCTGGCAGAGGCGAATGTTCCTTACGAGCAACTGCAGGAGATGGACGAGGTCAACCCGACCTTCGCCCAAACTGACGTTGCCCTGGTAATCGGTGCCAACGACGTAGTTAATCCAGCAGCCAAGAACACTCCCGGCTGCCCAATCTACGGAATGCCAATCCTCGAAGTGGGCGACGCTGCAAACGTCATCTTCCTCAAGCGCTCAATGCGCCCTGGATTTGCCGGCATCGAGAACGAACTCCTCTACGATCCAAAGACCACGTTGCTCTTCGGAGACGCCAAGGACACCCTCACTAAGGTTGTCAGCGCCCTGAAGAACCTGTAGTAACCCGAGACCGCAAGGTCGCTAAGCAAAGGTGCACCGCCGACTGAAAAGATTACGTCGGCTCGTGCACCTTCTGCTTTGCTCCCTCGACCACGGGTAGTCGCTAAGTAGAAAATGCAACGTCGACTGTCCGGGCTCGAAAGAGTGCAGGTTCGGCTGAAAGGATTACGCCTCACCTCGCACTCTGTTCATCGCCCTGGAGGTTGGGAGTCGAGCAAGAAATGGCCAAGCCGACGTAATCTTTTCAGTCGGCGGGCCATTGTCTTGCGAGAGGACCAACTTGCAGATAGTTGAACTTTCAACTATTATTGGGCCTGTTCCGATCGAAGGAGGGCCCACATGCCAGCAGTAACCGTCAAGGACATTACCGTGCTACCAAGAGTGGTCGCTGATCCGAACCTACGTGCGCGCAAAGTAAAGAGC
The DNA here is from genome assembly GCA_964465545.1 of uncultured Bifidobacterium sp. Lineage (GTDB taxonomy): Bacteria > Actinomycetota > Actinomycetes > Nanopelagicales > Nanopelagicaceae > QYPT01. The sequence continues at coordinate 4,597 of CAYXIS010000091.1, read as the reverse complement.
ATCACCACTGCCCCTTCTGGCTTCGAAGGCGAGGGCTTCCCTGTCCGCCGCGCGTTCGCAGGCGTCGACATGGCAGCGCTTGATCCCTTCGTTCACTTGGATCAGATGGGTGAAGTCGAATATGCACCGGGTGAGCCAAAGGGAACGCCTTGGCACCCACATCGCGGCTTTGAAACCGTCACGTACATCATCGATGGAATCTTCGATCATCGCGATAACAACGGCGGCGGCGGAACCATATCCAACGGAGACACGCAATGGATGACTGCAGGTGCTGGAATTTTGCATATCGAAACACCGCCAGAGCACTTGGTAATGAGCGGCGGGCTATTCCACGGTTTCCAACTCTGGGTCAACCTGCCAGCGGCGAAGAAGTGGTCTCCTCCTGCCTACCAAGATCTTCGTGCAAGCGAAGTAGCGCTGCTTTCATCCCACGACGGTGGGGCGCTGATTCGCGTCATTGCCGGAGTCGTTGATGGACACAATGGTCCTGGTTCGACGCAGACTCCGATCTCCTTGGTGCACGCAACTTTGCAACCGGGTGCTGAACTACGCCTTCCATGGCGCAAGGACTACAACGCCCTTGTTTACACACTTGCCGGAGCGGGCTATGTCGGCGAAGAAGCACGCCCCGTGAAAATGGGACAGCTCACCGTTTTTGGCGAAGGCGAGAGCATTGTTGTACGTGCGGCAGATGTTCAAGAGAGTCGTTCTCCCGAAATGGATCTCTTCATACTGGGCGGGGAGCCAATCAAGGAACCCGTCGCTTGGATGGGGCCATTTGTTATGAACACCAAGGCCGAAGTCATTCAAGCCTTTGAGGATTTCCAAAAGGGATTACTGGGCACCATCCCTGCGATTCAGAAGGAATCTTTATTGACGAGGGATGCCGATGTTTTGGACGTCCACGGAGCGCCTCGGGCAATTGTAGAGAACTAAGCAACTCGAAGACTTGGCTCTGAAACCTCGTCACGACAAACACGCGTGCTAATGGCGTCGATGCAACGCCTTCAGCAGTTTTCCCCAGCTGGATTTCAACCAAGTCGGCGGTGCATCATCTAAAGCACCGTCCTTGGGCGCGTTCTCGAATTTACGCGTCATGAAGTCAGCGCGACTCCACGTCGTCATTTCCTTAACGTGGTCTTCATAGGCAAGCCGCCCGGCCACCAGATCCAAAGGGTCCAAATGCCAGTAACCCTTGTCCTCATCCTTTGGTGGTATCTCCATGGCTAGAAAATAGAACGAGGCGGCCCGAAGGTCAACGACTATTCCCTCTTTGGCCGGTCATGATTTGCCGCATCGTGTGAACTTTCTGTGAGTGGAACTTGGGATGTAACGAGACCCTCTCTCGTCTCGTTTAGGTAGGTATACCTCACGAAAGGACGAGCCATGCTTCTAATAATCCTTCTTCCGCTACTCATGCTCACCAGCCTTGTTGGCATCTTTTCCATGGTCTTTGAGGATCCCGATCGTGTGGCAAGCAACTTCTCTCCGTACGTCGAAATCGGAAAGTAGAACACTGGGGATAACTCCCCCAACGTGTCGGTGCTGTTTAGAACCATTCATACATGGTTCCCCATGTACCAGGTCATGTACCAGGTGAGGTAGTAGAAACCGACTTCGCCAACCATGTGGGCCAATTGCTTCGGGCCACTCCGGGCATCGACACACTTACCGCACTTCTTCTGGTAGATCCATTTCTGCTCGCCCAATCCGCTCGTATCGACTATCTGGCCGCACTCGAACGGCAAACCAGCTGGCTTCAAGCCGCTATGCAACGGGCAATCGTCGCAGTGGCTGGTGAGGAGCCTTCACGCAGCGAAGACTTATGGGGTGGAGTGGACGACTCCGAACGAGAAGACGTTGCTGCGGCATTGCGTCTGTCCGGATCAAGTGCACAAATGCGCATCGATGTTGCCAGAACCCTTGTCAATCATCTACCCAATACGTGCTCGGCTCTGGCTAGCGGTGAAATCTCTCCATCTCATGCAACCGTAATCGCACGAGAGACAGCCTCGGCAATCCGTGACGGATTATCCCCACTCGCGATCTACACGGTCGAAGAGCGCGCGCTAGCCCACGCCGAGTTTCATACTCCAGCACAGGTTGCCAACAAAGTGCGTTCTACATTGGCAAAGATCGCCCCAGAAGAGTTTGAAGATAGCGTCGCAAACGCACGAGATACACGTCGAGTCTCGTGCTACAGCGAAAGCGATGGTCTTTCCACGATCGTGGCAATACTTCCAGCCGAGCATGCACAAATTGTCATGTCAGCGATAGAGAGCTTCGTTCTACTCGGTGAAGAAGATGACCGAAGCACGGACATGAAGCGAGCCGATGCCTTGAGCGCTATGGCTTCGTGGGCGCTCACCCAGACCAGCGCGCAGGTGCGGCCGCATCGTCGCCCCATTACCGTCAACGTCACCGTGGATCTACCCACTCTCATGGGACTGGCAGAGAATCCTGGGCAATTGGCCGGTTACGGGGCCATTCCTGCATCCCTGGCGCGATCATTGGCTTCAGATTCACAGTGGAGAAGATTCATCACGGAGCCAACCACTGGTGCGCTGTTGGATTTTGGACGTGAAAGTTACGAACCTCCACAACCTCTCATTGATTTTCTGCTCGCAAGAGATCGCACATGTCGATTCCCTGGGTGTCGGGCACCGGCTCATCTCTCCGATCTTGATCATGCTCAAAGTTGGGAGAGCGGCGGGACAACGTCGCCTCAAAATCTTGGAGCACTCTGCAGGCGACATCATCGACTAAAAACTCACGGGGGTTGGGAACTAGAAAGTTCCAGTGACGGCTCGTGCATATGGACTTCGCCACACGGAAAACGCTACCCAGTGCCAGCTAGAAACATCCAAGAGGCTGTCTAGGCAATACTTCTCTCTATGATCTGGTGGCCAACTCAAGTGCCGACATTGAGGCATGGACTCATCACTCTTCGTCCTGTTCGATATAGCGATATTGAGGCCATCTACGAAGCGTGCCAAGATCCATTGATCCCCCGATTTACCACGGTCGCTTCGCCTTACACGCTGACGCATGCGCAGTACTTTGTTCAGGAGCAAGAGCCAGCACGCTTTGCCTCCAAATCAGAATTGTTATTCGTGATCACAGAGGGGCACGAAGCCGAAGAGAAATTCTGCGGACTCATCTCTTTCCATAGTGTGAGCCTGAGCAACCACGCGGCCGAAATCGGATACTGGATCGCCGCTCCCGCGCGGGGAAAGGGAATTGGTACTACCGCAGCAAAATTAATCACAGAATACGGGTTCCAAACGATGGGCTTCAGGAGAATCGAAGCGCTTGTAGATGTGGACAATGAAGCCTCAAAGGCGCTCCTGCGAACGGCCGGTTATGAACTAGAAGCAATCATGCGACAAAAAGTCACACGGGATAATGGCGAGCAGATTGATATGGCGCTTTTTTCTAGAGTGGACTTGTAGTTCTCCAAATCAGGGGCAGGACCTCTGCGTTCGCCAAAGAGAAATCTCCGGCACGAAAGTGAGGATGAAGGCACTTTCATGCCGGAGATTGTTCTTCTCCGCAGGCAAATCGTGAAATTAGTCGTCCGAACCTGACCCATCATGGTCATCGTCGTCCTGACTTTGGCCGCTGCCGTTGTCATCTGACACGGAAACCGACACTCCAATTGAGGCGGAATCATCCCCGTCGTCATCGCCGGCAATGGTGGCGTTCTCGGACTCGTCATCCCCGTCGTCATCGCCTATCGAAGGCATGGTCGAAAGAGGTGAGGTTTGAAGACCCGAGGAAACTTGAAGACCCGAAGGGGCTTGAATCCCCGAAGGGGCTGGAACGCCGACGGGTGCCACTGGTGGGGTTGGGGCAGACAAGGTGGCCGCCGGGGCAACCGTGGTGTCAGCGAAGGCACTGGTGCTGACGATCGCGTATCCGGAGGCTACGACTGCTGCCGTCGCGACTGCCAAAATGGTCTTTTTCTTTAACATGGTCTCCCTTTCGTGGATTCTGACATCAAGAACGACGGGGGGACGCGTTTCGTTACAGCGATTTCGTAATCCACGGGACTTTCTCAGGCTCGGACCCACATCGAGTTCCGGCATCTCGGGGCCAGATCCCTCCATGCCGGAACTCGACGGGCTATTGGGCTTACTTTTAAGGTAGCCCAATTATCAAGGTATGTGCCTCAGCGTCATCGGCGGCCACGGCCGCAATCTCTGGCGCATCAATCGAGGTCACAATGGACGCGGCTGCGGTGAGTTGAGATGCACTATCGGAGTCACCGGCAAGGACTGCCGCCTTGATGTCACCATCGAAAGCCGCCTGCTCCTGGGCATCTTCTGCCTTATTGGCATCGCTTGAGACATCAGCCTCTTGTCCATTACCAGTGACGTCAGGCTGAGCACTTATAAGTGCCGAGATTTCGGCATCGTCATTTGCACCCGCATCTGTTGAAACAACCGGGGAAGGGCTTGGAGTATCTGTTGCCGATGCATTTGTCCCGAATGCAACCGCAGACAGTGTAAGCGCGCGAATTGCGGCCAATACGGAAAATCCAAACGATTTGGTTTTCATCTAATTCTCTTCTCTCTTGCTAGTTGGAAAATTT
>CAYXIS010000090.1:0-6606 GCA_964465545.1 uncultured Bifidobacterium sp. | reverse complement strand
GATTATTCAGTGAATCGCAATACACCCCATAGGGATTACAGGAAGGATGACACGCCGATGATCTGTCCATTTTGCCGACATGACGATTCTCGTGTCGTGGATTCTCGCCCCGCAGAAGATGGAACTCAGATCCGTCGCCGTCGCGAATGTCCTGAATGCGGCGCACGCTTCTCGACTCAGGAGACCGCTCTTCTCAACATTGTCAAGCGCAGTGGAGCCACTGAGCCCTTCAGTCGAGAGAAGGTCGTCGCCGGTGTCAGAAAGGCCTGCCAAGGCAGGCCGGTGAGCAATGACGACCTTGCCCTCTTGGCCCAACGGGTCGAGGAGACCTTGCGCCTTACCGGCCAGGCCGAGATCGAGGCCCAGGAGGTCGGGATGGCCATCTTGGCTCCGCTTCGCCAACTTGATGAGGTGGCTTATCTGCGCTACGCCTCGGTTTATCGTAATTTTAATTCTCTCGAAGATTTCGAGGGCGAGATTGCTCTATTGAGGGCTGTGCCCTCCGGTACGCCAAGTAAATCCTCAAGCTCCAAAGCAAAAAATTAAAACGCACTACTAAAGAAATCTGGAGAAATACACATGTCAGAGACGGTCATCAACCGACCAGGTAAGTCCACCACTAAGTCAAACAAGGGGTTGGTACTCGAACGCATTTACACCACACAAGGTGTTCACCCTTATGACGAAGTGACCTGGGAGCGTCGCGACATCATCCAGTCCAACTGGAAGACTGGCGAGACCATCTTTGAACAGCGCGGGGTTGAATATCCAGATTTTTGGTCGGTCAACGCATCTACCATCGTCACCACAAAGTATTTCCGTGGGGCAGTAGGTGCAGAAAATCGCGAATGGTCATTAAAGAATGTTATCGACCGCGTGGTTCTTACATACACGAAAGCTGGCAAAGAGAACGGCTACTTCGCAACCGAGGCCGATGCTGAAATCTTCGAGCACGAAATCACCTACATGCTTTTGCACCAGGTCTTCTCGTTCAACTCACCAGTGTGGTTCAATGTCGGAACACCAGAGCCGCAGCAAGTAAGCGCCTGCTTCATTTTGTCAGTTGATGACACTATGGAATCGATCCTCAACTGGTACCGCGAAGAGGGAATGATCTTCAAGGGCGGGTCAGGCGCAGGTCTTAACCTGTCGCGTATCCGTTCGTCCAAGGAGTTGCTCAAGTCCGGTGGCACAGCCTCCGGCCCGGTCTCCTTCATGCGCGGAGCAGATGCATCTGCCGGCACCATCAAGAGCGGTGGCGCCACTCGTCGCGCAGCCAAGATGGTCGTCCTAGATGTTGATCATCCAGATATCGAAGAATTCATTGAGACCAAGGTTCGCGAAGAGGACAAGATTCGAGCCCTTCGTGACGCTGGCTTTGACATGGACTTGAGCGGTAAGGACATCATCTCGGTCCAGTACCAGAACGCAAACAACTCAGTCCGCGTCAGCGACAAGTTCATGCGCGCATACGAGAGCGGCACAGAGTTCGGTCTGACTGCGCGTTCAACCGGCGAAGTTATCGACACAGTCGATGCACGCTACTTGTTCCGCAAGATGGCAGAGGCTGCGTGGGCATGTGCTGATCCAGGAATTCAGTACGACGACACGATCAACGATTGGCACACCAACCCAGAGACCGGGCGTATCAACGCATCCAACCCTTGCTCTGAGTACATGTCCCTTGATAACTCATCGTGCAACCTTGCATCGTTGAACTTGATGAAGTTCTTAAAGTCCGACGGATCATTTGATGCTAAGACATTCGCCCGCGCAGCAGAGATGATCATCACTGCGATGGACATCTCCATCTGCTTCGCCGACTTCCCAACCGAGGCAATCGGTGTGACGACTCGTGCATATCGTCAACTCGGAATCGGGTACGCAAACCTTGGTGCACTCCTTATGGCATCTGGTCTTCCGTACGATTCTGACGGCGGGCGTGCACTTGCCGGTGCGATCACATCGCTGATGTCGGGTATCACGTACAAGCGCTCTGCAGAACTTGCAGGAATTGTCGGACCATACGAAGGCTTTGCTCGCAACGCCGCACCTCACGCACGAGTCATGCACAAGCATGCATCGGCTTCAATTTCAGCCAAGTCCGTGACAACTCTCGATCGCGATGTGTGGACAGAGGCTAACAAGGCCTGGGAAGCTAATAACAAGATCGGTGAGAAGAATGGCTGGCGCAACGCCCAGATCTCCGTTCTTGCCCCAACCGGCACCATCGGCTTGATGATGGACTGCGACACCACAGGCATCGAGCCTGATTTCTCGTTGGTTAAGTTCAAGAAGCTCGTCGGCGGCGGATCAATGCAGATCGTCAACCAGACAGTTCCGGCGGCCCTTCGCAAGCTTGGTTATACCGAAGAGACAATCGAGGCAATCGTCGAATTCATCGCAACGCACGGTCACGTCATCGATGCCCCGGGATTAAAGCCTGAGCACTACGACGTCTTTGATTGTGCACTTGGCGCGCGGTCAATTGCTCCAATGGGCCACGTCCGCATGATGGCCGCATGCCAGCCGTTCCTTTCAGGTGCGATCTCCAAGACCGTCAACTTGCCAGAGGATGCGACAGTTGAAGATGTCGAAGAGGTCTACTACGAAGGATGGAAGCTTGGGCTCAAAGCCCTTGCCGTTTACCGCGACAACTGCAAGGTCGGCCAGCCGCTTTCTGAAGGCAAGGCAAAGGGCAAGGCAGTTGTCTCTGAAACAGCCCCTGCCGCAGCCGTTCGCAAGCGTCTTCCAAAGTCGCGCCCTGCGATGACAACATCGTTCTCCGTAGGCGGTGCCGAGGGATACATGACCTCTGGTGCATACGCCGATGGCGCACTTGGTGAAGTCTTCTTAAAGCTCGGCAAGCAGGGTTCAACACTTGCCGGTGTTATGGATGCGTTCTCGATTGCAGTCTCGATTGGCCTTCAATACGGCGTGCCTCTTGAGACTTTCGTTGAGAAGTTCACCAACTTGCGATTTGAGCCAAGTGGAATGACAGATGATCCAGATGTTCGAATCGCACAGTCGATGATGGACTATATCTTCCGTCGTTTGGCACTTGATTACTTGCCATTTGAAACTCGCTCAGGAATGGGCCTGTATTCAGCAAAAGAGCGCGCACGCGCCCTTGAAACCGGCGAATACACGCAGGACGCTGCAACTGATGAAGATGATTTGGAGCGCACCGTTGCACCATCACCAGTTGCGGTTTCAAGGCCAAAGGAAGTGAAGATCACTACTGCGCCATCGCAGGGTTATGGATCATCCACTGAATTGCTTGAGGCAATCACTGGGATTGCATCCGATGCACCGCTTTGCATGACGTGTGGTGTGAAGATGCGTCAATCAGGTGCATGCTACGTATGCGAAGGTTGCGGAAGTACATCAGGCTGTAGTTAATTGACGGATCTACTGAACCTCAGCGCGGGAGAGATAGCAGGTCTCATATCGCGACGAGAAGTTTCTGCGGTAGAAGTTGTCACCAAATCCTTGCAGGCTATCGACGACGCCCGCGATTCGCGAGCTTTTCTTACTGTAGCGAGTGAGACAGCGTTGTCCGCGGCTCGCGAAGCGGACGTCCGAGCTGCTTGCGGTAGCGGCGGCCCCCTCAATGGGGTGCCGGTGGCCGTCAAGGATCTCAGTGCGGTGCGTGGAATGCCGAACTCTTTTGGATTTGTGACCTACCGCGATAATTATCCGGATGCGGATTCGGCAATGGTTGAGCGGTTACGGGCTGCGGGTGCAGTCATTGTTGGCAAGACGAATACTCCGGCACTCGGCACTCTTGGCGAGACGAAGAACCGCTTAGGCGAGGACTGCGTCAACCCATGGGATGTGTCGCGTACGCCCGGCGGTTCCAGTGGCGGCTCGGCTGTCGCTGTCGCAGCCGGCATGGTGCCAGTCGCAACGGGCACTGATTACGCAGGATCGATCACTGGGCCCGCAGCCATGTGCGGAATCTTCGGGATCAAACCGACTCACGGTCGAGTCTCGACATGGCCCGCTGGTGAAGGTTCTGGATTGCTTAATGATCTTGGCCCGCTCACCCGCTCGGTCCGTGATGCGGCCCTGATGTTGCAGGTTATGGCTGGCCCAGACCCACGAGACCCCGTCTGCCTCCGACAGGAACTGCCCTCTCTAGTGCAGGCCGTGGATGCCGTTGGTGCGTCAGACCGGCCGCTGGTTGGAATGAAGATCGCTTGGTCGCCTGACCTCGGGCACTTCGCAGTTGACTCTGACCTCATCGAGGTTGTGTCTCGCGCACTCCCTGTCTTGGAAACCCTCGGTGCAACGGTAACGGCCAACGAGCCACGCATCTCCAATCCATTCAATACCATCATGCCAATCAGCGCGGCAGATACGCGGCTTGCCTTGCGCGCATTTTCTCCGGCTGCGCGTGAGGAACTTTTTCCGGAAACATTCGCAGAACTGGACGCGTATCCCGATATCCCAGCGACAGAATTCGATGTTGTACTGAACCAGTTGTCGCAACTTCGCGCCGCTGTTGCAGAGTTCTTTGACCAGTATGACCTTATGGTGATGCCTGCGACTGCAGTGCCGGCGTTTCCGCTGCGACGGCCACCGAGTCGCATTGGGTCAACAGATGTGGAACCGGGATGGATGACCGCGATGCCTTTCGCTGCATTGTGGAATATGACCGGGCAGCCGACTGCATCTGTTCCATGCGGCCTGACGCCGGAGGGACTTCCTGTGGGCCTCATGATCGCGGGTCGACTGGGATCGGAGATAGACGTCTTGCGCGCATCCGCAGCGTTGGAAATGGCTATGCCGTGGTCAACGCAAGTGCCGCGCATGCAATGGAACTCTTCTGGTTCCGCGTCTTAACCACACTCAGCTGCTACGTAGCCTTGAACGTTGAGTAGCACCACGAGGACTTTTCGCTAGGTCTGAGTTTCCTCTTTCTTGGCCTCCTTGCGTATCAATATAATGGAGAGTAACCTCCATTATATGAGAACAGAAGCCCCCCTGCTTTTGCCATTATTTCGATCTGCCAATCAGGAGCGCATCTTGTCATCAGTGTTTCTCATTGAGAGCCGGAAGACGATCCAGGCTCTAAGTCTTGACCTTGATATTCCTTATCCAACTGTCCATAGAGAAGTAGGACGTTTACTCGAAGCCGGACTGATTAAAGAAGAGAAGGTTGGCAATTATCGACTAATTGAACCCAATAGAACTTCGCCCTATTACAAACCCCTACGTGAATTGCTAGAGATATCTTCAGGACCCGTGCCGCTCTTAAAGAATGCTTTCCGAGGAATTCGGGGGGTTCAAAAGGTGCTCATATTTGGTTCCTGGGCTCATCGGACATTGGGACGTCGGGGAACGGCTCCTGAGGACATCGATGTATTGGTGGTTGGGCAACCAGATATTCGGAAAGTGTATGCCGCATGCGCGAGTGTAAATAAGCAGTTGGGTTGGTCAGTGAACCCAACCATAATGAGTCTAGATGAATGGCAAACAGATACACCATTTCTCAAGAACCTTCGAAAGGGAGGTGTCATTAGCGTGATTGGCAATTCTGATTTAAACGTCCCGGCATGAATCCGCCACAATTATCAATTAAACAGGTCGCTGATCTCACAATCGCTGTTAAGGCCAATCGTTTAAGCCGAGTACCGATAGACCTCAACAAGGCTCAATTATTCTTGGATCAAGCAAATGAGGCAATGAATGAACTTGTAAATATCACCGCAAATCAAGTTCGTTATGACATTGCCTACAACATCGCCCACGATGTTGGTGAAGCGTTACTCGCGGCGTATGGATTTCGAACGACTTCTGGTCCAGGGCAACATGCCACGGTGGGTGAATATCTTGAAATAGTACTGATTGGCGGCCCGTCGGAATCGGCCACGGCGGATTTCAATGTCCTTCGCGAAGGGCGCAATGCGCTCCGATACCAGGCTAAGCCCATTGGAAAATTGCAAGCTGATTTTGCATGTGCGACTGCGCAGGCCTTGCTTAATGGCGTACAGATCATTCTTTTATAAGTCAATATGTATTACGCAACCAAGATAGATCGCTTAGAAAGGCCCATAAAATAGCCATCTATAAGGGTTTTTGGGGCGATATCCGGAGTCTCCGAAGCACCGAGTGTGATGAACAACGGCGTGAAGTGCTCGACGGTGGGATGCGCGTAGGGCATGCCTGGCGCGTTTGATTTGAAATTCACGAGTTCATCGATGTTGCCGTTCGCCAACGCTTCTGCGGCCCACTGATCGAAATCACTGGACCAGGTTGGCGCATCTGCGTTGATGCTCCAATTTTGAAGATATGGCAGGCCATGGGTCATGAAACCTGAGCCGATGATGAGTACACTTTCGTCGCGAAGTGGTTGAAGTCGCTTTCCCAAATCCATGAGCACATATGGATTAGAAGTGGGCATCGACATTTGAAGAACCGGAATATCCGCATCGGGATACATGATCTTTAATGGCACCCATGCGCCATGATCGAGGCCGCGATTGCTCTGATGGATGGGCTCGCCGGGTGGCATCAACGCGGCGACTTTCTGAGCCAAGGCGGAAGCATTGGGGGAGTTGTAGGTCATCTCGTAGTACTTCTGGTCAAAGCCGTAGAAGT